>NZ_JBSKHP010000003.1:0-374064 GCF_057128625.1 Pseudomonas imperatae | reverse complement strand
GTTGCTTGGTCATCAGACACCTCTCTGTGGCGAGCATTCTCGCCTAAATGGGTGTCCGGTTTCATTAGACCACTACACAATTGATCGAGTATGACAGAGGGTAGCCGCTGAAATTAAGACTGTCCGCAAGACATTTGTTCTCGCGTTATGACGTCGAGATCGGTCGGAGCTATCCAGCGGCGCTCACCTTTACACTAGATCACTTGAAACTCTGCCCATGATCTCTCGTACCAAATCCTCAGTGTTGCCTGCAAATGACTCAGGGGTATTGCGGCTTTCCAAGATGTAGAAAGGAATTGGCTTCGGCATCGGAACAGCTTCTTTCGAGAGTTGTTTTAATGTGTTTTCGACTTTAGCTTTTAGCTTCAAATAACCGACCGTGCGGGCATAGCCTATTAACTGGTTTAGCATCGCCCTGTGCACTGTGAGGACGAACTGACGCTTGTGTTTCTGGCGGATGAGATTGAAAAACTTGTCAGTTCCTGATTGTCCGTAGTCTAGATCGGCTTTATATGCGTGGGGGTCTTCCATCACGATCCGCTGTCGGTATAGAACCAACATTCGACTGTAGTCTCTTGCTATGGCGATCAAATCGTCCTCGGCCGGAGGGTTCTTATCTCCAAGCCACGCAAGATTTAGACGAACAGGTATGAAGAACTGAAAGTCGATACCGGATAGGAATGACATCGCGTCCGCTACCATTGCCTGCTGTTCAGGTCGAGGAAAGCACCCTTTTGCGAGGGCAAGCCGCTGATCTGCGGAAAAGAGTTGCAGATAATTTTCACCGAGATTTAGAGCAATAAACTCATAAAGGTGCTCTGGTCCCAGCTCGATGTCGACCTCTGGGACCCCAACAGTGCGCAAACCGGATTCATCGTTTCTTTTCACGTACGGGTTGAGATTAAATTCAGTGTAAAGGGCTGCACGGCAGGGTGACGTTGCGAGCCCAGCCAAGAGTTCGTTCACCGAGTTCTTTTCATGATGGCCCAATGCGGCTTCTACGAATTCACCAAGTACTCGCTTAAACATCAGTGAACTAAGTCCTCCGGTATGGACAATTGCCATTCGAAGGAATCGGACCATGACATCTATTGCACTCCTGGTACCGTGCTGCAGATCACAGTGAGTCAGCACCTGGATACACTCAGCGACATTTTCAGAAATTTGCGCTGCGTTAAATACCGCGTCATTACGCCTAATTTCTTCAATGAAATTCCTATAAATGCCAGCTTGCGCGCCGTACGGGTCTTTGCTGCAGACAAAGTCGCGTAAATAAGCTTCGACGTGCTGAAGCTGTTCGGGCGTCATCGAGGGCGCTATGGCAATAAGAGATCTTTCACGAACGTGACGCCATTCGTCTATGCATACGGCCGTATCGCGTCGCGGCCTGCTTAATATAAAGGCCGGAGTGATCTTCATTAGCTCCTGCAAGCTGAAGCAGTTTTTGGGGAATGTCAGACCCCAAGCTTCCGCGTATCGCTCATAAAAGACAGTTGACGCGGCTATGTTGAAATTGATCGAATGGGCGTGTGAGTAGGGCTTGCCGTTGTTCCCAGTTGCTGGCTGCTCCCAGGCTGGAAAGGCCGATTGAATCTGATTCCCTCGAACCTGTATTCGGATTTTCAAAGACTTGAGAGGGGTGTCTATCAACGCATATCCGAAGAGGACCCCAGCCGGTTGTTCCTTCGTCGGATGCGTGGAATCCTCTCGGTCTAGATTATCGAAAGCTTCTGTCAAAACCCGGATGATGTCTTCTTCTGAATAGCCCACCGGGTACAGCGTTTTCCAGAGGTACCCCGACTTGTAGTGGGAGTCCGGCATCATGGTTATGCTGGCGGCGTCGCCTGTGAACATCCTCCGAGGAACCTTCAAGGTGATGACGCCATTCTGAAGCTCTCGCGCGTAAAACCAGTCGTCGTGGCGATCAACGTCGTACCTTAGCAAATGTGCTACTCGGGGATGTTGTCTGGAAAACTCTTCCCACCCTTCCCATGTGTGGAGCCCACCAGAAAGGACAACCTCACTTGAGCGCACCCCGTTTGCACTGACAGGGCGCACTACTGTGTCGCCAGTAAGGATATGCTTCATAGCTTTTTCAGATAGCTCGTACGTTCCATCTGTTCCGAACTGAATCGGATATGTCCTAGACATTTCTGGCCTTAGATTGAGGGTGGGGGTCTCGCATACTACGATGACTTCGCTTCCCAAGCTTTCTCGATCTCTGGAATTGGAATGGATGCGAGGCTTTTCGCTTCCTCGGTGGGGCACCTGGCGGGCAGCTGTCCATGGTGACCTGTTGCAGTCGGCCAACAAAAGCTTTTCCTAATCGACCCCAATCCGCCTGTCGCAATCTCCAACTTTCCTCCTGAAGTTCGACATTTGGAGCATGTTCGAGGACGTAGAGGCTTTCGCTGCATATCAATCGTTTGTCCCGGCGCAAATCCTGAGTCAATGTAAATCTACTAGGCCGTTACATCCGGTGACTAGGATATGGTGCTTTTCCCTTCCGGGCCATTCCCCAGTGATCACGCTGGCGGCTGGCGGCAACCGGGATCGGGGAGAACGGCAGGATAGTTTTGGCCGTTACCCCTCAACTGCACCCGTGTGTTTCGTAGGGGGCTCGATCCGACCGCGCCATTTTGGCTATCTCCCTCGTCTGGCGCAGAAATGAGGCTATTCGGACCTTATGCCATCATCGCACACTACCCCAGCTTGCAAGCATAGCGAAAATGAAATACTGTTTATCCATACAGTTTTTGCCGCGCCGAGATCGCCGATATCAGGTGTTGACCACAGAAATCGAAGAATGAAGGAATATGGCCTCATGCCAGCATGAGGTACAATCCCCGCCACTCCGGGGATGCACGATGTTCACGATAAGGACGGTCATGGAATTTAAGTTGCAAGGGTTTGTGTTTCACAAGATAGTGACCAATCAGCGCGACAAAAGCGTTGTATTGCTCCCTCGCGAACGACAGGTTGATCTTCCAGAACCCAAGGCTAACACCCTTGTGAGCACGATCCTGACGAGTTACCAAGGTGAGGGCAACATGGCGTACGCTCGTATCCTGGCCGATAGCTGGTTCGACACCAAAACCAAGCGTTATTTCGCAAAGGAGCTAGGGTTTTATCAGTTCTCTAGGGATACCCTTGCTCAGCTTAAAATCGAGCTAGAGAAAGCTCCACTGGCTACCGGCGGATTCTTGACCATCATTGACTATCTGATGGATGGGGAACCTAACCTCATGGTTGTTCTTATAAAGAATGCCAAAGGAATCGGTATCGATGAGAACCTCAACCTCGAGGAGATCGACACCCTCGATGTCGACAAGCTGCACTTTGCGGCGAATATTGACATACGTCGTTGGCAGGAGGCTGATAAAGATCTAGAGGCGCCCCATGTTTCTTTCTTGAAAGGAAAGAACCGGAAAGACACGGTGGTTGGATATTTCAAATCCCTCCTTGGCATTGATGAAGAAGCTTATTTGGACCCATCCAAACACACCCAGCAACTCGTGACCTTGATAAAAAACTATTGTGAGGAGTTCAAAAGCGAAGACGAGGCGTTGAATAGCCGCCGCGCCATTCAAGAGTGGGCGGACGGGAAAATTGCCAAGGGAGAGAGCATTACCCTGCGCGAAGTGGCTAACCAACTGGAACCGAGTGATCCTGATAATTTCATCACTTATGTCACTAAGAGCAAAATAGAGATTCCCGCAGAATTCGAGCCAGTAGCCAAACATCTGAAGTCACTTCTCAAATATAGGGTCTCGGGACCTAATAAGGAATATACGCTGTCGTTCGAACAGGCGGCCTTGGAAAACAAGACTATCTACCTGAATGCTGAGGGGCACCTAGTCATCACCAAGGTCCCTGAGAGCATCAAACCAAACATTCCGAAAGCCTGATGATGGCTTCCATTACGCCCATCGACGAAATAGAGGACATTCTGCGGCTAAACTGCATGTGTCCGTTGCAATGGTCCGATCATCGACTCACTGCGACGTTGAGCCTGCAAGCGCCGCAGCGCTCAATTCTGGACAGACTGAACGAGAGCGACACAGTCGAGGTTGAGGTGCGTCTGAATGGGCGACTGATCACATTTGGCGCCGCCGCCGAGCAGAACGTCGATATCGCCATCACTCCTCCTCGCGGGTCTCAGTATTGTCTAGCTAAAGATGAGGACGATCTGCTCGCCGTCTTCAACCTGCACTGCCTGCCTGAGCATTTCGCACTGCTTGACTCGGGCTATAAAACCTGGGGCGACGAACTGACGAACATCCCTCCTGCGGTGATCCGGGCTTCCAGTTTCATCAAAGAGCTTGAGCGCAATGCCATATTAGAAGTGACAGGAAGTCGCTTTACACTGATGACATACGACCAGAAAATCTATCTGACCTACGGAGTTAGTGCACCTATAGTGCGGCGTACCGCCGGAAGCGTCGCCAATGGGCTAAAAAAACTGGAGGAAATGCTATCCGACTCGCTGCACGGAACCGAAAAGAAACGGCTCATTCGTAACGCACTAATTTCCAGCTTGAAGTCCTGCGAAGAATCCAACCGGTTGGCGCACTTATTAAGTCACTGCGATGAAATCCTTGAAAATGCGCAGCAGAACTATGAGCTGTTCATCTCCAATTTCTCTTTCAACAATGATCTAGATAAGCTCAATGAGCAGAAGCGAGAATTCAGCGTCAAGCTCAATGGATTGCTTATAGGTATTCAAGGCAAACTGCTGGCAATACCTGTATCCACGATATTAGCCACAACGCAACTCAAAGACTCGACAGATGACAGTCATCTCACCATTAATAGTACGGTAATGATGTCGTCCCTTTTTTTTCTGACGATCATAGTGTGGCTTATCAAAAGCCAGATAATTGCCATCAATGCGATCAGGTATGAGATCTTGCAGAAGGAAAAGCGCTTCCGTCAGGAGTTGCCAAAGCTATTCACTGAAGTAGCAACAATTTTCGAGAGTTTGAAATCCGACTGCAGTCTAAACTTGAAAATGGCGTGGTCACTCACTCTACTTTCCTTTGTACTGACGGCCGTTACAGGCTACGTCTTTGTGGTCAAGACGCCGGAAGCTATGGTACTGCTGAAGCTGCTGCTCGAATGGGGCTCACAGTTGTGGACTTGCGCCGTAACGAGAGGTAGCAAACTGCTGGACCTATTTTTTTCCGGTAGGACTTGGTAGGGCTTGTTCGGAGCCATGACCATACGCGGGCGGCAACTACCGCCCTGTGCTGTCGCAGCACCCAATCTTTGTTCAGTCGTGATTGTCAGGATCAGGTCCCCTTCAGAGATTGAAAACCCATGACGTTTCTAGATGTCGAGCTAGCAGCCGGACCGTCAGTACGTAGTAATACTGCGTTGCCTGACTGTGTTCGCTCAAGCAATTCTCAAGAAACTACACCACATGCTTTTTCTGCCAAGCCCAAGGGTTTTCCGGTGCCAGCGCTTTGCGATTGCAACCTGAATGGTTTTTTGCCTGGCGTACATGAGGTTGTCGCGCCGCTTGCGAACCAATCAGCACACCAGCCAGGAATAGTTCCACATCGAATGACTTACTCACGTCCGTCCTCCGATGTAGGAAGGACTACATCGATCCGACCGTGCCCGAGCTCATAGCTGACTTGCTTGATAGGTGGGCGATGTGGGGTGATTTACTCGTAGCGCTCACATGCATACTCGGCTCTTAGCTCCTGGAAGCCTTTGAGCTTGTGGGCATGAATGGTGTCGCGTAGAGGGCGGACGATCGCCTGCAGAATGGTCGAGTAGCTTTCGTTCGGAGCAATCAGGTTTCAGCTAAGAGCAGGCGACACCTGCCTCGCAAACTCAAGGGCGGCACGAGTATGGTCGTCCACCGTAATCCAGCGATGTGCTGCTGCCCGGGCGCGGTGGCCTTGGTGCCGCCCTGAATGTCGATCTTGGCCAAGCTTTCAGCCTCGCGGCTAAACCGTGGCAGGTCAGCCAAGATGGCCTCAACTGCACGATCGGCGCAGCCCTTAGATGTTGATGGCTGCAGAGCGCCTCGACTATTCGCTGTATGGGCGCGCGATCTTGGCCCTACGGCACCGATTGACGAACTCCGCTGCGTTGCATACCTAACTCTTTGCCGGACTTGGCACTTTCATATACTGATCACCACGAAGCGCTGCCATTGTTCTATTAAAGCTGGATAGCCGGTTTTGCGCAGTGCTGATAGCTAGGTGGCTGTGCTCAACCAGGCCGCGAAGGTATGCGGTGTAGTTCGAAAGTACCTCGCGGTCAATCTGCCGCGCATCATTCACCCCGGGCCTTGGCGGGCATCTCGCCTTGCTGGTCGAGTATGAAGGCAGCGACATCGACCGCATGGGTCAAATTTTTTATTACCGGCATTTGGCGCCTTGTCCGCGCGGTCAAACTATTCGCACAGTTCCACTTCGTATCACGTTAGGTGTGCGGGACCTAATTGTAGGAAGCCTACATAACAACAATATTCAAAGAGTCCACCCCAGCCAACAGCCGAGGCGAACCCAACGCTTATTTACCGCAGTTCGTCAATGCTGTCTCGCAGGTAGTTCCATGCTTGAAAAGCACGGTTTGCTAACCACAAGAAGCTCAGTACGTTTCGGATTAACTTCCACATACCTTGGCCTCCTTAGCGGTGGCCAAGCCTCCAGCGTGCTTACCGGAACACGCATGCCTTCGGACAGTCTGCTGACTGTGCCCAGTGAGGCGGCCGGGCGGTTGACCCACTGCGCGAGTCCGGCACGGATTACGAGCCCGTGGAAGTGGGGCTTGAAATCTGAGCGGGCTCCGGTCGTCTCATTGGGTGTCAGCAGTGAGAGCGAGGCAGATGGTAATGTGTTTTTGGAATGGCTGCGGGACGGATTTCCGTATCAATTATATCTGGTTATTTCGTTTGCTTGAGTCCGGCCTTAATGGAATGGTTCGTTAATATATAATTGTGAAGTGAAGAAACATTGTGTTAAGTGTTTGTGTTGACAGTGCAGGCGGTCGAGCCGTAGCATTTGCCTTCTGCTGACGTGCCCAGTGAGGAACGTAAATCGGGATTACGGCCTGAATTTACTAGCTAAAAAGTTATCGTGAGAACCCGCTGGCTAAGCGGGTTTTTTCGTTTTTGGCATGGATGTAATCTTCAGGCGCCGGCAATGCCCGATGGCTGTATCGAGCCTATTAAGGGCCAGTCTGAACTGGCTGCAGGATAGGCGAGGGATAGGCTTCCCTCTACTCGTTGGAGTGACCTGTGAAAATCTGCAGCTCGACCTTATTAATCGAGTTGAATCAAAAAAACCGTCTTCTTGGGAGGCGGTTTTTTTTGGTCGGCGTTTTTTGCTTCACGAAGCAGGGCGCGAAGCGACGAAGGCATGTTTTAGGTCGACGCCGGCGACGATGCTTAGGGTCTGTATGAAAAAACATGTGAGGGTGGGTTCTGGTGTGTGAGCTGGCTTGCCAGCGAGCTTTTCGGGCCTCAAAAGCTCGCTGGCAAGCCAGCTCCCACAGTGTTCCACGCACCCTTCACATATTTCATACAGAGCCTAGGGCCAGCGCAGCCTGGCGGCAGCGGCTACGGGTGGTGGCCTTTGGGGCAGCGCCGGCGATGCCTTTCCGCGCGCAAACAAAAAAGGCCCACCTTGCGGTGAGCCTTCTTCGATACTGCGTATGGTGCGGCACCAGGAGTCGAATAAGTATTTAACTATATGATTTTCATGAGTTTTATAGTTCGACTGAAGATTTTGTATCTCTAAAAATACCCTCTAGAATTCGCGCCTTCACTCCTTTGTGTGCGGAAGCACGTATCGAGCGGGTAGAGAGGGGTACTGCTGGAGCTTTACGCTAGGCGATAGCTAGCCAATCAAACCTGGGACTGTTCACAGGCTCCTATCGGCTGGGAGTAGGTCATCAAAAAACGAGATAATCGAGCATCCTTCACTTTCCTGGTAGGCCTTAAGCTAAGAGGAAAGTGAAGGAGTCAAGACCGGAGAACTCACGAGGATTCAACGAGGCAAAGCTTTCGTGCATAGAACAACCTTGCCGTGATGCTGGTGTGTGCGACCGCAAACGGTCTTCTATGTGCGTGAAGCATCCGAATCAGTATACTTCTTGACTGACCTTAGCGTCTAGCTCCTTAGAAAAATCAAAATCGCCCCATTTGGTGAACCAGTATTCGCTATATTTTTGAACTCTTAGCAAATAATTTTTTGGCAAGCCATATTGTTCCAAGATTCTGATTTTAGTTTCATTGCTCACGAAGGGGCACGCTGTAAGGTCCAGTGCCAAATGAACCATTTCAGAATCACCGATCAACGAATCTTGCTTCAGTCTGAATCTCTCTAATATATGCTTTTCCAACGCAGTTCTTAACAGCGAGTAACGGGTCTTTTTTTCTATATAGAAAAAAAGGGTGACTATAGAAAAATAGTCAAGGCTAGATTTTGTTTGAAACTGTCCATCTGAGAAGTCAAAACCAAAGCTGTGTCCGAGAACTTTCTCATCTATGCGATAGTTTTTGCCAAGTTGACGCATTAACACCAGCAAATACATCGTTTCGATTTTCGCGCTTTTCCCGTCGGAGTTGTGATCCATGATGCTTCGGCATCTCTCATAAATTACCTGTGAGATTGATGCCTCATAGCTTAAACCGATTGGGTCAGACTTATAAAACGACAAGATACGTTGGCAGATACGGCAAAGTTTAATGGTTGTGTTTACTTTTGGTGACACGGCATAGATAAAAAAGACAAAACCTAAAAGAGCTTCTATGGACTTTGAAAAGCTCTTGTCGGTGCCGCTAAGGTTTTCTATCTTCTTGTAACTTTCAATTAACGATCCTACTTTGCGCTCTACCACGGAAAGAGAATAATTTAATATTTCCCCGTAATTAACTCCTGAGGTGGCAAGGATTGACTTGAAATCAGTGATTAATGAAGATCTTCCAATGTAAATTTCTCCCCTTGGAAGCTTCTCTCCATCCTTGATTTCTGAGGAAATTTCATAAGCTAACGTACGATCAAAAAGATCGGAGATACGCTTCTTTGCAATAGATATCGGCGTAATAATAGGGCGCTGTAGTGTTTCTTCTTTGCCCTTGTTTAAAGATAGCTTGTATAGCTTCAGACTTTCTTGCAATGTCATTTTTATCTGATGGCAGACTTCTTCATTGTTGTAAAAAACAAAATAGTCATCCACATATCGATAAATCTTGAAATCTGAGTTGTGTACATACCCTTTTTCAAGCAATTTTCCAGAGATTTCAGTATCAACGGCTTGGAGTATTATTTCCGCGAAAATCCTTGAAACCTCAGGGCCGATCAAAATTCCGTTTGTTTCATTATGATTCAACTTTTGCATCAGCGAGTCAAATTTTCCCGCAAATGAGCCTAATATGGGCTTAAGGTTTTGCTTTGCGAAGTCCTTTCCATATATTGCCCACGCTAGCGAATGTGTGTATATGCTATCGAAACAACCAGACACGTCAAACTTTGTTAGGTTTCTGAAGTCGCGCTCGCTACGCAGGTGCTCCCTCGATTCGTAGAACTTAAAAACATTGCTGAATCGTTCATATACAAAGAATGACTTTAAGTTTTCATAGTTTTCGCCGTCTACCTCTACCAAGGCATCAGATTTATCTTGCCTCTCTATTTGTGAGCGAAAATCTATATAGGTACATCCAGCAACTCTCTTGGGTGATCGCAGGCTGAACTCACTTCTGCCAGTGTAATAAATCATCAGGTCTTTATATTGATCATAAAAATCTACTACAAGCAACTGACCTTTGGGGTGCATTAGCGACAACTGTCTTAGCTGATCTTGCTTATGTGTCGTTGAAAAAATGAAGGGGACAGTGTGGACGAAATCCGATTTGTCCAGGCAAATTAGGGATTTAGATTCGCCATCTTCAGTGGCATGCTTGACAACTTTGCTTGGTTGGATACCAAGAATCATTTTTACAAGATTGTCTAGTACTTCATCTTTTGTAGTCCATGAGATCGTATTCCCATTGAACTTTATGTTGTGTTCGCACAAGAATCTGTAAAAGTATCTATTTGAGAAAACTATAGGCACTTCGTACGGAAGTACATCTGATAATATAACCCGCTCAATTGGAAAATTTATGGATAGTGCTTTTTTTCTAGACATGCTTCCAACCTCGCGAAAGCTCTGAAAGCTGTTTGGGGTCAAAATTTCTAAACAATTTGTCTTTGAACCCTTGCGCGAAAGATAGTTTCGAGAGCTTTCTCGATAGAGACGGGCTGGTAATGCTCTTGATTTTATTGATGTAGTAGTTGTCTAGCCCAGAAAGCTGAGTGGTCTCAGTTATAAACTTGTTGCTAAAGTAAACTCCGATGAATGCATTGCTTTTTCTATTGAACAAGCGCATGTTTCCGGTCAAGAAAAGACATCTGAGCATTAGTTCTCGTTCGGATTTCTCGGGGATAAATAAAGATTTTGAAGCGTAGTCGGAAAATGCTTTGTCGATACGTGATCTATATTTGTCAATTTTTCTCTGGCTCAGTCTTACGGCTGGACTGCTTTTGGAAACATCAAATGTATATCCGAGGTAGTCAAATTTACCTTTTTGCTCAATCAGTAGATCAATTACTTTTGTTTTGTCATTGAATTTCAGTCCCTTAGTCTCAAGTATTTTGCTTAGAGTAGATAGGTACTGATCTGCGAGTTCTTTTCGCTGGGGGGCATACATGAGAACCATGTCGTCAACGTATCTTGCATAATAAAATATATCCTCTTGTCGTTTGATTTCGGCATCAATGCTCGACAGGTATATTTCGGATAGATACGCACTTATACCTATGCCGCGCGGTAGTCCGTTCACGTCCCCGGATACAACGACATAATCTTTCATAAGTCGTGTTAAAATTCTTTTGATGAGTACCGAAAGCTCAGGAGCTTGGTGAATTCCATCGAGGAGCTCCTTATGCCTTACAGATTCATAAAATGATTCTACATCTGATCTAATGATGTACTTGGGTACGCCATCTAAAGCCAGTGATTTTATTTGGCTGACTAGAATGTCGCGCGGAGGCATACGAAGCTCATATAAAGTCTTTAGCGCTTGCTGAACAAACCTCATCGCGAGTATTTGATCTAAGCAATTCCCTGCGCCATAAACATTTTTACCTCCAATCGGAGCCGGCAGGAGCGTGATGATTATCCTGAAGTCTTTGCTGCTAACTGCTTTGCTAACCCTCTCCAACTCAGACTCAATCAAGGTTACATGCTGAGACTTACGTTTTTCTATAACGGTAGTCAATCGTGACATACGTTTTTCGTAGAAAGCGAGAGTAGTTTTCCCCGTGCGTAAGCGGTAGCGTGCAAATGATCTTAGCTTATTCAGCTTGTAGAGTTTTACTCTTATAGCAAAAGCGGTTGGGATATACCGCTCTTCTAAATCCCCACCCTTTTCTCTGTCAGCCTTTAGTAGCTTATTAAGATTTTTTATCGAGAAGGACTGATCCATAGTTAAGGTTAACCTTCCATATTTTTCTAGATGTGTGCTCAGTATGGCTAATAAGCGACTTTACCCGATTTTCGAGCAAGACTATGCTCCAGCGAAGGATTTCGTTAAAAGATGTTATTTTTCTGCGAACGTTTTGTAATTCTTCATTGATTCACTGGCCGTTCTTAGTCGATCACCGTTCGTCCAGACCACTACGGCCAGATCCCACTCAGCGCTTGAAAGCCCATGACGTTTCTAGGCGTCGAGTGATCAGTCGGATTGTTAACACGTAATAGTACCGTGTCGCCTCACTCCGCCGGCTAATGCAATGTTCGAGAAACCAGTCCACATGCTTTTTCTGCCAACCCCACGGTGTTCCTCGCTGCCAGCGTTCTGCAATTTCAGCCTGAATGATTTTAGCCTGGCGAACGTGGCGTTGCCGCGTTGCGTGCGAGCCGGTCAGAACGCAAGCTAAAAACAGCTCCATATCGAATGGCTTACTCATGCCCGGCCACCAATGTAGGCGGCGATCACGTCGATCCGCCCGTGCCCCAGTTCGCAGCTGATTTGCCACCGGGCCTCACGATCAAGGTTCCTATCTACCTGGTAACATTGGCCGCCGTTGATTGGCGCGGGGTGTTGGGTGATCTGCTCGTAGCGCTCACATGCGTACGCCGCTCGTAGCTCATGGAAGCCCTTGAGGTTGTGTGCATGAAGGATGTCCCGTGCAGGGCGGATGATTTCTTGCAGAACATTCAGGTAGCTTTCAGTGGGCGCAATCAGGTTGCGGCTACCTGCAGGTGACGCCTGCCATGCGAATCCAAGTGCATCACGAATATGGTCGTCCACTGTAATCCAACGCGGCGCCGAGGCTCCTGAGCGACCGCCTTTGGTGCCATCCTGAATGTTGATCCTGCCAAATTCGTTAGCCTCACGGCTGAGCCGTGGCAGGTTAGCCAAGATGGCCTCACGCAAGCGCATGCCGGTGGCTCGCGCCAACAGAACGATCGCGGCGGCCCGCTGCTGATCATGACGGCAATGCGCATCAACGATTTGCTTAACCTGTTCGCGGTCCTGGCCTTGTGGGGCCAATTGACGAACCCCGCTGCGCTGCATACCTAATGCCTTGCTCGGGCTTTGCAACTTCACGTATTGATCACCGCGAAGCGCTGCCATAGTTCTGTTAACGCTGGATAGCCGGTTTTGTGCGGTACTGACAGCGAGGTCACCACGCCTAACCACGTCGCGCAGATACGCCGCATAGTCGGCCAATACCTTCCGATCAATCTGCCGCGCATCACTAATACCGGGCCCCTGTTCGGAGCGGCACCACTTCACGAAGGCCTGCCACCGATCGCAGTGCGCCTTGACCGTGCCGTAGTGGCCACCGCCGAACATGTTTTTTAGCGCCTGCGGCCCTGCATAGCTCAGTTGTCTGCCGTAACCGAAATTGCGGCCATCGCGTCTACCTATCAATGCCATGTCGATCACCTCATCTGCCGTTCTCCGATCCTCGCCCCACGTCATCCCGCCAAGAATGCTGAGTGTTATCAGGGATCAAGGCCCCTGCGACCTGTGGGGATGTCCTCTAACGCTGGACTGGCGGCTCCTTACGTCCGGGAGCAAGGGCATCTCATGATCTGGCCTCCTGAGCACCGTTGCCGGTGGGCGGGTGGAGGCGGCATTGGTTGACGAGTCCAGTGCCTGAAGATCCTGAGCCGGGTGAACGCAGCAATGCGATGACCGAGGCATGCCTGACTGTCAGTCAGGTGCAGTCCATTCCGTGGTCTGCGGCACCATCATCTACAGCGCTGTTGCTGGTGACATCGGCGTTTGTCACGCCGATTGTCACGAGGGGAATTGCCGCAAAGCCATGTGCGATAAGGGCTGCAGCAATGGTAGGAGCGCCCGTCTCTTTCCAGTGAAAGAGACGGGCGCAGGTTGGCGCACGCGCAATGGCCAAGCGGATAGGTTGCTGCTGAGCAGATGGGTAGGGTGGTTGCCGCAGGGGCAACGATATTGAGTTGGCATCCATCACATGGGTAGTGATCGTACGAGCTGCCGGATGCGAATCGTACTTGGGGGTTGAACCACCGCGGTTGCGGCGTGACCTTTCAGGTTTCTGGCCACATTCGGCTGCCTCAGCAGCGCTTGCATCTACCGGTCTACGCTTGTGGACAATGTACGTCAAGCAAAGCGATTTCAGGAGGTTAGCGCCTGTGGATAAAACTATCCCCCGGTGGACATCACTGGTTTTCCACAGACGATAACTGTGCCAGTCGCTTTTAATAAGGTTAGGTCCATTGAAACGGGGCGGCTTTGCCGCCTCGTTTCAATGGACCCGCGCGGAGGAGCTTCATGCGGAGCTGTGGGTAACTTCACAGCTAGCTTAGGGAGGTGGTGCGGCGGGCTACTTGGTCCTCTTGGCACTGCGAAGCCGCGTGACGTTCTCGCCCGTCTGCTTGGCAAACTCGTGCGGTGTTACATGGTCCTCGCGGTTTGCCTCCAGAAACCGGCTCCACCAGGTCATGATCATCCGGCGCTCTTCGAGGAACTCGGCCTTGTGGGTATAAGCGGCCCGCACGTTGTTGCGTTCCTTGTGGCTCATCTGCCGCTCGATAGCCGTCTCCGACCATAGCCCCGACTCGACCAGCGCACTGCACGCCATGGCTCGGAACCCATGGCCGCAGATATCCACCTTGGTGTCGTAGCCCATCGTCCTGAGCGCGGCATTCACCGTGTTCTCGGACATCGGTTTCCACGGCTTGGCATCTCCCGCGAACACCAGGTCGAACTTGCCGGTGATCGCGTGGATCTGCTCAAGCAAGGCCACTGCCTGCGGTGATAAGGGTACAACGTGAATATCCCCGGCCATCTTTGTACCCCTTGTGGAAAAGGGCACTCCGTCCAGCGCCGGGCGGGTGTCGGGGATTTCCCAGATGCCGCGCTTGAGGTCAAACTCGTTCCAACGGGCGAAGCGCAGTTCACTGGAGCGTACGAACACGTGCAGCGATAGCATCACCGTGAGGCGCGTGAACGGGCGACCTTTGTAGCCGTCGATACGCGCCTGTAGCTCAGGCAATCGCGATAAGGGTAGTGCGGGTCGATGTGTAACCCGTGGCGTTTTGATCGAGCCATCGAGATCGTGAGCTGGGTTCGCCGTGATCAGGCGCAGCCGTTTGGCTTCACGCATGACGCTTTGCAGGTAGTTCTTGACCCTGAGCGCCACGTCGATGGTGCCGCGCTTCGTCAGGGCTTCCAGTGGCTGCATGAGGTCGTGGGTGTCCAACTCAACGATTGCCCTGGCACCGATCAAAGGGAACACGTGGGTCTTCAATCGGCTGAGCACAGTCTTGGCGTGGCCGGGCGCCCACTTCGGCACCATGCTCGCATGCCAGTCGAGCGCAACGCTTTCGAAGGTGCGGCCATTGATCACGGCTTGGGTCTTTGTTTGCTGCTTGTACTGGATGGGGTCTATGCCGTTGGCGAGCTGCTGCTTGATCTCGAAGCGCTTGCGGCGTGCGTCGCCCAGCCCGACCACCGGGTAGCTGCCGAGGGCGGTCAGGCCTTCGCGGCCATCGGGTTTCACGTACCTGAGCCGCCAGCCTTTGCGGCCGTTGGGTTGCACAAGCAGGTAGAGACCGTCGCCGTCGAAAAGCTTGTACTCGCGCTCTCTGGGCTTTGCCGTGCGGCAGGCGGTGTCTGTAAGCGGGGCAGTGGTGCGGGCCATAAGGGTAGTCTCCGATATCGAAACGGACCTCTATCCTTAAAACTACCCTTATTAGCGCTGGCTACCCTCGGAATCCGACGGAACGCCAAAACGAAAAAACCCGCCAGAAGGCGGGTTTTTCGGGGGTTCCAGAGATTTTGAAAGCTTTCTATGGAACCTTGAATGGTGCCGGCACCAGGAATCGAACCCGGGACCTACTGATTACAAGTCAGTTGCTCTACCATCTGAGCTATACCGGCATGTGAGGGCGCTGATTATAGCGACTCGTCGGCCCTAGGCAACCCCCAATTTGCACTATTTTCATGGCAAGCGCTGCCACCGCCAAAAACGCTTATGCACAATCCCCCGGTGAACAGACCAAACGCCCCCCGGCGCGGTGCCGATTTTGCACTCTTTGCGCAAATGGCTGTTTTTGCTGCGGAATAAATGATGAACAAAAAATGACCAGTTGGAAAACTTCGTTGGATCCAGCGATTTTCTTAGCTTGCTGGGGATTCTGCCCACAGAGTTATCCACAGGCTGTGTGTTAGTTTTGAAACGATTCTGGGCGTTCTGCCAGTAGCATGAGGTTGCGGGGGGTGAGCTGGGGTGTGCAGAAAACGCCCAGGCGTACCTGGTAGCCGTTTTCCTGCAGGAACAGGGCGCGGTCCAGGGTTAACCATAGCTCCAGCGGGCGGCGGAACAGGTTGCGGACCAGTTCCAGGTTGCGCACCTGGGCCAGGCGTTGCCAGCCGTTGGCTTCGGCGGTTTGCCAGGGGATGTCCACAGGCAGCGGGACGCCTTTCAGCTGTGCCAGTTCGCGGCAGTAGTCTGGGAATGGCTTGGCTAGCCAGGCGCTGGGCAGCGACGGGGTGGGCAGGTAGGCATTTACCGCGCTTGCCTGGCGTTGCAGCAGGTCGAAGGCCAGGCGCCAGGCCATGGACTGGTCGCGCTGGCGGCGGACGCGGGCGCCGGCGGTGACGGTTTCGCTGAGGGGCAGGCCGAGGTCGTCGCGGCTCAGGCGCAGGGCGCTGGTGGCTGCGGCGCTGGACAGCGGCTGGTAGTGGTCGGCGGCGGTGCGGTTGTAGCAGCAGGGGGCGATGGCCAGTTGCGGGCAGCCGTCGGCGGCGGCGCGCTGCAGCAGGCGTACGTGCAGGTCGCCGCAGGCGTGCAGGGCTACGGCGGTTGTGCCCGCGGGCAGGTGGCAGTCGGCGGCCATGACGTCTTGCAGGCGGTGGTCGGCGTTGAGCTGGTGGTGCTGGCTCAGGGCCAGGCCGGCGTCGACCAGGGCGGGGTCGTATTCGTAGCAGGTGAGGCTTTGCGCGGGCTGCAGCAGGCGGCGGCCCAGGTGGCCTTTGCCGGCGCACCAGTCCAGCCAGCCGTGGGTGGGCCGCTGGAAGGTGAGGGCGTCGGCGAAGGCTTCGATTTGTTGCCATTTGCGCCCGGGCACGTCGACGTTGAGGCGCGGGTGGCAGGGTTGCAGGGCGCCGGTGGGCAGCGTGGGCAGTTCGCTGAGGGCGGCGGCCTGGGCGGCGATGGCGGGGTAGGGCGCGGGGGCGTCGAGCAGTTCGGGGTGGTTGTGCTCGGCTTCGGCCTGTTCCAGGGTGCGCTCGCGTAGCCAGCTGGCCAGTTGCGGGTGGGACGTTTCCCACGGCAGGGTGAGCTGGGTGAAGGGCTTGGGGCGCCAGAGGGGCTGGTGGGCCAGCAGGAAGGCGTCGAGGGCCTGGAAGTGGGTGAGGAGGGTTTCGGCGGCGAGGCTCATGGCGGCTCCGAATGGGCGGCGTAATTTCGTGGGTGCTGCCACTGGCGTCATCGCGGCCAAGGCCGGCTCCTACCACGGGCCGCGTAGGAGCCGGCCTTGGCCGCGATGCAGGCGACGCGGGTAGGGCTCAGCGGCCTTGGCAGGCGTCCACGCGCAACCAGCGCTCCAGGCCTTTGAAGCCTTGCACCAGCACGAACGAGATCAGCAGGTACAGTACGCCGGCGGCGAAGAAGATTTCCACCGGCAGGTAGGTGCGGGCGATGATGGTACGCGCCATGCCGGTCAGGTCCAGCAGGGTGACGGTGCTGGCCAGGGCGCTGGCCTTGAGCATCAGGATCACTTCGTTGCTGTAGGCCGGCAGGCCGATGCGCACGGCGCGCGGCAGCATGATGAACAGCAGCGCCTTGGTGCGCGACATACCCAGGGCGCGCGCGGCTTCGATCTCGCCCTTGGGGATGGCCTGGATGGCGCCCCGCAGGATCTCGGCAATGTAGGCGGCGGTGTGCAGGGTCATGGTGGCGGCGGCGCACCAGAATGGGTCACGCAGGTAGGGCCACAGGGCGCTGTGGCGCACGGCGTCGAACTGCGCGGCGCCGTAGTACACCAAGAACAGTTGCACCAGCAGCGGCGTGCCGCGGAAGAAGAAGATGTAGCCGTAGGGCAAAGCGCTGACGTACCACTTGCGCGAGCTGCGGGCGATGCCCAGCGGCACGGCCAGTATCAGCCCGGCCAGCACGGCAATGGCCACCAGCTCCAGGGTCACGGTGGCGCCCTGGGTGAGCTTGGGCAGCCACTTGATGATTACTTCCCAGTTCATTGCGCGGCCCTCGTGAAGCCGCGTGCGGCGTATTTTTCCATGAAGTGCATGCCGATCATGGCCAGCACGGTCAGGCCCAGGTACATCACCGCGGCCACCATGTAGAAATTGAACGCCAGCTTGGTGTCGGTGACGGCGTTCTGGGCGTTGCGCATGATCTCTTCAAGGCCGATGACGGAGACCAGGGCGGTGTCCTTCATCAGGATCATGAACAGGTTGCCCAGGCCCGGCAGGGCGATGCGCCACATTTGCGGCAGGATCAACCGGGTGAAGATGCGCAGTTTGGACAGGCCCAGGGCCTGGCCTGCCTCGCGGTGGCCCTTGGGGATGGCGATGATGGCGCCGCGGAACACTTCCGTGGCGTACGAGCCGAAGCACAGGCCCAGGGCGATGACGCCGGCGGCGAAGGGGCTCAGGGTCAGCTCGGGCATGCCCAGCCAGCCGCCCAGCGCGGCCATCATGTTGACGGTACCGAAGTACAGCAGCAGTACCCACAGCAGTTCGGGCACGCCGCGCACGATGGTGGAATAGGTGCCGCCCAGCGCTTGCAGCGCCTTGTAGGGCGAGGTCTTGGCGAGCGCGCCGAGCAGGCCCAGGAGCAGGCCCAGGCACAGGGCCGACAGCGCGAGTTTGACAGTCATCAGCGCGCCAGCCGCCAGGGCCGGGCCGAATCCGTGGAGATCAATGTTCATGGGCAGGCTTTTTTGAGGACCAGCCGCCGCGCACCGGGCGCGGCGGCAGTCGGGCAGGTCATTCGATGCTGAACGGGAAGTACTTGTCGTTGATCTTCTTGTAGGTGCCGTCGGCCTTGATTTCCTTCAGGGCGGCGTTCAGCTTCTCACGCAGGGCGTCGCCCTTGCGCACGGCGATGCCGATCTTGTCGCTCTGCTCCACAGGCTCGCCCTTGAACTCGTAGTCCTTGCCGGCTGGCGATTTCAGCCACTCGTAGTTGGCGTACTTGTCGGCCAGGATGCCGTCCAGGCGGCCCGAGGTCAGGTCCAGGTAGGCGTTTTCCTGGGTGTCGTACAGTTTCACCTGCACGTCCGGCATGTTGTCTTCCAGCCAGGTGCCCGACAGGGTGGAGCGCTGGGTGCCGATGATCTTGTCTTTCAGCGCGTCCTTGTCCACCTTGAAGTCGACGTTCTTGGCGGCGATGAACTGCAGCTTGTTGGTGTAGTAGGGGTCGGTGAAGTCAACGGCCTGCTTGCGTTCGTCGGTGATGGACATGGACGAGATCAGGAAGTCGAACTTCTTGGCGTTCAGGGCCGGGATGATGCCGTCCCAGTCGGAGGTGACGATTTCGCACTCGACCTTCATCTTGGCGCACAGGGCCTTGCCGATGTCGGCGTCGAAGCCCACGACGTTGCCGCTGGCGTCCTTGCTGTTGAAGGGAGGGTAGGCGGCTTCGATGCCCATCTTCAGGGTGTCGGCCATCACGTTGGCGCTCATCGCCAGGCTGGCGGCAACGGCCAGGATCAATTTTTTGTAAGTCTGCATGCGTGATGCTCCGTTAACGGTTGCTGGACATGAATTGTTTGCAGCGTGCCGACACTGGGTTGTCGAATACTTGATCAGGTGTGCCTTGTTCTTCCACCAGGCCCTGGTGCAGGAACACCACTTCGCTGGACACCTGGCGGGCGAAGCTCATCTCGTGGGTGACCAGCAACATGGTACGGCCTTCTTCGGCCAGGTTGCGGATGACGGTCAGCACTTCCTGGACCATTTCGGGGTCCAGCGCCGAGGTGGGCTCGTCGAACAGGATTACTTTAGGCTGCATGGCCAGGGTGCGCGCGATGGCCGCGCGCTGCTGCTGGCCGCCGGACAGCTGGTTGGGGTACACGTGGCGCTTGTCGGCGATGCCGACCTTGGCCAGCAGCGCTTCGGCCACTTCAATGGCCTCGGCCTTGCTCTGGCCCAGCACCCGGCGCGGCGCCTCGATGATGTTGTCGAGCACGGTCATGTGCGGCCAGAGGTTGAAGTTCTGGAACACGAAGCCGATTTCGCTGCGCATGCGGTTGATCTGGCGGTTGTCGGCCGCCACCAGCTCGCCGTTGCGCGCAGCCTTGAGCTTGAGCTCTTCACCGGCCACGAAGATCTGCCCCTCGTGGGGGTTCTCCAGCAGGTTGGTGCAGCGCAGCAGGGTCGACTTGCCCGAGCCGGACGAGCCCAGGATCGAGATCACGGCGCCTTCCTGGGCGCTCAGCGAAACGCCCTTGAGCACCTCAAGCTGTCCGTAACGTTTGTGCAGGTTGCGGATTTCCAGCGCGGGCGTGGCCTGGGCCATGTGCGGTCCTCATCTATACGGTTGCGTTCCCGCCCTGAAGCGGTGCGCCAAACTAGCATGGCGCCGCCGTTATGGCAGTGGGCACGGGCACGGGGTGTCGCATGGCTGTAGCGGCATGTCGCCGACCAACGCCCATGGGGCCCGCGCGCAAGCGGGTGCGCGTGAAAAAAGGCGCGATGGTGCCAGTTTTGGCCGCCAATGGAAAGTAACCATTCATTAAACCGACCGGTGTGCACTGTGCCCAGTGACGTCCGTTGGTTGCACGTTTTTGTCGTAAAAGGCCATGCCAGGTTGCACCTTTGGTTGCACTTAAATTGTGCATTGGTGTTACCGAAGTCAGTTTTTGGTGCGACATTTCGTCCTGTTATTGTGTAGGCCGGTAACCCTTGGTTACAGGTGTACCGAAATGTCATTTTGATCAAGGGCTTGACCAATAGGGCTCAAAAGGCCGTCCTAGCGCTTTGGCATCACCGGTGAAAGGTTTTGGCGCAATATTTGCGTCAAAAATCCTCAACGGCATGTTGCATTCCCACAACACGGGTAGGTGTAACGCCAATTGCTGGACCGAACGCTATTCTTTGCATAGGTAGTTTTATGAGCAATAAGCACAACCACAACGACCTCGGGTCGGGGCTCAAACAGCGTCACGTCACCATGCTGTCCATCGCCGGCGTTATCGGCGCCGGCTTGTTCGTGGGTTCCGGCCACGCGATCGCCGAGGCCGGCCCTGCCGTGCTGCTGGCCTACGCTGCTGCCGGTACGCTGGTAGTGCTGGTAATGCGCATGCTGGCCGAGATGGCCATCGCGCAACCAGACACCGGTTCGTTCTCCACCTACGCTGACCGCGCCATCGGCCACTGGGCCGGTTTCACCATCGGCTGGCTGTACTGGTGGTTCTGGGTACTGGTAATTCCGCTGGAAGCCAACGCCGCCGCCGGCATCCTGCATGCCTGGTTCCCGGACATCGCCGTGTGGGTGTTCACCCTGCTGATTACCCTGGTGCTGACCGGTACCAACCTGCTCAACGTGAAGAACTACGGTGAATTCGAGTTCTGGTTCGCGCTGATCAAGGTAATCGCCATCATCGGCTTCATCATCCTGGGCGCTGCTGCCGTGTTCGGTTTCGTGCCGGGCAGCCAGGTCAGCGGTGTCAGCCACATCGTCGACACCGTAGGCTTCATGCCCAACGGCCTGGGCGCCGTGGTTGCAGCCATGCTGACCACCATGTTCTCGTTCATGGGTACCGAGATCGTCACCATCGCCGCTGCCGAATCGAAGGATCCGGGCAAGCAGATCACCAAGGCCACCAACTCGGTGATCTGGCGGATCTTCCTGTTCTACCTCGTGTCGATCTTCCTGGTCGTGGCCCTGGTGCCGTGGAACAACCCAAGCCTGCCGGCCATTGGTTCGTACCAGACCGTGCTGAACCTGATCGGTATCCCCAACGCCAAGATGATCGTTGACGTGGTGGTGCTGGTTGCCGTGACCAGCTGCCTGAACTCGGCGCTGTACACCTCCTCGCGCATGCTCTACTCGCTGAGCAAGCGTGGCGATGCGCCGAAGATGGCCCAGCGCACCAGCAAAGGCGGCACCCCTTACTGGGCCGTGCTGCTGTCCACCGCGGCTGCCTTCCTGGCCGTGTTCGCCAACTACGTTGCCCCGGCTGAAGTGTTCGACTTCCTGCTGGCCAGCTCCGGCGCCATCGCGCTGCTGGTGTACCTGGTGATTGCCGTGTCGCAACTGCGCATGCGCAAGCAGCGTGAGCAGAAGGGCGAAAAGGTCGAGTTCAAGATGTGGGCGTTCCCGGTGCTGACCTGGGCGGTGATCGTGTTCATCGTGGGCGTGCTGACCGTGATGGCCATTCGTGTCGACCACCGCATCGAGATCGTTGCCACCGGCCTGCTGACCATTGCCGTGGTTGCGGCTGGCCTGCTGGTTGACCGTCGTCGCAAAGCCCTGCCGCAAGGCCAGGCGGCGTTCGGCAAGTGATGTGCGGTGCTTGCTGACGCGGCTTGCAGCCGCTGCTACAGGTAACCCGTAGCAGCGGCCAAAGGCCGCGTCCAAGGCCCCCAAAAAAGCCGCTGCCAGCGATGGCAGCGGCTTTTTTGTGGGCGGCGTTCAGGAGAATTTCACTAACCGGCAGGCATACTGGGCCTTTCAACTCGAACCGTGCCCAGCCCCATGAAGCAGATCAACACCGCGCTCCTCGACGAGCTCACCGCCCGCGCCCAGCAGTCCCCACGCCTGCGCGCCCACCACAACATGCACCCGCAATTGGTCGACCCCACCCAGCGCCTGGCCGTGGCCATGGAGCCGGGCACCTACGTGCGCGCCCACCGCCACCCGCACACCTTCGAGCTGCTGCACTCGCTGCGTGGGCGTTTCGTGGTGCTGCATTTCAATGACGCAGGCGAGGTGACCGACCGCGTGGTACTGGGCGAAGAGACGAAGATGGTCGAGACCCCGGCTGGCGTCTGGCACGCGGTGTTGTCGCTGGACGAGGGCGCGGTGATCTTCGAAGTGAAGGATGGCGAGTACACGCCGATCCCCGAAGAGGACTACATGCCCTGGACCGTCGCCGAGGGCGAGCCTGGCATGGAAGCGATCATCGCCTGGTACGCCACCGCCCAGGTCGGCGACCGCTTCCAATCTTGAAACCGCGTTGCCGGAATCCTACACCGTGCGTGGTAGGAGCCGGCCTTGGCCGCGATGCAGCGGCCCTGTAGCAGCTGCCGAAGGCGGCGTCCGGGCTCGCCGCGGCGCCTTGGACGCGGCCTGTGGCCGCTGCTACGGTATCAGGCAGCCTGGGGCTGGATGTGCAGGTTGCCGTCGATGTCCTTCACCAGGCCGCTGGCCAGGAACAGCGGTACCAGGCGCTTGTGCAGCTCTGGCTCGACGAAGCCCTTGATGGCGGCCAGGTCCAGGATCGCGCCGTTGCCCAGCTCGGTCTTGGTGTACGACAGCCAGGCCTTTTTCAGCACCAGCAGCACGTCGCTGCCGGCGGTCAGCGCGTAGCGGCGGTTCAGCGCCTGGCCTTCGAGGTTGAAGGTGTGCTGGAACTCGTAGCCGGTTTCATCGCCACTGCTGGCCAGGCAACGCACGCAGGTGCACGTGCCGTCGCCAAAGGCGGCGCGCAGGTAGCTGTTGAAATCGGTGACGGGCTTGAGCGACAAGCGCTTGTCTACTTCAAACAGGTCCCCGGTCATTTTTTCCTGGGTGCTCATGGTCAATTCCTCGTCGTTCGGTTGCACAGGCGGTGCACGATACCAGCCGAAGACGGGGAGTGCTGCCAAACATTAGTACATCAGGGTGAACAGGCCCTTGCCGCCTACCTTGTAGTTCAGGTCGTGGGGGCGCTCGCCCATGGGCTTGGCGCCGCTGCCGCCGACGATCTTGTAGGGCGCGATATTCTTCGCCACCAGGGTGTTGGCCGTCACCACGGCGCCGCGGCCGATGCGCACGCTGTGGCCGATCAGGGCGCGGGTGGCGATCCAGGCGTAGTCGTCGATGTGGATGGGCCCCGACACCGACCAGAACTCGGGGGCGGTAAGGTCATGGCTGCCGGCGATGATCAGCACGTGGGAGGCGATGGCCACGTGGTCGCCGATGATCAGCCCGGCGCGCGCGTCGATCTGGCAGTGCCAGGCAATCACGCTGTCATTGCCGATGACCAGGTTTTCCACGCCCAGCACTTCGGTGTTGCGCCAGATGGTCGAGCCCTTGCCGATCTTCGCGCCGCCCAAGCGCAGCCAGGCCAGGCGCACGTTGTGGCTGGGGATCTTGTTGATGATGATGTTGTAGGTCTGCTCCCACACCCGCAGCCAGCGGTCCTTGAGGGTCGCCCAGTTCTTGCCGTAGCGCGGCACCAGGGTAGTGGGGATATCCTGCCGCAGGCGCTGGTACAGGCGCTTGGCCAGGGGGTCGTCGATGGTGGTCTCGATATTCACCGAGCAGATGCTGTAGCGCGCCTGCTCACCTTCGCCCTCGGCGAACAGCACGTTGTTGCTCATGCCCCATTGGTAAACCGCTTTCAGCCGGTCGAGGGTGACGCCCAGTTCCTCGGCCAGCGAGGGCAAGCGTTCGGGGAGGTCGGTAGAGTGGAAGATGCGATGTTTCATGCCTGACAGTCCTTTGGGCGCCCACCAGTGGTCGTTTGATGAGGGCAGGCGATCCTGCCTCATGTTTGGGGTCCATCAGCAGCCAATGCGGAGCGGTAATGGCAAAGGGCCAAACAGCGGCAATCTTAGCCCAGAACGGGGCCTGGTGCCGCCCACCGTGTGTCGGCATTTATACGAGATAGAGAAATCGCAGACAACAAAAAACCCGCACTAGGCGGGTTTCTTGTGGCTTTCAGGTACTGCATGCACCACCTGAAAGCGGAAGGTGGTGCCCAGAGACGGAGTCGAACCGCCGACACGAGGATTTTCAATCCTCTGCTCTACCGACTGAGCTATCTGGGCAACGGGGCGCATTAAAAGGCTTTTTCGACCTTGCGTCAAGCACGATCGCAAAAAATTTTTAATTAATTCCTCCGCTTACGTTTTTCCGGGCTCATTCGCTCGGTGGCACGTAGCCTTCGGCCTGGGCGTAATCCTCGCCGCTGAAGAACTTGTCCATTTCGCCCTGCAGGTATTTGCGGTCTTCGGCGTTCATCATGTTCAGGCGCTTCTCGTTGATCAGCAGCGTCTGGTGCTTCTGCCAGTCGGCCCAGGCCTTCTGCGAAACGTGTTCGAAGATGTCCTGGCCCTTGGCACCCGGGTAGGGCGGGCGCTCAAGGCCTGGCAGCTCTTCTTTGTACTTGCGGCACATTACGGTGCGGGTCATGACAACTCTCCTGCATTCAAGGCATCGGCCGCGCGTTTCAGCAGTTTCTTCACCGGGGCGGCAAGGCCCAGGCGCGGCGGGGTGGCGAGGTTATACCAGAGCCAGTCGGCCTCGGCCACGTGGTGGGCCGACTCTTCGACGTGCACCAGCCACGGCGCGATGGCCAGCTGGAAGTGGCTGAAGGTGTGCGTCAACGGCTCCAGGGCCTTGGGCGCCGCCATCACCAGGGCGTGCTGGGCGGTGAGGTGCTCGATGTCCTCGTAGCGGTCCAGCTCGGGCAGGCTCCACAGCCCGCCCCACAGGCCGGTGGAGGGCCTGCGGTAAAGCAGGATGGCGCCGTCGCGGTTCATCAGCAGGGGCATCAGCGTGTGCTTGAGCGGCACGGCCTTCTTCGGCTTGGGCACCGGGTAGCGAATTTCCAGGCCCAGCATGTGCGCCTGGCAGCCCTTCTCCAGCGGGCACAGCAGGCAGCTGGGCTTGGTGCGGGTGCACAGGGTGGCGCCCAGGTCCATCATCGCCTGGGTGTAGTTGTTCACCCGGGTGTGCGGGGTGTAGCGCTCGGCGTTGGCCCACAACTGCCTGGCCACCTTGGGTTCGCCCGGATAGCCCTCTTGCGCGGTGTAGCGCGCCAGCACGCGCTTGACGTTGCCGTCCAGGATAGGCGCGCGCAGGCCCATGCTGATGCTGGCGATGGCGCCGGCGGTGGACAGGCCGATGCCGGGCAGGTCGGTCAGTTTTTCAACGTCGCGGGGGAATTCGCCGCCGTACTGCTCGACGACGATCTTCGCGGTCTTCTGCAGGTTGCGGGCGCGGGTGTAGTAGCCCAGCCCGGTCCACAGGTGCAGCACTTCGTCTTCGGGCGCCTCGGCCAGTGCCTGGACCGTGGGCAGCGAGGCCATGAAGCGGTCGAAGTAGTTCAGCACGGTGCTGACCTGGGTCTGCTGCAGCATGATCTCCGACACCCACACCCGGTAGGGGGTGATGCCCTGTTGCCAGGGCAGGTCGTGACGGCCGTTGCGGTCGAACCATTCCAGTACTGCGGTGGAAAATTGCTCTGGGTTCATCGTTTGAACAGACCTTTCAGCGTGTTTTTCAGCTCGGGGCTGACCTTGTCGCCGAATTTTTCTTCCAGTTTTTCGGTGATCCTGTCGCCGGCAACCTTGGCAGCTACCTTGCCCATGCCTTCGCGGTCGATACGGCAGGCCTTGGCCCCCAGTTCGATCGGACC
This sequence comes from Pseudomonas imperatae, assembly GCF_057128625.1. Taxonomy (NCBI): domain Bacteria; kingdom Pseudomonadati; phylum Pseudomonadota; class Gammaproteobacteria; order Pseudomonadales; family Pseudomonadaceae; genus Pseudomonas; species Pseudomonas imperatae. The sequence goes on along the minus strand of NZ_JBSKHP010000003.1, from coordinate 347,973 downwards.
GCGGCAGCGCAGTGGCCATTCAATGCCGGCGAAACGTTCGTTGACCTGGCAGGCGGGGTCGGGCATGTCGCTCTTGTCGCCGTCCACCACCACGCCCACCTTGTAGTCCATGCCCAGCACGCGCAGGTCGATGTCGCCGTCGCCGTTCACGGTAATGCCGGGGATGCGCACCTTCAGGTCCTGGTTGCTGGCCACGCCGTTGCGCACCACCACGCTGCCCTTGAGTTCCTGGAAGGGCGTGTCCTTGCCGCGCGGGGTGCTGCTCAGCTCCTTGCGGTTGAGGGTGGCGATGCCCTGGCACACCTGTTGTTCCAGGTTGGCGTTGACCAGCAGGCCGTCGGTGAGGGCGAAGTTGGCGGTGCCGTTGAGGCTGTCGATCAGTGCCTTCTGGCTGTTGCCGGTGCCGGTCAGGTTGCTGTTGAGGGTCATCAGGCCGCGCACGGGGGCGGCCTTGCCGTCCTTGCCCTTGATGAAGTGCTCGACCGGCACCTTGTTCAGCTGGGTCTGCAGCGCCACCAGCGGTTTGTCCGGGCGCACGTCGAGGCTGCCCTTGGTGCTGAAGGTGCCGTCGTAGAGCCCGCCGGACAGGTTTTCCAGGGTGATCAGGCCGCCCTGGCCCTGGGCCTTGAGGCTGGCGTCGTCGATGGGCCACTGGTGCAGGGTGAGCTGGCCGAAGCTCAGGTCGGCGGACAGCTCAAGCTTGCGCAGGCGTTCCACCGGCAGGAGCGTGTCGTTGCTCCAGGCGCCCTGGGTGGGGGCGCTGGGCAGTGGGCTGTCGCCGCCACCACCGATGGCCGTGGCCTCGGTGGTCTTGACCTCGGCGTCGCGCGCTGCGCCGGCGCTGGAGGCTTCGGCACTGGTGGGTTTCAGGTAGCGGTCGGCGTTGAACGTGTCGCCCTTGAGCTGCACGGTGATGGCTTGTTTGGCGAAGTCGGTCACCGCCAGGTTGCCGACCAGGCTGCTGCCGTCCAGCTTCACCGCCAGGTTGTTCAGCGCCAGGCTGTTGGGCGTGCCTTCCAGGCGGGTGACCATCTCGAATTGGGTCAGGCTGCCATCGGCCATGGCCGGCAGGGTCTGGTTGAGGCCGGCCATGAACGCGCGCAGGTCCATCTGGGCGATGGAAATGCCGCCACTGACCTTGGGCTCGGTGCCCAGGTCGCGGGCGTTCAGCTCGCCCAGCGCACGCAGTTGGTTGAACGACAGCTTCAGGTTGCTCCAGTCGGCCACGTTGGCGCCCATGTCGACGTTCAGGTTGCCCTGGGCCGAATAGGTCACGGTCTTGCCTTGCAGCGGGTCGCCGCTGGCTTCGCCGGCCACTTTCATGTCGCTGAACTGGTAGCGCTTCAGCGCGCGTTCCATGCGCAGCTCGCCATTGATTTCGGTGCGCGCGCGCAGGTTGGGCTGGTTGGTGCCCAGGAAGGCGGTGAGCTTGACCGGTATGTCGATGCCGTCATGCACCGCGCCGGTGCTCAGCTGGATGCTCTCGGCGCTCAGCTCGCGGCCGCTCTTGGCGTCGCTGTAATGCACGCGGGCGTTGTTCACGGTGAGGCTGTCGATGTCCAGTTTCACCGGGCGGTCGGCCTTGTCCGGGGCGCCCTGGGTGTCGGCGGCGGGGTTGGCGATGTTGGGGGTCACCACCTCGCCGGGCGCAGGCGCCTTGGGCAGTGGCTTGCCGATGTCCTGCCAGTTGCCGTGGCCGTTTTCGTCGCGGGTCAGGGTCAGGCTCAGGCCTTCCACGCGCACGTCGCTCATCTGCACTTCACGGCGCAGCAGCGGCAGCACGCGCACCGACAGGCCCAGCATCTGCAGGTCGGCGAACGGCGTGGTGGGGTTCTGCAAGGTGGCGATGCTGGCGTCGTGCAGTTCCAGGCCCAGCCAGGGGAACAGGCTCCAGCCGATGTCGCCATTGAGGGTCAGCTCGACGTGGGCCTTGTCGCGGGCCAGCTTGCGGATCTCGTCTTTGTAGTCGTTGGGATCGAAGAAGTGGGTCACGGCGAAACCGAGCGCCACAATGATCAGCAACAGCCCGAGAATACACAGCCCCAGGATTTTGCCGAACGCTTTCATGGGCGAGTCCTTGTAGTGTCGAATTCAAAATTAGCCCGCGAGTATAGCGCCACGGGCCAGGCGGCAGGGTAACCGAGTGGGCAAGTGGGGATTTGCCGCCGGGCGTACCTGTTTCAGTATATTTCTACACCCGGCTGGCTGAACGAGCAGCGCAGTTTCGGCGCAAAAAGCGATATCAGATTGCTTCTACTGTAACCATCCGATGGTAATCTTTCGCCGTTCACCGGTCAGGTTGCGGCTTTTTGTCGCGAAAAACCTGCAGCTGCCGATAAAACGATCGAACGCCAGCGTGCTTCAAGGTCGTGGGCGGCCAAGAGGGCCGTGGACCATAAAAAAATCAAAGGGGTACAACAATGAGCAGCACCATTACTGCTGGGGGAGTCGCGGCCGAACGGCCGGCGTTCTTCTCCAAGGAACGCATCATCGCCAAGCCGGGGTTCAACCGCTGGCTGGTGCCACCGGCCGCCCTGGCCATTCACCTGTGCATCGGCATGGCCTATGGCTTCTCGGTGTTCTGGCTGCCACTGTCCAAGGCCATCGGCATCACGGCGGCCACCGCCTGCCCGGCCGACATGGGCTTTTTCGACCAGGTGTTCTCGTCCACCTGTGACTGGCCGATCTCCATGCTCGGCTGGATCTACACCCTGTTCTTCATCTTCCTGGGCTGCTCGGCGGCTATCTGGGGCGGTTGGCTGGAACACGCCGGGCCACGCAAGGCCGGCACCGTGTCGGCCATCTGCTGGTGCGGCGGCCTGCTGATTTCGGCGCTGGGCGTGTACACCCACCAGATCGCGCTGATGTGGCTGGGCTCCGGGGTAATCGGCGGTATTGGCCTGGGCCTGGGCTATATCTCGCCGGTATCGACCCTGATCAAGTGGTTCCCGGACAAGCGCGGCATGGCCACCGGCATGGCGATCATGGGCTTCGGCGGCGGCGCCATGGTGGGCGCGCCCCTGGCGGCGGCACTGATGAGCCACTTCGCTACCCCTGGCAGCGTCGGCGTGTGGCAGAGCTTCGTGGCCATGGCGGCGATCTACTTCGTGTTCATGCTCGGCGGTGCGCTGTCGTACCGCGTGCCGCCTACCGGCTGGAAGCCCGAGGGCTGGACCGCGCCGGTCAAGAAAGCCAGCAACGCGATGATCACCCACCGCCATGTGCACGTCAGCGTGGCGTGGAAAACCCCGCAGTTCGCCCTGGTGTGGCTGGTGCTGTGCCTGAACGTGTCGGCCGGCATCGGCATCCTCGGCATGGCCTCGCCGCTGCTGCAGGAAGTGTTCGGCGGCAAGCTGCTGGGCCTGGACCTGACTTTCAGCCAGCTCAGCGCGGCGCAACTGGCCCAGATCGGCGCCATTGCCGCCGGTTTCACCGGCCTGCTCAGCCTGTTCAACATTGGCGGGCGCTTCTTCTGGGCCTCGTGCTCGGACTTCATTGGCCGCAAGAACACCTACTTCGTGTTCTTCGCCCTGGGCGTGGCGCTGTACGCGCTGGTGCCGAACCTCGGCCACCTGGGCAACATCGCCCTGTTCGTGGCGGCGTTCTGCGTGGTGCTGTCCATGTACGGCGGCGGTTTCGCCACCGTGCCGGCGTACCTGGCCGACCTGTTCGGCACGCAAATGGTCGGTGCCATCCACGGCCGCCTGCTGACCGCCTGGGCCGCTGCCGGCGTGCTGGGCCCGGTGCTGGTGAACTACCTGCGCGAGTACCAGCTGAGCATCGGCGTGGAACGCGCCGCGGCCTACGACATCACCCTGTACATCCTCGCCGGCCTGCTGGTGCTGGGTTTCCTCTGCAACGCACTGGTGCGCCCGGTGGCCGACAAGCACTTCATGACTGAAGCGCAGCTGGCCGCCGAGCAGGCGCTGGGCCATGACAAGGGCGCCGACGCCAGCACCGTGCTGGAGTGGAAAGCCGCGCCGGGCAGCAAGCCGCTGGCCGTGCTGGCCTGGCTGGTGGTGGGTATTCCACTGGCATGGGGCGTGATCGTGACCCTGCAGAAAACCGCCGTGCTGTTCCACTGATACATCTTCAGGCCCCCTGAAGGGCGCCTGAACCTGTGGGAGCTGGCTTGCCAGCGAGCTTTTAAAGCCTGAAAAGCTCGCTGGCAAGCCAGCTCCCACAAACGCACCGGTCAGTTCATGTCAGCCTTTTGTTTCTGTTTGGCGCCCGCCCGGCCTATAATGTCTGCCTTTTTCGCCCAATGATTTTGCGGAGCTGGTGATGGCCGAACGTAAGGCGTCCGTCGAGCGCAACACTCTGGAAACCCAGATCAAAGCCTCGATCAACCTGGATGGCACCGGAAAGGCCCGATTCGATATCGGGGTACCCTTCCTTGAACACATGCTCGATCAGATCGCCCGTCACGGGCTGATCGACCTGGACATCGAGTGCAAGGGCGACCTGCATATCGACGACCACCATACCGTCGAGGACGTGGGTATCACCCTGGGCCAGGCGTTCAACCAGGCCATCGGCGACAAGAAAGGCATCTTCCGCTACGGCCATGCCTACGTGCCGTTGGACGAAGCGCTGTCGCGCGTGGTCATCGACTTCTCCGGCCGCCCAGGCCTGCAGATGCACGTGCCGTACACCCGCGCCTCCGTCGGCGGCTTCGACGTTGACCTGTTCCAGGAATTCTTCCAGGGCTTCGTCAACCACGCCAACGTCACCCTGCACATCGACAACCTGCGTGGGCACAACACCCACCACCAGATCGAGACCGTGTTCAAGGCGTTCGGCCGTGCACTGCGCATGGCCATCACCCTGGACGAGCGCATGGCCGGGCAAATGCCTTCCACCAAAGGTTGCCTGTAATGCAGACGGTAGCGGTTATCGACTATGGCATGGGCAACCTGCACTCGGTGGCCAAGGCCCTGGAGCACGTGGGTGCCGGCAAGGTCCTGATCACCAGCGACGCTGCGGTGATCCGCGAAGCCGACCGCGTGGTGTTCCCCGGCGTGGGCGCGATTCGCGACTGCATGGCCGAGATCAAGCGCCTGGGCTTCGACGCCCTGGTGCGTGAAGTCAGCCTGGACCGCCCGTTCCTGGGCATCTGCGTGGGCATGCAGGCCCTGCTGGACCACAGCGAAGAGAACGACGGCGTCGACTGCATCGGCCTGTTCCCCGGCAACGTGAAGTTCTTCGGCAAGGACCTGCACGAAGACGGCGCGCACCTGAAGGTGCCGCACATGGGCTGGAACGAAGTCACCCAGAGCGTCGACCACCCGCTGTGGCACAACATTCCGGACCTGGCGCGCTTCTACTTCGTGCACAGCTACTACATCGCCGCCGCCAAGGCCGGCCAGGTAGTGGGTCGTGGGCACTACGGCGTCGATTTCGCCGCGGCCCTGGCCGAAGGTTCGCGCTTTGCCGTGCAGTTCCACCCGGAGAAGAGCCATACCCATGGCCTGCAGCTGCTGCAGAACTTCGCCGCCTGGGACGGCCGCTGGTAATGAGCAAGAAGAAACCGCCGATCCTCACGCTCACCCCCGAGCAGGAAAACGAAGCCACCACGAAGATCAAGCGCTTCATGGAGGACCGTTTCGAACTGGACCTGGGGTCGTTCGAGGCGGCGGAGATTCTTGAGCTGTTTACCCGTGAAATTGCTCCGCACTATTACAACAGGGCGATTTTCGATGTTCAGGCGCACCTCAAGGAGCGTTTCGAGAGCATTGAAAGCGACCTGTGGGCGCTCGAGAAAAACTGATCTCGAGCATCGCTGAAAAATCGAATTGAAGGTTTGCCAGATGCTGATTATCCCCGCTATCGATCTCAAAGACGGTGCCTGCGTACGTCTGCGCCAGGGCCGCATGGAAGATTCCACGGTGTTCTCCGATGACCCGGTGAGCATGGCTGCCAAGTGGGTGGAGGGCGGCTGCCGCCGTCTGCATCTGGTCGACCTGAACGGCGCCTTCGAAGGCCAGCCGGTCAACGGCGAAGTGGTCACCGCCATCGCCAAGCGCTACCCCAACCTGCCGATCCAGATCGGCGGCGGCATCCGCTCGCTGGAGACCATCGAGCACTACGTGAAAGCCGGCGTCAGCTACGTGATCATCGGCACCAAGGCCGTGAAAGAGCCCGAGTTCGTGGCCGAGGCCTGCAAGGCCTTCCCAGGCAAGGTCATCGTCGGCCTGGACGCCAAGGATGGTTTCGTCGCCACCGACGGCTGGGCTGAAGTGAGCAGCGTGCAGGTCATCGACCTGGCCAAGCGCTTCGAAGCCGACGGCGTCAGCGCCATCGTCTACACCGACATCGCCAAGGACGGCATGATGCAGGGCTGCAACGTGCCGTTCACCGCTGCCCTGGCCGCGGCCACGAAGATCCCGGTCATCGCCTCCGGCGGCATCCACAACCTGGGTGACATCAAGGCCCTGCTGGACGCCAAGGCCCCTGGCATCATCGGCGCCATCACTGGCCGTGCCATCTACGAAGGCACCCTGGACGTCGCTGAAGCCCAGGCGTTCTGCGATTCCTACAAAGGCTGAGGACTGACCCATGGCGCTGGCCAAACGCATCATCCCTTGCCTGGACGTGGACAACGGCCGCGTGGTCAAGGGCGTGAAGTTCGAGAACATCCGCGACGCCGGTGACCCGGTGGAAATCGCCCGTCGCTACGACGAGCAGGGCGCGGACGAAATCACCTTCCTGGACATCACCGCCAGCGTCGACGGCCGTGATACCACCCTGCACACCGTCGAGCGCATGGCCAGCCAGGTGTTCATCCCGCTGACCGTGGGCGGTGGCGTGCGCACCGTGCAGGACATCCGCAACCTGCTCAACGCTGGTGCCGACAAGGTGTCGATCAACACGGCGGCGGTGTTCAACCCCGAATTCGTCGGTGAAGCCGCGCAGCACTTCGGTTCCCAGTGCATCGTGGTGGCCATCGACGCCAAGAAGGTCTCCGGCCCGGGCGAAACCCCGCGCTGGGAGATCTTCACCCACGGCGGCCGCAAGCCTACCGGCCTGGACGCAGTGGAGTGGGCGATGAAGATGGAAGGCCTGGGTGCCGGCGAGATCCTGCTGACCAGCATGGACCAGGACGGCATGAAGAACGGCTTCGACCTGGGCGTCACCCGCGCCATCAGCGACGCGCTGGGCATTCCGGTGATCGCTTCGGGCGGCGTCGGCAACCTGCAGCACCTGGCCGACGGCGTGCTCGAAGGCCACGCCAGCGCCGTGCTGGCGGCCAGCATCTTCCACTTCGGCGAATACACCGTGCCGGAAGCGAAGGCGTTCATGGCCAAGCAGGGCATCGTCGTCCGCTGATACAGGCTGTGGGAGCTGGCTTGCCAGCGAGCTTTTGGGGTCTCCAACAGCTCGCTGGCAAGCCAGCTCCCACAGGTTTAACGATTTGTGGGTAATGGCAAATTGCCTTAGTGTTGTATTCGACAGCCATGGATTTGGGGCTCGACTCTCATGAAGCGTTTTGCATTCGCCTTTCTCGCCAGTGTCAGCCTGTCGTTTGCCCTGGGCGCCCGCGCCGAGGTGCCAGCCGACTACTCCATGGTGCTGCTGACCGAGAATTTCCCGCCGTACAACATGGCCGCCAACGGCAAGAACTTCGCCCGGGAAGAGAACATCCAGGGCATCGCCGCCGACGTGGTGCGCGAGATGTTCAAGCGCGCCGAAATCCCCTACAGCATGACCCTGCGTTTCCCCTGGGACCGCATCTACAAGCTGACCATGCAAAGCCCCGGCTACGGCGTGTTCGTCACCGCGCGGCTGCCCGAGCGCGAGCAGGCGTTCAAGTGGGTGGGCCCCATCGGGCCTGACGACTGGATTCTGCTGGCGCGTGCCGACAGCAAGCTCAAGCTCGACAGCCTGGCCCAGGCCCGGCGCCTGAAGATAGGCGCGTACAAGGGCGACGCTATCGCCGAGACCCTGACCCGCGAGGGCATGCACCCGGTGATCGCCCTACGTGACCAGGACAACGCCCAGAAGCTGCTGGATGGCGAGATCGACGTGTGGGCCACCGGTGACCCGGCCGGGCGCTACCTGGCGCGGCTGGAAGGGGTGAGCGGGCTCAAGACGGTGTTGCGCTTCAACAGCGCGCAGCTGTACCTGGCGCTGAACAAGGACACCCCGGACGAGGTGGTGGCGCGCCTGCAGAAGGCGCTGGACCAGATGCGCAGCGAAGGCATCGTCGACGACATCATGTCCCGTTACCTTTAACCCCGCCCCGTAGCAGCTGCCGAAGGCTGCGTCCGTGCCCATCATTGCGGTGCCCCGGGACGCAGCCTTCGGCAGCTGCTACATCCTGTGGGAGCTGGCTTGCCAGCGAGCTGTTGGGGCCTTAAAAGCTCGCTGGCAAGCCAGCTCCCACAAGACAGTTGCTGCTACGGGACGGGTGTTGGAGCGGGTGCTGGCGCTGGCGCTGGTGCCGGGGTATAGGTGCCCCCCTTGCCATGCGCCGGCATCGCCCGGTTCGAGCGCACGGCAATCATCTGCCGCACCGGAATCCAGTCGATGCCCTGGCCCTTGAGGTCGGGCAGCTCGCGGGCCAGCACGTCCATGGTCACCGGGTAAGGGTGGCCGATCACTACCACCGAGCCGAACTTCTGCGCATGGGCAATGGCCGTGTGCAGCTGCTTGGCCACGGCCTCGGGGGTGCGCACGTCATCCAGGAACACGTCCCGCGACACGTGCGCCAGGCCGATCTCCTGGGCCTTGGCCGCGGCCACGGTGGCGGCGCTGGTGCGGCTGTCGACGAAGAACAGGTTGCGCTGCTGCAGCTCGCCCATGAGCATGGCCATGGCCTCGGGCTGCGAGGTCATCTTGCTGCCTTCGTGGTTGTTCATGCCGGCAGCGTAGGGCACGGCCTTGAGCGCCGCCTGCAGGCGCGTGCGCAGTTCGTCCATGGGCAGGTCGGGGTGCCAGGCGAACGGCCCGGTGGCCGGGTCCATGGGCATGTGCACGATCACCGTCTTGCCGGCCTTGTGCGCCTCGCGGGCGAAGTCGGCGGCGTGCGGGGTGTCGGGCATCACCGCCAGGGTGACCGGGCCTGGCAGCGCCAGGGCGCGACGGTCCCGCGGCAGGTTCTGCCCCAGGTCGTCGATGATCAGCGTGAAGTAGGCCTTGCGGGGCTTGGCGTCGCTGCTGCCCGGCGTGGCGTGGGCCAGGCCGGACAGGCAGCACAACAGGGCGAGGAATACAGCGCGTAGAGGCATCACTTGTTACGAGTGACGCTCAGGCCCTTGAGCAGCGACAGCGCCTGGCTCAACTGGAAGTCGCCGTCCTGCGGGCGGGCCTTCTGCTTGCCGATCGGCGCCTGGCCGGACGGGCGATCCTTGCCGCCGTTGCCGTTGCCCAGGTGACCCTGCAGGTCGGCTTCCTTGAAGTTCTCGTTGTCGGCGGTGTCGTTGGTGACCTTGCCCTGGCGCACGGTCACGTCAGGCACGATGCCCTGGGCCTGAATGGAACGGCCGTTGGGCGTGTAGTACAGCGCCGTGGTGATCTTCAGCGCGCGGTCATTGTTGAGCGGCAGCACGGTCTGCACCGAGCCCTTGCCGAAGCTGTCGGTGCCCATCAGCACGCCACGCTTGTGGTCCTGCAGGGCGCCGGCAACGATTTCCGAGGCCGAGGCGCTGCCGCCGTTGATCAGCACCACCAACGGCACGCCGTCGCTTTCGTCGTGGCCGGTGGCCGAGAAGCGCAGTTCGGAGTTGGCGATGCGGCCCTTGGTGTACACAATCAGGCCGCTGCTGATGAAGTGGTCCACCACTTCCACGGCCGCCTGCAGCACGCCGCCGGGGTTGTTGCGCAGGTCCAGCACCAGGCCGTTGAGCTTCTTGCCGTTGTCCTTGCGCAGCTTGGCCAGGGCCTTGGAGACTTCCTCGCCGGTCTTGACCTGGAATTGGGTGATGCGGATGTAGCCGTAGCCGTCTTCCAGCAGCTGCGCCTTCACGCTCTTGACCTGGATGACCGCTCGGGCCAGGGTCACGTCGAACGGGTTGCCGCCGTTGCGCACCAGGGTCAGGGTGATTTTCTCGCCGATCTTGCCGCGCATCTTGTCCACGGCCTCGGTCATGGACTGGCCGCGGGTAGGCTGGCCGTTGATCTTCACGATCAGGTCGCCGGCCTCGATGCCGGCGCGGGTGGCCGGGGTGTCGTCGATGGGCGAGACCACCTTGATCACGCCGTCTTCCGCGCCCACTTCGATGCCCAGGCCGCCGAATTCGCCGCTGGTGCTTTCCTGCAGCTCCTGGAAGTCTTCCGGGCCCAGGTAGGCGGAGTGCGGGTCAAGGTTGCTGAGCATGCCCTTGATGGCGTTTTCCAGCAGGGTCTTGTCGTCCACCGGCTCCACGTAGGCGGCCTTGATGCGGTCCATCACCTCGGCGAAGGTGCGCAACTCGTCCAGCGGCAGCGGTGCCTTGGCCGGGTCGGCGGCGGCCGCGGCGGGTGCCGGGGCGGTCGTGGTGGTGGCGGCCAGGTGCGCAGGCTCCGCCGCACGGGCGAGGGGGGCGCCGATCACCACGGCGATCGTCAGGGCCAGCGAGGTAAGGCGGGGCAAGTGCAGCATGACGAACGAACTCCTGATTCTGGTTTTGCGCCTTTCGGGGCATTGGCGCGCCGTCATTCACGACGGCCTTGACGCCCTTGTTGTGGTGCCGACTTCAGCCGCGGCACCATTGCGAAGGATCGCTGGGGCGACCTTGCTGGCGAACGGCAAAATACAATGCCGAGGTGTCCTGCCCACCACTATTGCCAACCGTCGAGATAGCCTCGCCGGCCTTCACGACATCCCCGGCGCCCTTGAGCAGGCTCTGGTTATGCCCGTACAACGTCAGGTAGCCATCGCCGTGGTCGAGAATCACCAGCAGCCCGGCACCGCGCAGCCAATCGGCGAACACCACGCGGCCGCCATGCACGGCATGCACCTGGGTGCCGGCCGGTGCGCTGATCATGACACCATCCCACTTGGTGCGGGCGTCATCACCGCGAGTTTCACCAAAGCGTGCCAACAATCGACCATCGACAGGCCACGGAAGTTTGCCCCGGCCTGCAGCAAACGGCCCGCCGTAGCTGGCGCCGCCACTGGAGACTAGTGCACCCGGCGTGGTTTTGGCACGTTTTGGCGCGTCATCGGCCTTGGCCTGGGCGTTTTCACGCTGGCGCTGCTTCTCGGCCTCCTGGGCCGCCAGCAGGGCTTTCTGCCGCGCTTCCTCGGCTTCGCGGGCCTGGCGGGCCAGGGTTTCCTCGATGGTCTTGAGCACCTTGGCCAGGTCTTCCTGGTCCTGCTGGCGCGCGGAAAGCTTCTGGTCCTGCTGCTTGTAGCTGTCGTTGAGCTTGGCCAGGGCGGCCTGGCGCTCCTTGCGGACCTTGTCCAGGTCCTGGCGCTGGCTGTCCAGGCTGCTTTGCTGGGCCAGCAACGCTGCCTGCTGGCCGGCGATGTCCTGTTCGACATTGGCCAGCTGGCGCAGGGTCTCGTTGAACTGCTTGAGCTGCGCCATGCGCGCGGTGCTCATGTAGTCGTAATAGGTCAGCGTCCGGGCGAATTTCTCCGGATTCTGCTGGTTGAGCAACAGCTTGAGGTATTCCTGGCGGCCGCCCTGGTAGGCAGCGCGGGCCTGGATGGCGATCAGGCGCTGTTGTTCAGTCTTGCTTTGCTGGAGTTGATCTTTTTGCTGGGCTAGGCGATCCAGCTCGCCTTGGGTCTTTTTTAGTTCCGTTTGCAGGGCCTCCACCTGCTTCTCCAGCTTGCCCATCTGCGTTTCAGTTCCGCGCAGGTCTTTCTGCACGCCGTTCTTTTGTTCCTGTACCTGGCTGAGTTGTTTTTTCAGCTCGGCGATGTCCTGCTTGGTGGCGTCCAACTGCTGTTGGGTTTGCTCACGGTCGTCGGCGTAGGCCGTACTCAGCAGGCCGGCTAGGGCTAGGGCTATCAGTGCACGAAGCATGGGGGTGGGCGATACCAGTGTGGAGACGGGCCTAGTATGCCCGCCGCGGCTTGCAAAAAAAACGTCCGTGCGGCAACTGCCGGACGTTTCATCCAGGGCGCGGGGGGCAGGGCGCTGGCACCGGCCCCCGCGCAGTGAGCTTAGTCGTCTACCAGAATCGAGTGGCCAGTCATTTCCTCAGGCTTGGCCATGTTCAGCAGGTGCAGCATGGTCGGCGCCACGTCGGCCAGCACGCCGCCTTCGCGCACGTGGACCTTGCGCTTGCCGACGTAGATGAACGGCACAGGCTCCGTGGTGTGCGCGGTGTGTGCCTGGCCGGTGGACTCGTCTTCCATCTGCTCGCAGTTGCCGTGGTCGGCGGTGATCAGCGCTTCGCCGCCCACCTTGTCCAGGGCTTCGACGATGCGGCCCACGCAGGTGTCCAGGCATTCCACGGCCTTCACCGCGGCTTCCATGATGCCGCTGTGGCCGACCATGTCGCCGTTGGCGTAGTTGACCACGATCACGTCGAAGCGCTGGTGCTCGATGGCGTCGACGATCTTGTCGGTAACCTCGGGGGCGCTCATTTCCGGCTGCAGGTCATAGGTGGCGACCTTTGGCGACGGGATCAGGATGCGTTCTTCGCCGGGGAACGGCTCTTCGCGGCCGCCGGAGAAGAAGAAGGTCACGTGGGCGTACTTCTCGGTCTCGGCGATGCGCAGCTGGGTCTTGCCGTTGTTGGCCAGGTACTCGCCCAGCACGTTGTGCAGGCTGCCGGCGGCGAAGGCGGCCGGGGCGGGGATTTTCACCGAGTACTGGGTCAGGCCCACGAAGCCGGCCAGCTTGGGCTGGCGCTTGCGCGGGAAGTCGGCGAAGTTGTCTTCGACGAACACGCGGGTGATTTCCCGGGCGCGGTCGGCGCGGAAGTTCATGAACACCACGGCGTCGCCGTCTTCCACCTGCACCTGGTCGCCAATGCGCGTGGCCTTGACGAATTCGTCGTTCTCGCCGCGCTCGTAGGCAGCGTTGAGGCCGTCCACGGCGGTGGCGGCGGTGAATTCGCTGGTGCCGTCGACAATCAGCTCATAGGCCGCGCTGACGCGGTCCCAGCGGTTGTCGCGGTCCATGGCGAAGTAGCGGCCGATAATGGTGGCCGTGCGGCCCTTGCCCAGGCGGGCGAAGGTCTTGTCCATCAGCTCCAGCGGCGCCTCGGCGCTTTTGGGCGGGGTGTCGCGGCCGTCGAGGAAGGCGTGCAGGTAGATCTTCTCGGCGCCACGCTGGGCGGCCAGCTCGGCCATGGCCACGATGTGGTCCTGGTGGCTGTGCACGCCGCCGTCCGACAGCAGGCCCAGGATGTGCACGGCCTTGCCCGCGCCCACGGCCTTGTCCACGGCGGCGCAGATGGTCGGGTTCTCGAAGAACTCGCCGTCACGAATGGCCTTGGTCACGCGGGTGAAGTCCTGATACACCACGCGGCCGGCGCCCAGGTTCATGTGGCCGACCTCGGAGTTGCCCATCTGACCGTCGGGCAGGCCCACGTCCATGCCTGAACCGGAGATCAGGCCATTGGGCATGGTCTGGGTCAGGCGGTCCAGCGTGGGCTTCTTCGCCGAATAGACAGCATTGTATTCGTGGCTTTCGCTGTGACCGAAACCATCCAGGATGATCAGGACCAAAGGTTTAGGCGTGGTTGTCATAGATCCACTCGCGGCTATGTCAGATGGAAAAGGAGAAGCGTATTTTAGGGCATAGACGCCAAGGCTTGCGAATAACCTTCATCAATCGCACTTATGAAGCACAGACAAGGCCCTTGCGCCGGCGGTTCCGTGAAGGTTGCGCCCGGCGGGCTTTGGCCGACTTTGACGGCTGTGTATACTGGCCGACATTTTAACGCCCTGGAACCTGCTGATGGCCGATCACCTGCTTCAATTCGCCACAAATCACTATCTGCTCGTCGGCGCTTTCGCCATCCTGCTGATCATGCTGCTTGCGCTGGAAGCCAGCCGTGGCGGCAAGAGCCTGAGCCCGCGTGAACTGACTGCACTGGTCAATGCCGAGCAGGCCGTGGTCATCGACATCCGCGCCAAGAAAGACTACGCCAGCGGCCACATCGTCGGCGCCCTGAACATTCCCCAGGACAAGCTGGCCTCGCGCATGGCCGAGCTGGAAAAGCACAAGGGCAAGACCCTGATCATCGTCGACAGCCTGGGCCAGCACGCCGGTACTACCGCGCGCGAGCTGCTGAAGGCAGGCTATACCGCGGCCAAACTGTCAGGTGGTGTTTCCAGCTGGCGCGCTGACAATCTTCCACTGGTAAAGTGAAATGAGCCACGTCGTCGTCTACTCCAGCGATTGGTGCCCCTACTGCATGCGGGCCAAGGCCCTGCTGGAAAGCAAGGGCGTTGCCTTCGAAGAAATCCGCGTCGACGGCCAGCCACAAGTGCGCGCCGCCATGGCCCAGAAGGCCGGGCGCACCTCGGTCCCGCAAATCTGGATCGGCGAGCAGCACGTCGGCGGCTGTGACGACCTGTACGCACTGGAGCGCGCCGGCAAGCTCGACGCGCTGCTCAAGGCCTGAATTCAAACCACGTTACGACCTTAATGTAAGAAGGATCTGCGATGACTGATCAACCGAACAACGGCGCGGCAAACGACGAAGCCAACGCCCCGCAATTCTCCCTGCAGCGCATCTACGTGCGTGACCTGTCGTTCGAAGCGCCGAAAAGCCCGGCCATCTTCCGCCAGCAGTGGGAGCCAAGCGTTGCCCTGGACCTGAACACTCGCCAGAAGGCGCTGGAAGAAGGTTTCCACGAGGTCGTGCTGACCCTGTCGGTCACCGTCAAGAACGGCGAGGAAGTGGCCTTCATCGCTGAAGTGCAGCAGGCCGGTATCTTCCTGATCAAGAACCTGGACGACGCCTCCCTGAGCCACACCCTGGGTGCCTTCTGCCCGAACATCCTGTTCCCGTACGCGCGCGAAACCCTGGACAGCCTGGTTGTCCGTGGCTCGTTCCCGGCGCTGATGCTGGCCCCGGTCAACTTCGACGCCCTGTACGCGCAAGAGCTGCAACGCATGCAGGAAGCCGGCGACGCGCCGAAGCCTTCGCTGCAGTAAGGCTTGCCGCAACGAAAAAGCGCCCCTCGGGGCGCTTTTTTGTGGCTACAAGGTCAGGCGAAGCCCAACTGGCGCCACGCCTCGTACACCGCGATGGCCACGGTGTTCGACAGGTTCAGGCTGCGGCAGCCTTCACGCATCGGCAGGCGCAGGCGTTGGTCGCTGCCCAGCGGGTCCAGCACCTCGGGCGGCAGGCCGCGGCTTTCCGGGCCGAACAGGAAGGCGTCGCCGTCGGCGAAGCTCACCTCGTGGAACGGCTTGGAGCCCTTGGTGGTGAACGCGAACAGCCGCGGGTTGCCCAGGCTTTCCAGGCAGCTGGCAAGGTCGGCGTGGCGCTTGAGCGTGGCGTACTCGTGGTAGTCCAGGCCGGCGCGGCGCAGGCGCTTGTCATCGAGCTCGAAGCCGATCGGTTCGATCAAGTGCAGGTGGCAGCCACTGTTGGCGCACAGCCGTATAATGTTGCCTGTATTGGGCGGTATCTCTGGTTGAAAAAGGATGACGTGAAACATGCACGGCTCCGAACTGAAAGACGGGCAGCATTCTACCCCTGAACCGGACCCGCGTCCGAGCCTGTTCCCGCGGGTGATGTTCTCCTTGGCGATCATCGGCCTGATGGTGGGGCTGATGATCGGCAAGCTCACCAACCCCGAAGTGCTGGAACTGGTGAAAATCGAGCCACAACCGGCGGCGCTGGTGTTCTGGTTCACGGGCGAACCCAAGGTGCAGACCACCACGGTGGACGGGGCGCTGGTGGTGCAATTCGAGGCCCACGGCCTGACTCGCAACGGCCAGGTGGATATCAACGGCAAGAAGGCCAACTGGCGCACCCAGCCAGGCGAGAACGGCCTGTTGTTGAACGTGGTGGCGGCGCGGCCCTTGCACGGTGATATCAGTGGGGAAGAAGAGGATGGGCGCTGGAGGCTGAAGCTCAGCCTCCGGGAGGAATAAAAGAGGGAATCCCCGGCCTGCCTGTACCAAGGTCCCCAAAACGGGAGGGGTGCGCAACGCTCGTCGAGTGCTGCGCGCCCCGTTGTAAAGAAGGGGAATCCCCGGCCTGCCTGTACCAAGGTCCCCAAAACGGGTGTGGGACCGCAACCCTCGTCGAGTGCTGCGCGTCCCGGCTGTAAAGAAGGGTTCCCCGGCCTGCCTGTACCAAGGACCCCAAAACTGGGCGTGTGTTTCTGTTCCTGCACTTACTACATTGCAGAGCGCGTGCCAGCTTTTGAAAAAATGCGCTCATGATGTTGCGAATTTGTGATCCGACGGCCGCAAGCCTTGTATTTCGCGGGTTTGGCGATGAATGGCAATTTTTGCCGAGGTATTTTTCAGGCCATTTTTGCTGGATCCAAGGGCAAAAACGCCTTGCGGCGGTGCACGCCAGGGCCACCATGCACAACCCCGTAGCAGCTGCCGAAGGCTGCGTCCGGGCGCAATACCGGGTTGGCTGGGGACGCCGCCTTCGGCAGCTGCTACGGGTAAAAAAAAACCGCCAGGGTCGCTGGCGGTTTTTTTTGGTGTAACGGGGTGGGTCAGGCGTCGTCGCCTTCGTCTTCGTCGCCGCCATCCACCTTCATGCCCAGTTCCTTGATCTTGCGGGTCAAGGTGTTGCGGCCCCAGCCCAGCAGCACGGCGGCGTCGCGGCGGCGGCCGGCGGTGTGCTTGAGGGCGGTCTCGATCATGATGCGCTCGAAGCTCGGCACGGCGCTGTCCAGCAGGCTGGACTGGCCACGGGCCAGGGCCTGGTCGGCCCATTGGCGCAGGGCCTGCTCCCAGTTGGTCACCGGCGCTGCGTCCTGCGGCAGGCTCAGCAGCTCGGGTGGCAGGTCGCCGATGTGCACTTCACGGCCCGAGGCCATCACGGTGATCCAGCGGCAGGTGTTCTCCAGCTGGCGCACGTTGCCGGGCCACGGCAGGTTCTTCAGGTATTCCTCGGTCTCGGCCTTCAGCAGCTTGGGCTCCACGGCCAGCTCCTGGGCGGCGCGGCTGAGGAAGTGCTTGGCCAGGGTCGGGATGTCTTCACGGCGGTCCGACAGGCGCGGAATGTGGATGCGGATCACATTCAGGCGGTGGAACAAGTCCTCGCGGAACTTGCCGGCGTGCACCAGGGTTTCCAGGTTCTGGTGGGTGGCGGCGATGATGCGCACGTCGACCTTCACCGGGGTGTGGCCGCCCACGCGGTAGAACTCGCCGTCGGCCAGCACGCGCAGCAGGCGGGTCTGGGTGTCGGCCGGCATGTCGCCGATCTCGTCGAGGAACAGCGTGCCGCCGTCGGCCTGCTCGAAGCGGCCGCGGCGCAGGTTGGCAGCACCGGTGAACGCGCCTTTCTCATGGCCGAACAGCTCGGACTCCATCAGGTCCTTGGGAATGGCGGCCATGTTCAGGGCAATGAACGGCGACGCCGCGCGCGGGCTGTGACGGTGCAGGGCGTGGGCGACCAGCTCTTTACCGGTACCCGACTCACCGTTGATCAGCACGGTGATGTTGGAATGGCTGAGGCGGCCGATGGCGCGGAAGACTTCCTGCATGGCCGGCGCTTCGCCGATGATTTCCGGCGTGCGGGTCAGCGTCGGCACTTCGGTCAGGCCTTGTTGCTCCTGGGCGTGCTGGTTGGCGCGCTTGACCAGGGCCACGGCCTCGTCCACGTCGAACGGCTTGGGCAGGTATTCGAACGCACCGCCCTGGTACGACGCCACGGCGCTGTCCAGGTCCGAATGGGCGGTCATGATGATGACCGGCAGGCGCGGGTGCGATTCGCGGATGCGCGCCAGCAGGTCCAGGCCACTGGCGCCGGGCATGCGGATGTCGGAGATGATCACGTCCGGCTGCTGGCGGGCCAGGCGGCTCATGACGCCATCGGCACTGTCGAAGCTCTGGGTGGTCATGCCTTCCTGCTGCAAGGCCTTTTCCAGCACCCAACGGATGGAACGGTCGTCATCGACGATCCAGACAGTTTCACTACGACTCATGACGAAGCGGCTCCTTGTTCCAGCGGCAGGAAGATCGAGAAAGTGGTGTGGCCGGGGTGGCTTTCACACTCGATCAGCCCCTGGTGCTGGCTGATGATGTTCTGGGTAATGGCAAGGCCAAGGCCTGTACCGTCCGGGCGCCCGCTGACCATCGGGTAGAAGATGGTCTCCTGGAGCTCGGCCGGTATACCGGGTCCGTTGTCGGTAATTTCGATTTTGGTCACCAGCCGGTGGCGGGTGTGGCCAATGGTGAACTGGCGCATGGTGCGCGTGCGCAGGCTGATGCGGCCCAGGCGCAACTCGTTCTGGCCGCTGATGGCCTGCATGGCGTTGCGCACGATATTGAGCACGGC
The DNA here is from genome assembly GCF_057128625.1 of Pseudomonas imperatae. Classification (NCBI taxonomy): domain Bacteria; kingdom Pseudomonadati; phylum Pseudomonadota; class Gammaproteobacteria; order Pseudomonadales; family Pseudomonadaceae; genus Pseudomonas; species Pseudomonas imperatae. The sequence goes on along the minus strand of NZ_JBSKHP010000003.1, from coordinate 329,604 downwards.
CTGGATCATCTGCTCGCGGTCGATCAATACGTCGGGAATGCTGGGGTCGTAGTCGCGCACCAGGGTGATGCCGCCCTGGGCTTCTGCTTCCACCAGGCTGGACACGCGCTCCAGCACCTCGTGCACGTTGGTCATGGCCAGCGACGGCAGCTTGTTGGAACCGAGCATGCGGTCCACCAGGTTGCGCAGGCGGTCGGCCTCTTCAATGATGACATTGGTGTAGTCCTTCAGGCTCTCCTCGGGCAGCTCCCGGGCCAGCAGCTGCGCGGCGCCACGGATGCCGCCCAGCGGGTTCTTGATCTCGTGGGCCAGGCCGCGCACCAGCATCTTGGTGGTTTCCTGCTTGGACAGCTGGGCCTCTTCCTTGGTGATGCGCAGCAGCCGGTCACGGGGGTGCACTTCGAGCAGCAGCAGGGTCTGGCCGTTGTTGAGAATCGGCGTTACCGCGTAGTCCACGGTCAGGGTCTGGCCGGTGAGCGCGGTGAGCATGGCCTCGCGCTTGGTGAACGGGTGGGCCTGTTCCACGGCCTGGCGCAGGGAGTTGAGGGCCTCGGCCGACTCGGTGAACAGCTCGCTGATGAACTGCCCATGGCTGCGCTGGCCGCTGATGGCCAGGAGCATTTCCGCGGCCGGGTTCATGTACTCCAGGCGCAGCTCGGCGTTGAGCAGGATGGTGGCAGTGGTCAGGTTGTCCAGAAGCAGTCGGTGCAGTGCATCACTGATGGTCATTAGCTGTCGTTGACCTCTTTTGGCCCATTGCCGCAGGAGCGCGGGTCCTTGGCGGCGCGGGCTGGTAATCCGCTGATACACCTTAAAATGCAAGAACTAAACCAAAGCTCCGAAAAGAAGCGCGGCCGGCGGAAAATGGCGCTTTCACTGCTCATTAAATGACGCAGCGGGCAGGGTCTCGTTCAGGATTGACCCAAAATGGGATGTTCGTCCGACTTTACCGGTTCTATTCGCACCAAAATAGAGCGGATGCGGAAACTATAGCGGCTGGATGTGTCATTCGCTGTCTTCGTCGTCGGCGGGCTTGTCGGCGAGCGGGCATTCGGGGCGCACGCCGTAGTCCTCGGTCTTGCAGGGGTTGTTGCGGCGCTTCTGGATCAGCGAGATGCGTTGCATGTGGAACGGCTGGGCCGGGGTGCGTTCGATCACGGTTTCATGGTTGTCGATGATCTCCGCTGCAAGCTGGTGCGTGCCGCGGTCGACGTTCTTCAGCGCGAACACCGGGCTTACCGCGGGGCCGGCGACCACGTTGCCGTCCATCAGCAGGCGGTAGCCGTGGTTAGCCATCAGCGGCGGGTCGCTGGTGATGGTCACGATCATGTTGCCGGAAGCGTCATGGATGCTGGCGTCCGGTTCCGGAATGAGGATACGCAGCATGTCGTAGTGGCTCACGGGCTGCTTCCTGGCCAGCTTGCGCGCCGGGGTGGGCAGCACCGGGGTGGCGCTCATGCTGTTGCTGGGCCGCACGTCCACCACGGTGGCGTTGGCGTGGGGCTTGTCGGTGTAGACGCGGTTACCCTGGGCATCGATATAGGTGTAGACCTGGGCCATGGCCGATGCGCTCAGCACCAGCAATGCAAGGCCCGACAGCAGGCGGTTCATGGGCGTTTTCCGGCGGGTGGCAGGTGGTAGCGCTGCAGGGTGAAGGTGACCGTGGGGCTTTGCTGCACCACCTTGTCATTGAACAGCACTTGCACGGCCAGGCTGTGGTCGCCGCGGTCGATGTTCACCAGTTGCAGGCGTGGCACGTTGGTGGGCTGGCCGTAGGGCTGGTCGTCGAGCAGCAGGCGCAAGCGGTGGATGTCGCGCAGGCGCGGGTCGATCAGCACGCCCACGGTGAAGGTGCCGTTGTTGGCGCGCAGCGCTTCGTCGCTGGGGATGTCGGTGAGCTGCAAGGTGTTGTAGGCCTGCTGGGGCTGGTTGCTGCGAGGGCTGCGCGGCACCGGCACCATGGGCGCAATGGGGGCCTGCGGTTCCACGCTGTTGAGCGGTGGCAGTTCCACGGTCTGCGAGCGGGTGCCGTCGGGCGGCTGGTTGGAGTAGGCGGTGTTGCCTTCGGCGTCGGTGTATTTGTAGATCTGCGCGAAAGCGGGCAACGCCATCAGCATCAGTACCCAGATAAGGCATGAGCGCATGAACGCATCCTGTCGGTTCATGGAAGGAACGGCCTCGCGGCCCAGGTGCCAGCATAGAACAGAATGGCCGACGGATGGTTTCGGCTTTGTAGCAACGTGCCGGGTTCACGTAGCAGCTGCCGAAGGCTGCGTCCGAGGGCGCTGGGGTTTGCCTGTCATCCAGCGGTGCCTGTGACGCGGCCTGCGGCCGCTGCTACGGGCGCGTCAGGAAGGGCTGGCGCACAACTCGCCGGTGGCCCGCACCAGCGCCGTGCGCTGCAGCGCATCAGCCTTGCGCGCTTCGATGGCACTGGCCACCCAGCGTGGGCATTGCGGGTCGCTGCGCGCCGGCGCGAACGCCGCCAGGCGCTCCAGCAGCTGCTTCTGCAGCACGTCCAGCTGCGGGCGGATCTCCTTGGCCAGGTCTACCCGTGGCGTATCAGGCGCGGCGCCCTTGGCGTTCCACTGGGTCAGCAGGCCGTACTGCACCAGCTTGTTGGCCTCGATCTGCGCGGCGAAGAACTGTTCGGCCAGGGCGCCATCCACCTTGTACTCGGCGGCCAGCTTGCCAGCGCCGGCGATCACGTCGCGCTCGCGCGGGGCGTCGAGCACCGGCTTGTGGTTGTCCCATTTGGTCAGGGCGACCTTGGGGGCGATGTCCAGGCGTTGTTGCACGCTGTCCAGCAGCGGCGCGAGGGTGGCGGGCGGCGCGGCGAAGGCAGCGCTGGAGAACAGGGTGGCGGCGAGCAGCAGGGTTCTACGCATTGTCGTACTCATGTTGTTATTGGTGACGAACGGCAGCGGATGATTCTAACAGCCAATCCTATTGGGCAAGTGGCATGCCTGGGCTGCCGGCGTAGAAAACGATCAATTCTGCTGGCAGCGCACCGGTACGGCCGCGGTGCTGGGTGCCGATCAACTCGGCCATCGCATCACCTGGCCGGACGGTTACCGTCTTGCCGGTGTCCTGGGTTTCGACGATCAGCTCGCCGGACAGCAGGTAACCTGCGTTAGGCATGGCATGGCTGTGCCAATCCAGCACAGTATTGGCGGGGATGCGCAGCTTGAGCAGGGTCAGTTCTGGCTTGCCCTGGGGATAGGCCTGGTAAGGTGTACCGTCCCAGGACGTGGTGCTTTGCAGCAGGATCTGTTTTTCCACCGCCATGCCCAGGGTGGGTAGGCAGGCGAGGGCGGCGATCAGCAGGTGTCTCGGTTTCATGAGGGTTTGCCTTGCGCGAAAGGAGAGGTGAAGCCTATCGGCGGGGCGTGATCGAGAATGTCGGCAGGAGGCGGATTGAGATGAAGGATGAGTAGCAAGACGGTGTAGGACATGGCTCTGCAGCAGGCATAAAAAAGGCCTCCCGAAGGAGGCCTTTTTCAAATCACGCGGCTTGCGCCAACGTCACCGGATTAGCAGCTGTAGTACAGCTCGTATTCCAGTGGGTGCACGAAGGTGCGCACCTTGATTTCCTCTTCGCTTTTCAGGGCGATGTAAGCGTCGATGAAGTCGTCGCTGAAAACGCCGCCTTTGGTCAGGAACGCACGACCTTTGTCCAGCTCTTCCAGGGCTTCTTTCAGGCTGCCGCAAACTTGTGGGATCTCTTTCGCCTCTTCAGGCGGCAGGTCGTACAGGTTTTTGTCAGCGGCGTCGCCAGGGTGGATCTTGTTCTGGATACCGTCCAGGCCGGCCATCAGCAGTGCTGCGAAGGCCAGGTATGGGTTGGCAGCCGGATCCGGGAAGCGTGCTTCGATACGACGGCCGCGCGGGCTGTTGACGTAAGGAATACGGATCGAAGCCGAACGGTTGCGAGCCGAGTAGGCCAGCATTACTGGAGCTTCGAAGCCTGGGACCAGACGCTTGTACGAGTTGGTCGCCGGGTTGGTGAAGCCGTTCAGGGCCTTACCGTGCTTGATGATACCGCCGATGAAGTACAGGGCGGTGTCGGACAGGCCGGCATAGCCTTCGCCAGCGAAGGTGTTCTTGCCATCTTTGGCGATGGACATGTGTACGTGCATACCCGAGCCGTTGTCGCCGTACAGTGGCTTAGGCATGAAGGTAGCGGTACGGCCGTAAGCGTCGGCAACGTTGTGCACAACGTACTTCAGGGTCTGGACTTCGTCGGCCTTCTTCACCAGGGTGTTGAACTTGACGCCGATTTCGTTCTGGCCAGCAGTTGCCACTTCGTGGTGGTGAACTTCAACGACCTGGCCCATCTCTTCCAGTGCGTTGCACATGGCGGTACGGATTTCGTGGTCGTGGTCGAACGGAGGAACTGGGAAGTAGCCGCCTTTCACGCCTGGACGGTGGCCCTTGTTGCCGCCTTCCACGTCCTGGTCGGACATCCACGAACCTTGTTCCGAGTAGATCTTGAACATGGAACCGGAGATGTCGGACTTGAACTTCACTTCGTCGAAGATGAAGAACTCTGGCTCTGGGCCGGCGAACACGGTGTCACCGATACCGGTCGACTTCAGGTATTCTTCGGCGCGGTGGGCGATGGCGCGCGGGTCGCGATCGTAGCCTTGCATGGTCGAAGGTTCGATGATGTCGCAGACCAGGATCAGGGTCGGCTCTTCGGTGAACGGGTCCAGGACGGCAGTTTCGTCGTCCGGCAGCAGGATCATGTCGGAGGCTTCGATGCCTTTCCAGCCAGCGATGGAGGAACCGTCGAACATCTTGCCGACTTCGAAGAAGTCGTCTTCCAGCGCGTCACGGGCTGGCATGGTGACGTGGTGCTGGGTGCCCTTGGTGTCCGTGAAGCGCAGATCAATCCACTTGACGTCATGATCTTTGATGAGTTGAACCGACTTCGACATGTTGTCCTCCGGGGTGAATAAGGGCTGGTAGTGGTTAGCCCTGTAATTTGGGTGATGCCGGGCGCGAATAGTCTGCCAAGGCAACCTGCCTCACAAGGGAGCAATTTGCATGCCAGTGCCCCGAGATGGGTTTTTTGCCCCAAACCCAAGCATTTCGGCCTGTTTTCGGCAAAATGCGCCGATTTGCCGCACTGTTTTGAAGCGCTAGCAATCCTTAAGGCACCATAAAGGTGCACTGAAAACCTTCTGTACGATAACTGGTTAAAAGCTGAGCAATTTCCGCTATAATCCTGCCCCCCCTTTTTCGGCTGGCACCTCGCGCGCTGTTTTTCATGAAACTAATCGTAAAAGTCTTCCCAGAAATCACCATCAAGAGCCGGCCCGTTCGGAAGAACTTCATTCGCCAGCTCGCCAAGAACATCCGCGTCGTGCTCCGTGAACTGGACCCGAAGCTGGTGGTGGATGGCGTGTGGGACAACCTCACCGTTGTCACCCGCATCGAAGATGCGAAAATCCAGCGCGAGATGATCGAGCGCCTCAAGTGCGTGCCCGGTATCACCCATTTCCTCCAGGTGGATGAATACCCACTGGGCGACATGGACGACCTGGTCGCCCAGTGCAAGCAGCACTTCGGCCACCTGCTGGCGGGCAAGATGTTCGCCGTGCGCTGCAAGCGCGCCGGCAAGCACACCTTCAGTTCCATGGATGTGGACCGTTACGTTGGCAGCCAATTGCGCCAGCAGTGCGGCGCCGCCGGCATCGAGCTGCGCACCCCGGACGTGGAAGTGCGCCTGGAGATCCGCGACAAGCGCGTGTTCATCATCCACAGCCAGCACCAGGGCATCGGCGGCTACCCGCTGGGCTCGCTGGAGCAGACCTTGGTACTGATGTCCGGTGGCTTCGACTCCACCGTGGCCGCCTACCAGATGATGCGCCGCGGCCTGATGACCCACTTCTGCTTCTTCAACCTGGGCGGCCGTGCCCACGAGCTGGGCGTGATGGAAGTCGCGCACTTCCTGTGGAAAAAATACGGTAGCTCCCAGCGCGTGCTGTTCATCAGCATCCCGTTCGAGGAAGTGGTGGGCGAGCTGTTGGGCAAGGTCGACAACAGCCACATGGGCGTGATTCTCAAGCGCATGATGCTGCGCGCCGCCAGCCGCATGGCCGATCGTCTGCAAATTGATGCCCTGGTAACCGGCGAGGCCATCTCGCAAGTGTCGAGCCAGACGCTTCCGAACCTCTCGGTGATCAGTGCGGCAACCGACAAGCTGCTGCTGCGTCCATTGCTTGCCAGCCATAAGCAGGACATCATTGACCAGGCCAACGAAATCGGCACCGCCGACTTCGCCAAGCACATGCCTGAATATTGCGGGGTGATTTCGGTCAACCCCACCACCAAGGCCAAGCCCCACCGCGTCGCCTATGAAGAACAGCAGTTCGACATGGCCGTGCTGGAGCGGGCCCTGGAACGCGCCAAGCTCGTTTCCATCGACAATGTGATCGATGAATTGGGCCAGGACATCGAAATCGAGGAAGTCGCCCAGGCCCTGGCCGGGCAGGTGATCATCGACATTCGGCATCCGGACGCCCAGGAAGACGAGCCCCTTGAACTCGAAGGCATCGAGGTCAAGGCACTGCCGTTCTATGCACTGAACAGCCGTTTCAAGGAACTGGACCCCACCCGTCAGTACCTGCTGTATTGCGACAAAGGCGTGATGAGTCGCCTGCATGCCCACCACTTGCTCAGTGAGGGACATGCCAATGTGCGCGTTTATCGACCGAGCTAAGCGCCCGGGGCTGTTTGCCTGTGGCCTGCGTCACCGGCCCCCCGACGCCACCGTAAAGCTGTAACGGCTTTGCGGGACTCTAAGTCAAATCGCTGTCACAACCTGTCAGCACACCGAATCCTCTGATCGAGATACACAAGTGATCGAAAATCTACGTAACATCGCCATCATCGCTCACGTTGACCATGGTAAAACCACCCTGGTAGACAAACTGCTGCGTCAATCGGGCACCCTGGAGCGCAACGAGCTCAACGACGAGCGCGTGATGGACTCCAACGACCAGGAGAAAGAGCGCGGTATTACCATTCTGGCGAAGAACACCGCCATCAACTGGAATGGCTACCACATCAACATCGTCGACACCCCCGGCCACGCCGACTTCGGCGGTGAAGTAGAACGCGTTATGTCGATGGTCGACTCCGTTCTGCTGCTGGTTGACGCTCAAGACGGCCCTATGCCGCAAACTCGCTTCGTGACCAAGAAGGCCTTCGAAGCCGGTCTGAAGCCGATCGTCGTGATCAACAAGATCGACCGTCCGGGCGCGCGTCCTGATTGGGTTCTGGACCAGATCTTCGATCTGTTCGACAACCTGGGTGCCACCGACGAACAGCTGGACTTCAAAGTCGTCTACGCCTCGGCCATCAACGGCATCGCCGGCCTGGACCACACCGACATGGCCGAAGACATGACCCCGCTGTACCAGGCGGTCGTGGATCACGTGCCAGCTCCAGCCGTTGACCGTGACGGCGCGTTCCAGATGCAGATCTCGGCTCTGGACTACAACAGCTTCCTGGGCGTCATCGGTGTTGGCCGTATCGCTCGCGGTCGCGTCAAGCCTAACACCCCGGTTGTGGCTATCAGCGCCGACGGCAAGCGCCGCAACGGTCGTATCCTGAAGCTGATGGGTCACCACGGCCTGCACCGCATCGACGTAGAAGAAGCCGCTGCCGGCGACATCGTCTGCATCAGCGGTTTCGACGAGCTGTTCATCTCCGACACCCTGTGCGACCCACTGACCGTCGAAGCCATGAAGCCGCTGACCGTCGACGAGCCAACCGTTTCCATGACCTTCCAGGTAAACGACTCGCCATTCTGCGGTAAAGAAGGCAAGTTCGTGACCTCGCGTAACATCAAGGACCGTCTGGACAAAGAGCTGCTGTACAACGTTGCACTGCGCGTTGAAGAAGGCGACTCGGCTGACAAGTTCAAGGTGTCGGGCCGTGGTGAGCTGCACCTGTCGGTACTGATCGAAACCATGCGTCGCGAAGGCTTCGAGCTGGCCCTGGGCCGTCCGGAAGTGATCATTCGTGAAGTCGACGGCGTCAAGCAAGAGCCGTTCGAAAACGTGACCATCGACATCCCTGAAGAAGCTCAGGGCAAGGTCATGGAAGAGATGGGCCTGCGTAAAGGCGACCTGACCAACATGGTGCCGGATGGCAAGGGCCGTGTTCGTCTGGAATACAACATCCCTGCTCGCGGCCTGATTGGTTTCCGTAACCAGTTCCTGACCCTGACCAACGGTGCTGGCATCCTGACCTCGATCTTCGACCGTTACGACACCGTCAAGTCGGGCCACATGTCCGGCCGTTCGAACGGCGTTCTGGTTTCGGTTGAAACCGGCAAGGCTCTGACCTACTCGCTGGAAACCCTGCAGGCTCGTGGCAAGCTGTTCGTGGAACACGGCCAGGAGATCTACAACGGTCAAATCGTCGGCCAGAACAGCCGCGACAACGACCTGGGCGTGAACCCTACCAAGGGCAAGAAGCTCGACAACATGCGTGCTTCGGGTAAAGACGAAACCATCGCCCTGGTTCCACCTGTTCGCTTCACCCTGGAACAGGCCCTGGAATACATCCAGGAAGACGAGCTGTGCGAAGTCACTCCTAAGTCCATCCGTCTTCGCAAGAAGATCCTGGACGAAAGCGAGCGTACCCGCGCTGCCAAGAAAGCCAAGGCTTGATCTAGCTTTCGCTGAATGAAAAACGCCCCCGGTCGAAAGGCCGGGGGCGTTTTTTTATGTCTTTACAAATCTGTAGTCGCAACACGCTTATGTGGGAGCTGGCTTGCCAGCGAGCTGTTGATGCCCAAAAAGCTAGCTGGCAAGCCAGCTCCCACAGGCGGTTTAGAACGTCGCGGGCTTTGGCTTGTACGCGCAATACCCAGGCCGCGGGCCTACGCGCGGGTGGTTGCGGCAGGTATCCGGGCGCTTGTCGTAGATGGTGCACAGGCGGCTCTTGCGGTCCAGGTACAGGCAGTCGTTGTTGCTCATGCGCTGCAGGGTGAAGATGCCCGACTTCTGGTTGAAGCGCTCGACGATGCCGTCCTTCTGCAGGCGCTTGGCGATGTTCTTCGGCGGGTCGCCCAGTTCGAATTCGTCCACCACGCCGATGCGCACCAGATCCTTGATCTTCACCTCCACGGGCAGGGTGCAGCAGGTCGACATGCAGGCGCCGCACATGGGCTGGGTGAATTTCTGCCAGGTCTCCAGGCGGTCGACTTCGGCAGCGGCTATCAGGGTGGTCTTCATCGGGTTCGGTTTTTCGGGGTAATCGGGCGCGCGATGATACCGGGACTGGTGAAATTGTGAACAACCATTTGCCGGTTTCACCCCCGGGTGTTTCGTGGTTCTTACAGAAAAGCGCGAACCTGGCCTTTCACCTCCTGTCGAACCGTCTAGGCTCAGACAACCCCATCCTAAAAATCCGTCAACTTCCCCGAGGACGCATCAATGTCTCAGGAACCGCTTGTCCGTGACGCAGAGGTGGCCGAATTTCGCGCCGCTGTACTCGCAAAACTCACATACGCGGTAGGCAAGGACCCGGATCATGCCTTTGATCACGACTGGTTCGAAGCCATCGCCCTGGCGGCCCGCGACCATATGGTCGAGCACTGGATGGACCACACCCGGCAGATCTACCGCAAGGCGCAGAAGCGGGTGTACTACCTGTCCCTGGAATTCCTGATCGGCCGGTTGCTGTACGACAGCCTCAGCAACCTGGGGCTGCTGGACATCGCCAAGGAGGCCCTCACCGACCTGGGCGTGGACCTGGAGCGCATCCGCCTGCTGGAGCCCGATGCGGCCCTGGGCAACGGCGGCCTGGGCCGGCTGGCGGCCTGCTTCATGGAAAGTATGTCGACCCTGGGCATCGCCGCCCACGGCTACGGCATTCGCTACGAACACGGGCTGTTCCGCCAGGCCATCGTCGACGGCTGGCAGCAGGAGCAGACCGAGAACTGGCTGGACTTCGGCAACCCCTGGGAGTTCGAGCGCCCCGAGGTGATCTACCCGATCAGCTTCGGCGGCCACGTGGAAACCGTGCAGGACGCCGGCGGCCAGCAGAAACAAGTGTGGTGGCCCGCCGAGACCGTGCGGGCGGTGGCGTACGACACCCCGGTGGTGGGCTGGCGCGGTTCCAGCGTGAATACCCTGCGGCTCTGGCGTGCACGCGCGCTGGAAGAGCTGCACCTGGAACGCTTCAACGCCGGTGACCACCTGGGCGCCGTGGCCGAAGTGGCCCGCGCCGAAAGCATCTCGCGGGTACTCTACCCAGCCGACAGCACCGAGGCCGGCCAGGAACTGCGCCTGCGCCAGGAGTACTTCTTCGTCTCGGCCTCGCTGCAGGACCTGCTGCGCCGCCACCAGAACATCCACCCCTCGCTGCTGAACCTGGCCGACGGCGCCGCCATCCAGCTCAACGACACCCACCCCTCCATCGCCGTGGCCGAGCTGATGCGCCTGCTGGTGGACACCCACGGCCTGGCCTGGGACACCGCCTGGAACATCACCGTCAACACCCTGGCCTACACCAACCACACCCTGTTGCCCGAGGCGCTGGAAACCTGGCCGGTGGGCCTGATGGAGCGCATGCTGCCGCGGCACATGCAGATCATCTACCTGATCAATGCCTACCACATCGATTCGCTGCGGGCCAAAGGCATCCACGACTTCGACGTGCTGCGCGCGGTGTCGCTGATCGAGGAAGACAACGGCCGTCGCGTGCGCATGGGCAACCTGGCGTTCCTGGGCTCGCACAGCGTCAACGGCGTGTCGGCGCTGCACACCAAGCTGATGCGCAGCACCGTGTTCGCCGAAATGCACAAGCTGTACCCCGACCGCATCAACAACAAGACCAACGGCATCACCTTCCGCCGCTGGCTGTTCCAGTCCAACGGCGAGCTGACCTCGATGCTGGTGGATGCCCTGGGCGAGGACGTGCTCGACCATCCCGAGCAGCGCCTCAAGGACCTCGAACCCTTCGCCGAAAAGCCCGAGTTCCGCAAACGTTTCGCCGCCCAGCGCCTGAGCAGCAAGAAGGCCCTGGCGCGCATCATCCAGGACCGCCTGGGCGTGGCCATCAACCCCGAGGCCATGTTCGACGTGCAGGTGAAGCGTATCCACGAGTACAAGCGCCAGCTGCTCAACCTGCTGCACACGGTGGCGCTGTACCAGGCCATTCGTGCCGAGCCGGGTACGCACTGGGTGCCGCGGGTGAAGATCTTCGCCGGCAAGGCGGCCGCCAGCTACCACCAGGCCAAACTGATCATCAAGCTGGCCAACGACATCGCCCGCACTGTCAACAACGACCCCACCGTGCGCGGCCTGCTGAAGGTGGTGTTCCTGCCCAACTACAACGTCAGCCTGGCCGAAAGCATCATCCCGGCGGCCGACCTCTCCGAGCAGATCTCTACCGCCGGCTATGAGGCCTCGGGTACCAGCAACATGAAGTTCGGCCTCAATGGCGCGCTGACCATCGGCACCATGGACGGCGCCAACGTCGAGATGAGCGACCTGATCGGCACCGAGCACATGTTCATCTTCGGCCTGACCGCCCAGCAGGTCGAAGCGCGCAAGCGCGCCGGGGAGTTCAACGCCAGCGGTGATATCGCCGCGTCCCACCGTCTCAACGACGTGTTGCAGGCGATTCGCGGCGGGGTGTTCTCGCCGGACGATTCGTCGCGCTATGCCGGGCTGATCGACGGCCTGATCGCCTACGACCGTTTCCTGGTGTGCGCCGACTTCGACGCCTACTGGGACGCGCAGAAGCGCGTGGAAGACCTGTGGCACGACCCGGACCGCTGGTGGCGCTCGGCGGTGCTGAACACCGCGCGCACTGGCTGGTTCTCGTCCGACCGCACCATTCGCGAATACGCCGAGGAGATCTGGAAGGCGCTGGAGTAACGCGACTGCCGCAGCGACGCCGCCCGCGTAGCCGCTGCCGCAGGCTGCGCTGGCCCTCATGTACGCTGGAAATCTTCAGTGCACACCATGGCCAGCGCAGCCTGCGGCAGCGGCTACGGTTTTGCAGGGCACATGCAGCCCTACCCGATATACTGTCGCCCTGCCATGGACTTGTGACACCGGTTAGGGAAATCGATCATGCAATGGGTACTGCTGTTGCTGGGCCTTGCGTTGGGTGGTGCGTTCGATGAATCCATCGACGGCGCGCTCATTGGTGGGCTGTTGGGGCTGGGCCTGGGCCAGGCCTTGCGGCTTGCCACGCTTACGCGTCGCAGCGAGGAACAAGCCCGGGCGCTGACGGCCTTGCAGCTGCGGTTGCAGGCGCTGGAAGGGCCTGCGCCGGTGGTAGCGCCTGCTCCCGCCCCCGAAGCAGCCGCGGAGCTGGAATGGGAGTTGCCCGCAACCCCGCCCGAAGCCGCTCCCGAGCCTGTCACTGCCAAAGCCTGGGCCACCGAGCCCCGGCCACCTGGCGAACCCGATCTCTTCGGCAAGGCCTTCGCGGCCGCCCGCGGCTGGCTGCTGGGCGGCAACACCGTGCTGCGCGTGGGCCTGGTGCTGCTGTTCCTGGGCCTGGCGTTCCTGCTGCGCTACGCCACCGAAAACGTCGTGGTGCCGGTGGAACTGCGCTACGCCGGCGTCGCCGCCAGCGCCCTGGCGCTGCTGGGGCTGGGCTGGTGGCTGCGGCTGAAACGCCGCGGCTACGGCCTGCTGCTGCAAGGTGCTGGCGTGGGCGTGCTGTACCTGACCATCTTCGCTGCCATGCGCCTGCATGCGCTGATCGACCCCGGCCCGGCCATGGCCCTGCTGGTGGCCATCACGGTGTTCTCGGCCATCCTGGCGGTGCTGCAGGATGCCCTGGGCCTGGCTTGCGCGGCGGCCCTGGGCGGCTTTGCCGCGCCTATCCTCGCATCCACCGGGGCCGGCAGCCATGTGGCGCTGTTCAGCTATTTCGCCTTGCTCAACGCCGGCATCCTCGCCATTGCCTGGTTCAAGGCCTGGCGCCTGCTGAACCTGATCGGCTTCGCCGGCACCTTCGGCGTCGGTTTCGCCTGGGGGGTGCGCGCCTATACGCCCGAGCTGTTCTGGAGCACGGCACCCTTCCTGTGGCTGTTCTTCGCCATGTACCTGGCCATCGGCCTGCTGTTCGCCCGCCGCACCCTGCTGGATAGCCCAGCGCCGCCTGCCGACGCCGACCGCGCCACGCTGCTGCGCTGGGCGGCGCGCCAGGGCGACTACGTGCATGGCACCATCCTGTTCGGGCCGCCGCTGGTGGGCTTCGGCCTGCAATGGGCGCTGGTCCATCACCTGCCGTTCGGCGCGGCGTTCAGCGCCCTGGGCCTGGGCGCGATCTACATGGTGCTGGCCTGGCTGCTGGCCCGCAGGGCCCCGCAACGCGCCACGCTGCTGACCGAAACCTGCCTGGCGTTGGCGGTGATCTTCACCAGCCTGGCCATTCCCCTGGGCCTGGACGCGCACTGGACCAGCAGCGCCTGGGCCCTGGAAGGCGCGGGGCTGTACTGGCTGGGGCTGCGCCAGCAACGACGCCTGGCGTGCTGGTTTGCCTTGCTGCTGCAACTGGGGGCTGCCGGCTGCTGTCTGTTCGCCTGGAGCCTGTCGCCTTACCTGGCGGTCACCGGTGACCTGGCGTTCAGCGCCTTGCTGCTGGCCGTCGCCGGCCTGGTCTGTGCCTGGCGCCAGCATGCCGAACGGCCTGGCAGCGGCCTGGGCGTGGTGCTGCTGGTGTGGGGCGGGCTGTGGTGGTTGCTGGCGTGTGTCAGCGGGGTGGCGCGCTGGGTGAATTGGCCGCTGGACACGGCGGCGCTGCTGCTGGCCTTCAGCGCCAGCGGCGCCGTGGCCAGCGCCCTGGCACCGCGGCTGCGCTGGCCAGGCCTGGCGCACGGGGCGCTGCTGCTGGTGCCGCTGGCCTGGCTGCTGCTGCCCTATGGGTGGGGGCACAGTTTCCACGTCGCCGCCGACCTTGGCTGGCTGGCCTGGCCGGCGGTATTGGTGGTGCATTTCTGGTCGCTGCGGCGCCTGCCCGAGTGGCTGGGCAGCCGCGTGCTGACCATCAGCCATGTGCTCGGCGCCTGGTTGTTGATTGCCCTGCTGGCGCTGGAGCTGAGCTACGGCCTGGAACAGCTGGCCGGCTACTACAACGCCTGGCGCTGGCTGGGCTGGGCGGTGTTCCCGGCGCTGTTCCTGCTGGCCATGGCCAGCCCGCGCGAATGGCCGTGGCCGCTGGCCAGTTATCCACAGGCCTACCGCTGGTGGGCCGCCTGGCCCTTGGCGTGTGGCATGCTGGGCTGGCTGTGGCTGGCCAACTGCTTCAGCGACGGCTCGGCCGAGCCGCTGCCGTACGTGCCGCTGGTGAACCCACTGGAGCTGGGCCTGCTGCTGGTGATCTACGCCCTGTTCGTCTGGGCGCGGCACTTCGACAGCCGCCTGCGCAGCCTGGGGGTACGCGGGCCGGTAACCTGGATGCTGGGCGCCTCGCTGTTCGCGGTGCTCACCGCCATGGTCCTGCGCACCGCCCACCATTACGCCGGCTTGCCCTATGATCTACAGGCCTTGCTGGCCTCGATGCTGGTGCAGGCCAGCCTGTCACTGGTGTGGACGCTGGTGGCCCTGGGCCTGATGATTGGTGGGCACCTGCGCGGGCGGCGCAAGGTGTGGCTGGTGGGGGCGGGGCTTATCGCGGTAGTGGTGGCCAAGCTGTTCTTCGTCGAACTGAGCAATCATGGCGGCCTGGCCCGGATCGTCTCGTTCATTGGGGTGGGCGTGCTGTTGCTGGTGGTGGGGTATTTCGCTCCGCTGCCGCCACGGCGAATTGAAACGGCGGGGGCCGATTCCTGATATGGGGCACATGATCAAGACGTGGTGTGGGGTAATGGGCTTGTGTGCCGTGCTGTCGGCCATGGCTCAGGAGCAACCGCAAGACTTTGCCAACCAGGTGCCGCTGAGCACCAGTGGCCAAGGCCCGTGGTACCGCCTGGAGCTGCCGCTGGCGCTGCAGTTGGGCGCGCGGCAGGCGGACCTGGGCGACATTCGCGTGTTCAACGCCGCCGGTGAGCCCCAGGCCTATGCCCTGGTGCACGAACCGGCGCGCCATGGGCAAAGCGAGCACCAGGCCAGCGTGAAGTGGTTCCCGCTGTACGATGACGCCGAAACCGCGCCGGGCACGCCCAAGGTGCGGGTGCAGACCGGCCCCAACGGCAGCCTGATCGAGGTGCAGCCCGACGAGGAACTGGAAGCCGGTGAAGAGGTGCTGCGCGGCTGGCTGCTGGACACCAGCGCCATCAAGGAACCCTTGAACCAGTTGAGCCTGGACTGGAGCAGCGAGCGCGAAGGCTTCCAGCGTTTCACCATCGAGGCCAGCGACGACCTGCAGCATTGGCGCCCCTGGGGTGAAGGGCAGGTGGCGCGGCTGTCGTTCGCCGACGAACGCATCGAGCAGCATGAAGTCAGCCTGCCGGGCCTGCCGGCGCGCTACCTGCGCCTGTTGTGGCAGGTGCCGCAATCGGCGCCTGTGCTCAGCCAGGTGCTGGTGCAAAGCAGCGCCAGCAGCCATGTGCCGCCACCGCTGGTGTGGTCGGAGCCGATCAAGGGCAGCAGCGCCAAGGCCAACCAGTACGTCTGGATGCTGCCAGCGGCGCTGGCGGTGGAACGGGTGCAGATCGACCTGGACCAGCCCAACAGCCTGGCCCCGGTCGACCTGTTCGGCCGCTACGACCTCAATGGCAGTTGGGAACCGCTGGAAAGCGGCCTGCTCTACCGCCTGACCCAGAACGGCCAGGACGCCGTGCAGAGCGAGCTGCCCATGCGCGGCGAGACCCTGCGCCAGCTCAAGCTGGAGGTGGACGACCGTGGCGGTGGCCTGGGCGCCGAGGCGCCGCTGCTGCGCGTGGCGGTGCGGCCGGTGCAGCTGGTGTTCCTGGCGCGGGGTGCTGGCCCCTACCGCCTGGCCATCGGCAACCCGAATGCAGTCAGTGCGCAGTTGCCTTTGAGCACGCTGATACCCGACGTGGACGAGCAGCGCATGGCCGCCCTGGGCGTCGCCGAGCCCGCCGTGACGCCGGTCATCGTCGCGCCGCCGCCACCGGTGGCCGCGGCGCCATCGTCGAACTGGAAACACATCAGCCTGTGGCTGGTGCTGGTGGTCGGCGTGCTGGCGCTGGCGGCCATGGCGTACAGCCTGGTGCGGGCAAAACCCGGCGGCCAGTGAGGCCATAAGCGTCACCCGCGGGCATTTTCGGACTACGCTTGAGCGGGTGGCGTGAACCTTTATCGTTACAGCCCGGTCTGAAGGGCTGGAACCGCGCCCCTATCGCTCGCTAGGTTGTGAATGAGCCTGTAAACTGCGCGGGTTTTTCCCCACCCCATTCTCCGGAGCCGTCCATGTCCCGCGTTACCCTGAGTCGCTATTTGATTGAGCAGACCCGCAGCAACAAGACCCCTGCCGATCTGCGCTTCCTTATCGAAGTGGTGGCGCGCGCATGCAAAGAGATCAGCCACGCTGTGTCCAAGGGCGCCCTGGGCGGCGTGCTGGGCAGCATGGGCACTGAAAACGTGCAGGGCGAAGTGCAGAAGAAGCTGGACGTGCTGTCCAACGACATCCTGCTGGAGTCCAACGAATGGGGCGGCCACCTGGCCGGCATGGCGTCCGAGGAAATGGACAATGCCTACCAGATCCCGGGCCAATACCCCAAAGGCGCCTACCTGCTGGTGTTCGACCCGCTGGACGGCTCGTCGAACATCGACGTCAACGTGTCGGTAGGTACCATCTTCTCGGTACTGCGTTGCCCAACCGAGTACCTGACCCAGAACGACAGCCTCAACGAGCAGGCTTTCCTGCAGAAAGGTACTGAGCAGGTCGCTGCCGGCTACGCCATCTACGGCCCGCAGACCATGCTGATCCTGACCCTGGGCAACGGCGTCAAGGGCTTCACCCTGGACCGCGAGATGGGCAGCTTCGTGCTGACCCACGAAAACATCAGCATCCCGGAAACCACCGCCGAGTTCGCCATCAACATGTCCAACCAGCGCCACTGGGAAGCCCCGGTGAAGCGTTACGTCAGCGAGCTGACCGCGGGTGAAGAAGGCCCGTTGAAGAAGAACTACAACATGCGCTGGATCGCCTCCATGGTGGCCGACGTGCACCGTATCCTCACCCGTGGCGGCCTGTTCATGTACCCGCGCGACGGCCGTGAGCCAGAGAAGCCAGGCAAGCTGCGCCTGATGTACGAAGCCAACCCGATGTCGTTCCTGGTGGAACAGGCTGGCGGCGCTTCCACCGACGGCCACCAGCGCATCCTCGACATCCAGCCTGAAGGCCTGCACCAGCGCGTGGCGGTGTTCCTGGGTTCCAAGCAGGAAGTGGAGCGCGTGACCGCGTACCACAAGGAATAATTTGTAGCCGCTGCCGAAGGCTGCGCTGGTCCTCATCCCCGCTGGAGATCTTCAGTGAGGTTGAGGGCCAGCGCAGCCTGGCGGCAGCGGCTACGAGTCTGGCGCAAAAAAATGCCCCCATCACTGGGGGCATTTTTGTTTTCAGATGCGGAAGCTGCCCACCAGCTGCTTCAACCGCGACACCTGCTGCTCCAGCTCGCTGCACGCGCGCAGGGTGGATTGCAGGTTCTCCACGCCTTCCTGGTTCAGCGTGTTGATCTCGGTGATGTCCATGTTGATGGCCTCCACCACGGCGGTCTGCTCCTCGGTGGCGGTGGCCACCGACTGGTTCATGCCGTCGATCTCGCCGATGCGCTGGGTCACGCTGCCCAGGCGCTCGCCGGCCTGGTTGGCGATGCCCACGCTTTGCTCGCTCTGGCTCTGGCTTTCGGTCATGGTGCCCACGGCTTCGCGGGCGCCTACCTGCAGTTCCTCGATGATTTTCTGCACCTGCTGCGCCGAGTCCTGGGTGCGGTGCGCCAGGTTGCGCACCTCGTCGGCCACCACGGCGAAGCCACGGCCGGCGTCACCGGCACGGGCGGCTTCGATGGCGGCGTTCAGCGCCAGCAGGTTGGTCTGCTGGGAGATGCTGGTGATCACTTCGAGGATCTGGCCGATGTTCACGGTGTTGGCGTTCAGGGTCTCGATATTGCCGCATGAGTCGCTGATCTTCGCCGACAGTTGGCCCATCACCTCGATAGTCTTGTTCACCACCTGCTGGCCATCTTCGGCCAGGCTGCGCGCGTCGCTGGAGTGCTGCGAGGCGAGTGCTGCGTTCTGGGCGATTTCCTGGGCGGCGGCGCCCAGTTCGTTGATGGCCGCGGCCACGCTGCTGGTGCGGCTGGCCTGCTGGTCGGAGTTGAGCATCGACGAGTTGGAGGCGCTGACCACCTGCAGGGCCACCTCGTTGACGCGGCCGGTGGCCGAAGACACCTCGCGGATGGACTCGTGAATGCGTTCCACGAAGCGGTTGAACGATTGCGCCAGGGTGCCGAATTCGTCGTTGGCGTGGATCACCAGGCGCTTGGTCAGGTCGCCTTCGCCTTCGGCGATGTCGTGCATGGCGCGGCCCATCACGTGCAGCGGCTCCATCAGCACGCGAATCAGCAGACCCAGCAGGGCGATGATGATCACCACGGCGATCACCGTGGCCACCAGCGCCGAGTTGCGGAATTCGCCGAGCATGGCGTAGGCCGCGTCCTTGTCCAGCACCAGCGCCACGTACCAGTCGGCCGACGGCACGCCGTTCACGCGGGTGAAGGAGATGAACTGGGTCTTGCCGTTCAGCTCTACCTCCTTGAGGCCCGGCGACACCTGCGGGGCGCCCTGTGGATAAGCTTCCGACAGGCTCTTGAGGTCCAGCTTCACGTCCGGGTGGATAAGAATCTTGCCGTCGCCGGTGACGATGAAGGCGTGGCCATGGCCGCCGAAGTTCAGCGAGTTGATGATGTCGCTGATGCTGGTCAGGTCGATGTCCGCGCCGGCCACGCCGATGAACTGGTTGTCATGGCGCACCGGGGTGGCGATGGTAATCACCAGCTTGCCCGAGGAGGCGGCGATGTAGGGCTCGGTGACGATGGTCTGCTGGGCCGCGTTGGCCGCCTTGAACCAGCCGCGCTGGCGCGGATCGTAGTCAGCCGCGCGGTTGCCCGCAGGCACCGAGAACATCACGCCGTTCTGGCCGCCGAAGTAGGTCAGCTGGAAGTTGCTGGAGTAGGCCGGCAGGCCCACGCTGCGCGCCAGGCTTGGCGCCGAGTCGCCATCCACTGCCACTTGCTGGCCCAGGGACTGCAGCAGCTGGATGCGGCTTTCCAGCCACGTCTGGATGTTGCTGGTGGTCAGGGTGCCCAGCTGCTTCATCGAGGCTTCGGTGTTCTCGTGCAGCGTGGCGCGCTGGCGGTAGTCGTTGAACGCCATGAAGCAGGAGAACGCCAGGGCGACGATGAGAGCGGCCGCGATCAGGATCTTGTGGCTGAATTTCAGGTTTTTTGTCATTGGGGTGATCTGTACGCAAAGGGGCTGATCAAACGGGGGTGGCAATCTGCCAGATGCACGCAGATAGCGCTATCTACTGTCGGCCGAAACTTCGTGAAGATTAATGTACGGTTTGGTGAGTTGACCGGCGGGCAGGGCGGGGCTGGCATAAATGCCCGGGGTGGCCGGGAACCAGATCGCGGTTTTCTCTTCTAAGCTCTAGCTGGCAGCCAAGCCGGCACTACTGTCCAGGAGTGACCTTTCATGTCTTTGCGTTCCCTCGCCCTGTTGTCGTTCTGCGTGTTGCTCGCCGCATGCAACAAGATCAACCAGGAAAACTATTCACAGATCAAGGCGGGCATGACCAAACCTGAAATCGAGAAGCTGCTGGGCAGCCCCACCGATTGCTCCGGCGCGCTGGGCATGTCCAGTTGCACCTGGGGTGACAAGAACAGCTTCATCAGCGTGCAGTACGCCGGTGACAAGGTAGTGATGTACTCGGGGCAGGGCCTCAAATGAGCCGCTTGAAGATGGTGGCCATGCTGCTGGGCGGCCTGGCGGCAGGTGCGCTGCTGGCCGGCTGCGCCAACAAGGCCAGCGACCCGCTGGCGCCGCGCACCGAGGAGCAGGTGGACCTCAAGCGTTACCAGGGCACCTGGTACGAACTGGCGCGCTTGCCGATGTTCTTCCAGCGCAACTGCGTGCAGTCCGAGGCGCACTACCGCCTCAAGCCTGATGGCAACATCGCCGTGCTCAACCGCTGCCGCACCGCCAGCGGTGAGTGGGAAGAAGCCACCGGCACCGCGTCGCC
Organism: Pseudomonas imperatae; assembly: GCF_057128625.1. Lineage (NCBI taxonomy): Bacteria > Pseudomonadati > Pseudomonadota > Gammaproteobacteria > Pseudomonadales > Pseudomonadaceae > Pseudomonas > Pseudomonas imperatae. The sequence continues at coordinate 309,408 of NZ_JBSKHP010000003.1, read as the reverse complement.
GCAGGTGCCGGGCAAAACCGACAAGCTGTGGGTGGTGTTCGACAACTGGTTCTCGAAGATCCTGCCGGGCGTGGCCAAGGGCGACTACTGGGTGCTGTACGTGAGCGACGACTACAAGCAGGCCATCGTCGGCAACCCGGACCGCAAGTACCTGTGGCTGCTGTCGCGCACGCCAACGGTTTCGCGCGAGGTGCGGGAAGAGCTGCTGGCCAAGGCGCAGCAGCAGGGTTACGACACCACCAAGCTGATCTGGCGCGCCAAAGACTCTGAAGTCGGCAAATAACCCGTACACCCGTACACCTGTACACCCGTAGCCGCTGCCGCCAGGCTGCGCTGGCCTTTTTGTGCGCTGGAGATGTTCAGTGGGGCACAGGCCCAGCGCAGCCTGGCGGCAGCGGCTACAGGTCAGTTAAGGAGGTCGCGTAGCACCTGGGCGAAGGCCGTGGCGCTTGCGCGCTCTTGCGCATGCCGGCCTTCGCTGACCACCTGTTTGCCGTTCACCCACACGTCCCGCACCTGGCGGTCGCCGCCGGCAAACAGCCAGCGGTTGAGAATGCCGTCGCCGCTGGCGGTGGCCAGGTAGGGGTCTTCGCCATCCAGCACCAGCCAGTCGGCGCGGGCGCCTACGCGCAATTCGCCAATGGCCTGCCCCAGCGCCTGGGCGCCGCCTTGCAGGGCGGCGTCGTACAGGGTGCGGCCAACCATGGGCTGCTCGGCGCCGTAGAGGCGGTTGCGGCGCTGGTCGCGCAGGCGCTGGCCGTATTCCAGCCAACGCAGTTCCTCCACCACGCTCAGTGACACATGGCTGTCGGAGCCGATGCCCATGCGCCCGCCCTGGGCCAGGAAGTCCACTGCGGGGAAGATACCGTCGCCCAGGTTGGCCTCGGTGGTCAGGCACAGCCCGGCCACGGCGCGGCTGTGCGCCATGCGCTGCACTTCGTCGGCGTCGGCGTGGGTGGCGTGCACCAGGCACCAGCGTTCATCCACCGGCACGTTGTCGTACAGCCACTGCAGCGGGCGCTTGCCGCTCCAGGCCAGGCAGTCGTTGACCTCTTTCATCTGCTCGGCGATGTGGATGTGCACCGGCGCGCCTGGGTCGCTGGCGGCCAGCACCTGGTTAATCTGCTCGGGCGTCACCGCGCGCAGGGAGTGGAAGCACAGGCCCAGGCGCTGGGCCGGCTGTTCGGCGAGGATCGGCGTCAACTGCTGCTGCAGCCGCAGGTAGCCCTCGGTGCTGTTGATGAAGCGCCGCTGACCGTCGTTGGGCGCCTGGCCGCCGAAGCCGGAATGGCTGTACAGCACCGGCAGCAGGGTCAGGCCGATGCCGCTGCTGGCCGCCGCCTGGCTGATCTGCCGCGACAGCTCGGCCGGGTCGGCATAAGCCTTGCCTTGCTGGTCATGGTGCACGTAGTGGAATTCGGCCACCGAGGTGTAGCCGGCCTTGAGCATCTCGATGTACAGCTGGCGGGCGATGACGCCCAGTTGCTCGGGGCTGATCTTGCCCACCAGGCGGTACATCAGGTCGCGCCAGGTCCAGAAGCTGTCGTTGGGGTCGCCGGCCACTTCGGCAAGGCCGGCCATGGCGCGCTGGAAGGCGTGGGAGTGCAGGTTGGGCATGCCCGGCAGCAGCGGGCCCTTCAGAGGCGTGGCGTTCTCGGCACTGGCGTTGGCCTGCAGCTGGGTGATCAGGCCGTCGGCGCCCACCTCGATGCGGACCTTTTCGGCCCAGCCGGTGGGCAACAACGCACGTTCGGCAAAGAAAGCGGACATCGACACTTACCTCATCAGGTTTATTTGTATATACATATACAGACGTTTGCCTGCCCGGTAAACTGCGGCAAGCTATCCATCTATCGATTCAGATTGGCTTAACAGAAGGATTTCCCGTGTCGACTCCGCCCGTAGTTTCTCCACTGGTTGCCCAGATGGGCGAAAGTCCGGCACCGCTCTATGCCCGCGTCAAACAGATGATCGCCGGGCAGATCCAGAACGGCACCTGGCCGCCGCACCATCGCGTGCCCTCCGAAAGCGAGCTGGTGACCCAGTTGGGTTTCAGCCGCATGACCATCAACCGCGCCCTGCGCGAACTCACTGCCGAAGGCCTGCTGGTGCGCATGCAGGGCGTGGGCACGTTCGTGGCCGAGCCCAAGAGCCAGTCGGCGCTGTTCGAGGTGCACAACATCGCCGATGAAATTGCCTCGCGCGGCCACCGTCACCGCTGCCAGGTGATCATGCTGGCCGAGGAGGCCGCCGGTTCCGAGCGCGCGCTGGCGTTGGACATGCGCGAAGGGCAGAAGGTGTTCCACTCGTTGATCGTGCATTTCGAGAACGACATCGCCGTGCAGATCGAAGACCGCTACGTGAACGCGGTGGTGGCGCCGGACTACCTCAAGCAGGACTTTACCCAGGAAACGCCCTACGCTTACCTGTCCAGGGTCGCACCGCTGACCGAGGGCGAGCACGTGGTCGAGGCAATCCTGGCCGATCCGTCGGAGTGCAAGCTGCTGCAGATCGAGCCGGGCGAACCCTGCCTGCTGATTCGCCGCCGCACCTGGTCGGGGCGCACGCCAGTAACGGCCGCGCGGCTGATCCACCCCGGCTCCCGTCACCGCCTGGAAGGAAGGTTCAGCAAATGAACAGCATCAAGCACCTGCGCGCCGCCGGCTACCCACGCATGCCGTGGAAGAATGGCGGCGGCAGCACCGAGGAAATCACCCGCGACGGCGGCGACGGCCTGGACGGCTTCGGCTGGCGCCTGTCGATCGCCGACATTGGCGAGTCGGGCGGCTTTTCCAGCTTTGCCGGCTACCAGCGGGTGATCACCGTGCTGCAGGGCGCGGGCATGGTGCTGACCGTGGACGGCGAAGCCAGCCGCGAGCTGCAGCCGTTCGATGCCTTTGCCTTCAAGGGTGACAGCGCGGTGGCGTGCGCGCTGGTGGGCGGTGCCATTCGTGACTTCAACCTGATCTACGCGCCGGCCCGCTACCGCGCCCGCCTGCAATGGCTGGAAGCGCCGCAACGGCTGTTCAGCGCGGCGCACACGGTGCTGGTGTTCAGCGTGGCAGACGCGCTGACCGTGAAGGCCGACGCCACCACCCACATCCTTGGCTTGTACGACTGCCTGCAGATCGAAACCGCCGCCCTCACCGAGCTGGCCATCGATGGCCACTGCTGCCTGATCGAAATCTCCCCGCTCTAAAAACCCCCCTCGTAGCAGCGGCCCCAGGCCGCGTCCCGGCGCACCGCACGGCCGCCGTCGGACGCCGCCTTCGGCAGCTGCTACGGTTACGGTGGGGTGCACCATTTTGTTACCGTTTGCCCCATGGGGGCGCAAAATTCCCACTTGGGCGGGTGGCCTTCAGCGCCGCCAAACGCCTCGAAAATTTTTTTCATCGCCTCGCAACCCGCTTCCAGCCTGCCTTCAGCCCTAACGACTGCCTCGCTCCCGCAAACTTGGCAACTCAATTGCATATGCTTGTATGTACAAGTAAATACGTGCACGGATCAGTGCACTCAATGCTGAGGAGTCTCGTTCGTGACTGACAATGCCCAAAACAAATTCCGTGACGTTGAAATCCGTGCCGCCCGCGGCAACAAGCTGACCGCCAAGAGCTGGCTGACGGAAGCGCCGCTGCGCATGCTGATGAACAACCTCGACCCGCAGGTGGCCGAGAACCCCAAGGAATTGGTGGTGTACGGCGGCATCGGCCGCGCGGCGCGCAACTGGGAGTGCTACGACAAGATCGTCGAGAGCCTGACCAACCTCAATGACGACGAAACCCTGCTGGTGCAGTCGGGCAAGCCGGTAGGCGTGTTCAAGACCCACAGCAACGCCCCGCGCGTGCTGATCGCCAACTCCAACCTGGTGCCGCACTGGGCCAACTGGGAGCACTTCAACGAACTGGACGCCAAGGGCCTGGCCATGTACGGCCAGATGACCGCCGGCAGCTGGATCTACATCGGCAGCCAGGGCATCGTCCAGGGCACCTACGAAACCTTCGTCGAAGCCGGCCGCCAGCACTACAACGGCAGCCTCAAGGGCAAGTGGGTACTGACCGCCGGCCTGGGCGGCATGGGTGGCGCGCAGCCGCTGGCCGCGACCCTGGCCGGTGCCAGCTCGCTGAACATCGAATGCCAGCAGAGCCGCATTGATTTCCGCCTGGCCAGCCGCTACGTCGACGAGCAGGCCACCGACCTGGACGACGCCCTGGCGCGCATCGCCAAATACACTGGCGAAGGCAAGGCCATCTCCATCGCCCTGCTGGGCAACGCCGCCGAGATCCTGCCGGAGCTGGTAAAACGTGGCGTACGCCCGGACATGGTCACCGACCAGACCAGCGCCCACGACCCGCTGAACGGCTACCTGCCCGCCGGCTGGACCTGGGAACAGTACCGCGACCGCGCGCAGACCGACCCGGCCGCCGTGGTGAAAGCTGCCAAGCAGTCCATGGCCGTGCACGTGCAAGCCATGCTCGACTTCCAGCAGCAGGGCATCCCCACCTTCGACTACGGCAACAACATCCGCCAGATGGCCAAGGAAGAGGGCGTGGCCAACGCCTTCGATTTCCCAGGCTTCGTGCCAGCCTACATCCGCCCGCTGTTCTGCCGCGGCATCGGCCCATTCCGCTGGGCTGCGCTGTCGGGCGACGCCGAGGACATCTACAAGACCGACGCCAAGGTCAAGGAACTGATCCCGGACGATGACCACCTGCACAACTGGCTGGACATGGCGCGCGAGCGCATCAGCTTCCAGGGCCTGCCGGCGCGTATCTGCTGGGTGGGCCTGGGCCAGCGCGCCAAGCTGGGCCTGGCGTTCAACGAAATGGTCCGCCGTGGCGAGCTGTCTGCCCCGGTAGTGATCGGCCGCGACCACCTGGACTCGGGTTCGGTCTCCAGCCCCAACCGCGAAACCGAAGCCATGCAGGACGGCAGCGACGCCGTGTCCGACTGGCCACTGCTGAACGCCCTGCTGAACACCGCCAGCGGCGCAACCTGGGTGTCGCTGCACCACGGCGGCGGCGTGGGCATGGGCTTCAGCCAGCACTCGGGCATGGTCATCGTCTGCGACGGCACCGATGAAGCCGCCGAGCGCATCGCCCGCGTGCTGCACAACGACCCGGCCACCGGCGTCATGCGCCACGCCGATGCCGGCTACCAGATCGCCATCGACTGCGCCAGGGAGCAGGGCCTGAACCTGCCTATGATCAAAGGCTAATCCACAGTTGTGGGAGCTGGCTTGCCAGCGAGCTTTTCAGGGCAACCAAAAGCTCGCTGGCAAGCCAGCTCCCACAATCCTGAGATTGGCTTCCAATTTGCTTGTATGTACAAGCATAGGTGATTGCCTGGTGCGGGCTAGTAACACTTTCTCTCATTCGACTTTGCAGGAAGGTTAACGATGGCGCAGAAATTCAGCTTGTTGGGTTCATTGGCCCTGGGTGCAGTACTGCTGGCGGGCTTGCCGCTGGCGCAGGCCAAGGAGTGGACCTCGGTCAACATCGCGACCGAAGGCTCCTACGAGCCCTGGAACGTTACCCTGCCTGGCGGCAAGATCAGCGGCTTCGAGCCCGAGCTGATGGAGATCCTCTGCCAGCGCATGAAGCTTACCTGCAACATTTCGGTGCAGAACTGGGACGGCATGATCGCCAGCCTCAACGCCGGCAAGTTCGACGTGCTGATGGACGCCGTGGTCATCACCGAAGACCGCAAGAAGGTCATGGCCTTCTCCATTCCCTACGCACGTACCCCGGCAAGCTTCGTCGCCCTGGACGCCAACGTGCTGCCTGGCAAGCCGGGGCCGGCCAACGAAATTACCCTGGGCACCGACGAGAAGCAGATCGGCGAAGCCATCGAAGGCCTGCGCAAGGCCCTCAAGGGCAAGACCATCGGCATCGCCTCGGGGACCATCTACACCCCCTTCATCGACGACCACTTCAAGGACGTCGCCACCATCCGCGAATACAACGCCTCGGCCGACACCATCCTCGACCTGCAGGCCGGGCGCATCGACGTGGCGTTCGACGACGTGACCTTCCTCGACTCGCTGAAGGCCAAGGACGAGAACAAGAACCTGGCCTACACCGGCCCGCAGATCGGCGGCCCTATCTGGGGCGAAGGCGAGGCCCTGGGCTTCCGCCAGGCCGATGCGGACCTGAAGGCCAAGTTCGACGCCGCGCTGAAAGAGGCCCTGGCCGACGGCACGGTGAAAAAGCTCAGCGAGAAGTGGTTCAAGCTCGACCTTACGCCCAAGTCGTAAGCGTGGCAGGGCCGGCGCCTGCGGGCGCCGGGTGTTCAATGATTGAAGTGGTGGGAAAAACCTCATGAATCTCTTGCAGATGCTCAGCTTCGGTGACACCGGTTGGGGCATGGCCTTGCTCAAGGCGGCGGCCATGACCCTGCTGTTGACCCTGGCGGCGTTGCTGATCGGCGCCCTGGTGGGCAGCCTGGTGGCGGCGGCGAAACTCTCGCGCCAGCGCAGTGTGCGCTACCTGGGCGATGCCTACTCGATCCTGTTCAGAGGGATTCCTGAACTGCTGGTGATCTACCTGTTCTACTTCGGCGGCGCCAGCGTGGTGTCGGCCATCAATCACTGGTTCGGTGGCCAGGGCTACGTCGACGTGCCGCCGTTCCTGGTGGGCGCCATTGCCGTGGGCCTGATCTCCGCGTCGTACCAGGCCGAGGTCTACCGTGGCGCCTTCATCGCCGTGGCCAAGGGCGAACTGGAAGCGGCGCTGGCCATCGGCATGACCCGCGGCATGCGCATTCGCCGCGTGCTGATCCCGCAGATCTGGCGCTACGCGCTGCCGGGCCTGGGCAACGTCTGGCAGATGAGCCTCAAGGACTCGGCGCTGATCTCGGTGATCGGCCTGGTCGAGCTGATGCGCGCCAGCCAGGTAGCCGCCGGCTCCACCCGCCAGTACTTCACCTTCTACATCGTCGGTGGGGCCTGCTACCTGATCCTCACCGGCCTGTCGGGGCGCCTGTTCAACATTGCCGAAAACCGCGTGCAGCGCACCCAGCGCCGCAACCCGGCCCAGTCCTGAGAAGGGGAACCGTGATGATCGACTTTGCCTTTCTCGCCGACACCATGCTCAAGCTGCTGGGCGCGCTGCCCACCACGCTGACGCTGTTTTTCTCCTCCCTGCTGCTGGGGCTGATCCTGTCCCTGGGCGTGGTGTCCATGCGCGTCAGCCGCTGGTGGTTCCTGAGCTACCCGGCGCGCTTCTACATCATGCTGTTCCGCGGCACGCCGCTGCTGATCCAGATGTTCCTTATCTACTACGGCCTGGGCCAGTTCCCGGCCATTCGCGACAGTTTCCTGTGGGTGGTGCTGAAGTCGCCCTACGGCTGCGCCGTGGTATCGCTGGCCATGTGCACCGCCGGCTACACCGCGGAAATCATCCGTGGCGGCCTGCAAAGCGTGCCCCACGGCCAGATCGAGGCCGGCCAGGCCGTGGGCATGAACCGCTGGACCCTGCTGTACCGGGTAATCGGCCCGGTCACCCTGCGCCAGGCGCTGCCCGCGTACTCCACCGAGGCCATCCTGCTGGTGAAGTCCACCGCCCTGGCCAGCCTGGTCACCGTGTGGGACGTGACCGGCGTGGCCCAGCAGATCATCCAGCGCACCTACCGCACCATGGAAGTGTTCATCTGCGCGGCGCTGATCTACCTGGTGCTGAATTTCCTGGTGGTGCGGGCCGTGGCCTGGATCGAGCATCGGCTGTCGCCGCACCTGCGCGAGCGGCCCCAGGGCCAGCCCGTGGTGCCTGCGCCTGAAGCCTCTACCCATTCCTGATTGCAGCGGAGCTTGTCATGAGTACTCAATTCCAGACCGCCCTGTCGGTCGCCAATATTCACAAGGCCTTCGGTGCAACCCAGGTGCTCAAGGGCATTTCCCTGGACGCGCACAAGGGCGACGTCATCTCCATCCTCGGCGCCAGCGGCTCGGGCAAAAGCACCTTCCTGCGCTGCATCAACCTGCTGGAAACCCCGGACGAGGGCAGCATTGTCCTCGACGGCGAGGCCATCGAGATGAAGCGCCACCGCGACGGCCGCCTGCTGCCGGGCAACCGCCGCCAGGTGGAAGCCATGCGCAGCAAGCTGGGCATGGTGTTCCAGAGCTTCAACCTGTGGTCGCACATGACCGTGCTGCAGAACGTCATCGAAGGCCCGATGCGCGTGCTCAAGCGCTCGCGCGCCGAATGCGTGGAAGAGGCCGAACAGCTGCTGCACAAGGTGGGCCTGTACGAGCGCCGCGACTACTACCCGGCGCACCTGTCGGGCGGCCAGCAGCAGCGCGTGGCCATCGCCCGCGCGCTGGCCATGAACCCCCAGGTGATGCTGTTCGACGAGCCCACCTCGGCGCTCGACCCGGAGCTGGTGGGCGAGGTGCTGCGGGTGATGCGCTCGCTGGCCGAAGAGGGCCGCACCATGCTGGTGGTCACCCACGAGATGGGTTTCGCCCGCCATGTGTCCAACCGCGTGGTGTTCATGCAGGGCGGCCAGATCGACTGCCAGGGCACCCCCGCCGAATTGTTCGAAGGCCTGCCGACCGAGCGTTTCCGCCAGTTCGTGTCCAGCCATCAGCAGCGTAACGCCGAGTAATCGCCACCATTTTTGAGGGTCGTTGTATGGCTGGTTCAGTTGACCGTGCTGCAAGCACGCCATTGATCGAAAAACGCTCAATTGACTACATTCCTGAATCCGAGCGTCACGGTCGGTTATTCAGCCAGTTCACCCTGTGGCTGGGTGCCAACCTGCAGATCACCGCCATCGTCACCGGCGCCCTGGCCGTGGTACTGGGCGGCGACGTGTTCTGGTCGCTGGTGGGGCTGTTCGTCGGCCAGCTGCTGGGTGGCGGGGTGATGGCCCTGCACGCCGCGCAAGGCCCGCGCCTGGGCCTGCCGCAGATGATCTCCAGCCGCGTACAGTTCGGCGTCTACGGCGCGGTGATCCCGCTGGTGCTGGTGTGCCTGATGTACATCGGCTTCTCGGCCAGCGGTTCGCTGCTGGCCGGCCAGGCCATCGCCCAGCTGCTGCAGGTGGATGACTGGCAGGGCATCGTCATCTTCGCCGCCCTGATCGTGGTGCTGACCATCTTCGGCTACCGGGTTATCCACATGATCGGCCGCGTCGCCAGCGTGCTCGGTGTCATCGCCTTCATGTACCTGTTCTACCGCCTGCTGGCCGGCAACGACGTCGGTGCGCTGCTGGGCAACAAGCACTTCTCCCTGAGCAGCTTCCTGCTGGCGATTTCCCTGTCGGCGTCCTGGCAGATCGCCTTCGGCCCGTACGTGGCGGACTACTCGCGCTACCTGCCGAGCAAGACCTCGGTGGCCGGCACCTTCTGGGCCGTGGGCCTGGGCGCGGTGATCGGTGCGCAGGCGTCCATGGTGTTCGGCGTGTTCGCCGCCGCCCTGGCCGGCGCGCAGTTCGCCCACCACGAAGTGTCGTTCATCGTCGGCCTGGGCGGCACCGGCGCGGTCGCGGCGTTGCTGTACTTCAGCGTGGCGTTCGGCAAGGTAACGGTCACCACCCTCAACGCCTACGGCAGCTTCATGTCCATCGCCACCATCATCAGTGGCTTCCGCGGCAACCGCCATATCTCCAGCGCCCTGCGCCTGACCTACATCTTCCTGATGGTGGGCACGGCGACGCTGCTGGCGGTGCTGGGCAAGGACTCGTTCCTCAAGGACTTCTCGGCCTTCATCCTGTTCCTGCTGGCGTTCTTCACGCCCTGGAGCGCCATCAACCTGGTGGACTTCTACTGCATCACCAAAGAGCGCTACGACATCCCGGCGCTGTCCAACCCCGATGGCCGTTACGGCCGCTGGAACATTCCCGGCATCAGCATCTACGTGGTCGGCGTGGTGATCCAGATGCCCTTCATCTCCACCCACTTCTACACCGGCCCGCTGGTGGCCAGCCTGGGCGACACCGACATTTCCTGGATCATCGGCCTGGTCGTGCCGGCGGTGCTGTATTACCTGGTTGCCAAGCGCTGGCACGGCGCGGTGCCCGACCGCCTGATCCTGCCGGACGAGCAGCCTTTGGCCACGGCGGCGGCAGGGAAGGCTATACCTCAGGGGACCTTCTGACGTGTGAGAGCCGCCCATGTTCCCCGATACCCTGACCTTCTCCATTGCCGACTGGGTCAACCGTGGCGTCGACGCCCTGGTGACCCGCTACGGCGATCTGTTCCGGCAGGTGTCCGATTCGCTGCTGTGGCTGATCGTGCGCCTGGAAAGCGGCCTGCGCCTGCTGCCCTGGTGGTTGCTGCTGCTGATTGTCGGGGGCATAGCCCTGCATGCCACGCGCAGGGTGTTCAGTGCGCTGGTGATCATGGCGCTGCTGTTTCTGGTGGGGGCCGTGGGGCTGTGGGACAAGCTGCTGCAAACCCTGGCGCTGATGCTGGTGGCCACGCTGATCTCAGTGCTGATCGGCATTCCCCTGGGTGTGCTGGCCGCGCGCAGCAAGCGCCTGCGCGCGGTGCTGATGCCGCTGCTGGACATCATGCAGACGCTGCCCAGCTTCGTGTACCTGATACCGGTGCTGATGCTGTTCGGCCTGGGCAAGGTGCCGGCGATCTTCGCCACGGTTATCTACGCCGTGCCGCCGCTGGTGCGCCTGACCAGCCTGGGCATCCGCCAGGTGGACCGCGAAGTGATGGAGGCGGTCAACGCCTTCGGCGCCAGCCGCTGGCAGCAGTTGTTCGGGGTGCAGTTGCCGCTGGCCATGCCCAGCATCATGGCTGGGGTCAACCAGACCACCATGATGGCGCTGTCGATGGTGGTGATCGCCTCGATGATCGGCGCCCGCGGGCTGGGCGAGGACGTGCTGGTGGGCATCCAGACCCTGAACATCGGCCTGGGCCTGGAAGCCGGGCTGGCCATCGTCATCCTCGCGGTGGTGATCGACCGCATCACCCAGGCCTACGGCCGTCCGCGCCACGAGGTGCGGCCATGATCGAGGTGCGCAACGTGTCCAAGGTGTTCGGGGTGAAACCCGAGCGGGCGCTGGCCCTGCGCGCCGAGGGCGCCAGCAAGGAGCAGATACTGGCCGCCACCGGCTGCGTGATCGGCGTCGACGACCTGTCGCTGACCGTGGAGGCGGGCGAGATCTTCGTGATCATGGGCCTGTCCGGCTCGGGCAAGTCGACCCTGGTGCGCCACCTGAACCGGCTGATCGATCCTACCAGCGGGCAGATTCTGGTCGATGGCCAGGACATCCTCGGCTACGACCGCCGCGCCCTGCGCGAATTTCGCCGGCATCAGGTCAGCATGGTGTTTCAAAGCTTCGGCCTGCTGCCCCATCGCACCGTGCTGGAAAACGTCGCCTATGGCCTGAAAGTGCGGGGCGAAAGCCGCCAGCAGTGCGCCGAGCGTGCCGCCCACTGGATAGCCGCGGTGGGCCTGCAGGGCTACGAACACGCCTGGCCGGCGCAGCTGTCGGGCGGCATGCGCCAGCGCGTCGGCCTGGCGCGGGCGCTGGCGGCCGACACGCCGATCATCCTCATGGACGAGGCCTTCAGCGCCCTCGACCCGCTGATTCGCGCCGAAATGCAGGACCAGTTGCTGGCGCTGCAGCAAGGCCTGCACAAGACCATCGTGTTCATCACCCACGACCTGGACGAAGCTGTCCGGCTGGGCAACCGCATTGCCATCCTGCGCGACGGCCGCCTGATTCAGGTCGGCGCTGCGCAGGACATTCTTCATCACCCGGCCGACGACTACGTGGACCGTTTCGTTCGCCGCCGGGTGGCCACTTATTAAGGAGCGTTGTAGATGTTGTTGGCCGAAAACGTCGTAATCGCCGATGCACGCTTGCGTTGGCAGGATGTGGTCGCCGTGGCGCGCTTTGGCGCCCGCCTGGAGCTGTCGCCCCAGGCCTGGGCGCGTATCGATAACGCCCAAGCCATCGTCCAGCGCATCGTCGAGAGTGGTGAGCGCGCCTATGGCGTGAACACCGGGCTGGGCGCGCTGTGCAACGTGTCGCTGCAGGACGAGCAGCTCAGCCAGCTGTCGCGCAATACCCTGCTCAGCCACGCCTGCGGGGTGGGCAAGCCGCTGACCGACGAACAGACCCGGGCGATTATCTGTGCGGCCATCATCAACTTCTGCCAGGGCAAGTCCGGCCTGCACCGCCAGGTGGTGGAAGCGCTGCTGGCGCTGCTCAACCGTGGTATTACCCCGCAGGTGCCGTCCCAGGGCTCGGTGGGCTACCTGACGCACATGGCGCACATCGGCGTGGGCTTGCTGGGCATCGGCCCGGTCAGCTACCGCGGGCAGATCGTCGACGCCGCCCAAGCGTTCGCCGCCGAAGGCCTGCAGCCGGTGATCCTCGGCGCCAAGGACGGCCTGTGCCTGGTCAACGGCACGCCGTGCATGACCGGCCTCAGCTGCCTGGCCCTGGACGACGCCTGGCGCCTGACTGGCTGGGCCGACGTGATCGGCGCCATGAGCTTCGAGGCCCTGCGCGGGCAGATCGACGCCTTCGACCCGGCCATCATCAGCCTCAAGCCGCACCCCGGCATGCAGGTAGTGGCGAGAAACCTGCGCTGGCTGCTGGCCGATAGCGAGGTGATCGCCAGCAGCCGCGGCATCCGCACCCAGGACGCCCTGAGCATTCGCTCCATTCCCCAGGTACACGGCGCCTCCCGTGACCAGCTGGCGCACGCGGCGCGGCAGATCGAGATCGAGCTCAACTCGGCCACCGACAACCCGCTGCTGCTGGGCACGCCTGATGACTACCGGGTGATGTCCCAGGCCAACCCCCACGGCCAGTCCGTGGCCATGGCCGCCGACGTGCTGGCGATCACCGTGGCCGAGATCGGCGCCATCGCCGAGCGCCGCCTGGACCGCATGATCAACCCGCTGGTCAGCGGGCTGCCGGCGTTCCTGGTCAGCCAGCCGGGGGTGAACTCGGGGATGATGATCGTGCAATACGTCGCCGCTTCGCTGTGCGCCGAGAACCGCCAACTGGCGCAGCCGGCGGTTGTGGATAACTACGTGACCTCGGGCCTGCAGGAAGACCACCTGAGCATGGGCACCAACGCCTCGCTCAAGCTGCACCGGGCGCTGGAGAACTGCACGCAGATCCTCGCCATCGAGTACCTGCTGGCCGCCCAGGCCTTCGAATTCCTCAAGGACCAGCGCTTCGGCGCCGGCACCGACACCGCCTGGCGCCTGCTGCGCGAGCGCATCCCGCCCTACGACCAGGACCGCTGGCTGGCGCCGGACATCGCCGCCAGCGCCGCCATTCTCAAGGACCCGGCCCTGCTGGGCCGCACCTTCCCCGAATTGTTCCAGGAGACTCTGTGATGAAAACCCTGTGGCAGCACTGCCATGTGGCGACCATGGCCCACGGCAAATACTCGATCATCGAAGACGCCGCCATCGTTACCGCCGACGGCCTCATTGAATGGATCGGCCCGCGCAGCGAGGCGCCGGCAGGGCAGGGCGTGGACCTGGGCGGTGCCTGGGTGACCCCGGGGCTGATCGACTGCCACACCCACACGGTGTTCGGCGGCAACCGCAGCGGTGAGTTCGAACAGCGCCTGCAGGGCGTCAGCTACGCCGAGATTGCCGCGGCCGGCGGCGGCATCGCCAGCACCGTGCGGGCCACCCGCGCCGCCAGCGAGGACGAGCTGTTCGCCAGCGCCCGCAAGCGCCTGGCCAGCCTGCTGCGCGACGGCGTGACCACGGTGGAGATCAAGAGCGGCTACGGCCTGGACCTGGCCAGCGAGCGCAAGATGCTGCGGGTGATACGCCGCCTGGGCGAGGCGCTGCCGGTGAGCGTGCGCGCCACCTGCCTGGCCGCCCACGCGCTGCCGCCTGAATACAAGGACCGCGCCGACGACTACATCGCGCACATCTGCGACGAGATGCTGCCGGCGCTGGCGGCCGAAGGCCTGGTGGACGCCGTGGACGCCTTCTGCGAATACCTGGCGTTCTCGCCGGCGCAGGTGGAAAAGGTCTTCCTCAAGGCCCGCGAGCTGGGCATCCCGGTGAAGCTGCACGCCGAGCAACTGTCGTCGCTGCATGGTTCCAGCCTGGCGGCACGCTACCAGGCGCTGTCGGCCGACCACCTGGAGTTCATGACCGAGGACGACTGCCAGGCCATGGCCGCCGCCGGCACCGTGGCGGTGCTGCTGCCGGGCGCGTTCTACTTCCTGCGCGAGACCCAGCTGCCGCCCATGGACGCCCTGCGCAAGCATGGCGTGGCCATCGCCATTGCCAGCGACCTCAACCCCGGCACCTCGCCGGCGTTGTCGGTGCGGCTGATGCTGAACATGGCCTGCACGCTGTTCCGCATGACCCCCGAGGAAGCCCTGGCCGGCGCCACCCTGCATGCCGCCAAGGCCCTGGGCCTGGGCGCCAGCCACGGCTCGCTGGAGGTGGGCAAGGTCGCCGACTTCGTCGCCTGGGACATCGAGCGCCCGGCCGACCTGGCCTACTGGCTGGGCGGCGAATTGAACAAGCGCGTCGTGCGTCACGGCGTGGAAGTCACTGTTGGAGAATTGCACCGTGGATAACGTCCTGACCTTCAAACGCGGCCGCGTGCCGCTGCTGATCAGCATGCCCCATGCCGGCCTGCGCCTGACCCCGGCGGTGAAAAGCGGCCTGATCGACGAGGCGCAAAGCCTGCCCGACACCGACTGGCACATCCCGCGCCTGTACGATTTTGCCGACGAGCTGGGGGCCAGCGTCGTTGCGGCTGAGTATTCGCGCTTCGTCATCGACCTCAACCGGCCTTCGGACAACAAGCCGCTGTATGCCGGGGCTACTACCGGGTTGTACCCGGAGACGCTGTTCGATGGCGTGCCGTTGTTCCATGAACGGCCCTCGGACGACGAGCGCGCACGGTATCTGCAGGAAATCTGGGTGCCGTACCACCGTACCATCGAGCAGGAACTGGCGCGCCTGCGCGACGAGTTCGGTTATGCGCTGCTGTGGGACGCGCATTCCATCCGCTCCCAGGTACCGCACCTGTTCGAGGGCCGCCTGCCGGACTTCAACCTGGGCACCTTCAATGGCGCCAGCTGCGACCCGGAACTGGCCCGGCGCCTGGAAGGCGTGTGCGCAGGGTTCGACGGCTACAGCCACGTGCTCAACGGGCGCTTCAAGGGCGGCCACATCACCCGCCACTTCGGCGACCCGGCCAACCACATCCATGCGGTGCAGCTGGAGCTGGCACAGAGCACCTACATGGAAGAATTCGAGCCGTTCAACTACCGCGAAGACCTGGCGGCACCGACGCAGGTAGTGCTGAAAG
The DNA here is from genome assembly GCF_057128625.1 of Pseudomonas imperatae. NCBI lineage: Bacteria > Pseudomonadati > Pseudomonadota > Gammaproteobacteria > Pseudomonadales > Pseudomonadaceae > Pseudomonas > Pseudomonas imperatae. Next base: position 294,138 of record NZ_JBSKHP010000003.1, on the reverse strand, counting down.
CGTTGTTGAGCGAACTCATCTCTTGGGCTTCTCAGCGCTACCCTCGCTGACCCCGCGCCAATTGTGGGAGCTGGCTTGCCAGCGAGCTGTTGAGGCCCTGAAAGCTCGCTGGCAAGCCAGCTCCCACAGCCATGAAGAGCGCTCCTGTAGGAAGCATCCGTAGTCCAATTCCGAAAATACACCCCCGGCGCGGTTTCGCATTGAGCCGCGCCGCCACCCCCGGTACGTTGGCCCCCGCATTCTTCGCAAATGGAAGTGGGGTACTGGCATGGCCGGCAATCGCTACATCACACCGCAGCAGCTGGAACAGGCCCTGCTCACGCCGGACCTGACCGACCCGTTCGAAGCCCACGCCGTGGGCATGACCGCGGAGCTGGTGCTCAAGCGCCTGCAGCACCGCGGCTGGCCAGCCGCGACGCCCCTGCGCGGGCCCAAGGTGGTATCGCCCCAGGACAACTACGGGCTGTTGGGCTACAGCCGCGAAGCGTTGATCCTCGACAGCGAGCAGGCGCGCTGGGTAGACAGCCAGAAACTGCTGCGCACCCACACCAGTTGCCTGCTGCCGCCCGCCCTGCGCGCTGCCGCGGCTAAGCGCTGGCCCGGTGAAACCCTGCTGTTGGCCGCCCCCGGCATTACCTTCCGGCGCGACGTGCGCGACCGCTGGCACTGCACCGAGCCGCACCAGATGGACGTCTGGGTGCTGGGCGGGCCGCAGCTGTCCAGCCGCCAGCAACTGATGCGGCTGGTCGGCGACATCCTCGAGGGCACGATTCCCGGCGCGCGGTGGCTGCACCGCGAGCGCCCAAGCGCCTACACCGACCGCGGCGTGGAGATAAACGTGATCAGGGACGACAGGGCTATCGAGGTCATGGCCGGCGGCTGCATCGCCCGCTCCCTGCTCGAGCACCTGGGTATCGACCCGGCGCGCCACGGCGGCCTGGCGCTGAGCGTGGGCCTGGACCGGCTGACCATGCTGTGCAAGGGAATTCCCGACATTCGCCTGCTGCGCGACCCCGATGAGCGCGCGGCGGCGCAGATGCACGACCTGCTGCCCTGGCGACCGCTGCCGCGCTTGCCGGCCATCACCCGGGAACTCTCGGTGGCCATGGCGGCCGGCCATAGCCTGGAGGTGCTCACCGAGCGCATCCTGCAGGCCGCCGGCGCCTGCGCCAGCTGGGTCGAGGAAATCACCCTGCGGGGCCGCTGGCCCATCAGCGAGCTGCCCCTGGCGGCCATCGAGCAACTGGGCCTGGTACCCGGCCAGGAAAACCTGCTGCTGCGCATCACCCTGCGCGACGCCACCCAGCCACTGCCGGTGGAACAGGCCAACGCGCTCTACGACGTACTGGAGGACGCCCTGCACGAAGGCTTCCCGGGCGGCAGCTACCGCCTGGAGCGCTGAACACCCCGCCCATCGTTTGCGCCGCGCATGGAGGGGGGGAATGCCCCTCGACGCCATGGGGGCATGATCTGTAAGCGATTCGGGTTTATGATGCCTGACGGCACTTATGACAGAAGTCCCAGCAGGGATGACCCAACACCCTTACGGAGCGTGCAATGCAGACTTTGTACCCGCAGATCAAACCCTACGCCCGGCACGATCTGGCCGTGCAAGAGCCGCATGTGCTGTATGTAGACGAGAGTGGTTCGCCCGAAGGCCTGCCGGTGCTGTTCATCCATGGCGGCCCCGGTGCCGGCTGTGATGCCCAGAGCCGCTGCTATTTCGACCCGAACCTGTATCGAATTGTCACGTTCGACCAGCGTGGCTGTGGCCGTTCCACCCCCCATGCCAGCCTGGAGAACAACACCACCTGGGACCTGGTGGCCGACATGGAACGCATCCGTGAACACCTGGGCATCGACAAGTGGGTGCTGTTCGGTGGCTCCTGGGGCTCAACCCTGGCGCTGGCCTACGCGCAAACCCACCCCGAACGCGTGCACGGCTTGATCCTGCGGGGCATCTTCCTGTGCCGCCCCCAGGAGATCCAGTGGTTCTACCAGGAAGGCGCCAGCCGCATGTTCCCCGACTACTGGCAGGACTACGTGGCGCCGATACCGGCCGACGAGCGCCATGACCTGCTCGGCGCGTTCCACAAGCGCCTGACCGGCAACGACCAGATCGCCCAGATGCACGCCGCCAAGGCCTGGTCCACCTGGGAAGGCCGCACCGCCACCCTGCGCCCCAACCCGCTGGTGGTGGACCGCTTCTCCGAGCCGCAGCGGGCGCTATCCATCGCCCGCATCGAATGCCACTACTTCATGAACAACGCCTTCATGGAGCCTGACCAGCTGATCCGCGACGTGCCGAAGATCGCCCATCTGCCGGCGGTGATCGTGCATGGCCGCTACGACGTCATCTGCCCGCTGGACAACGCCTGGGCGCTGCACCAGGCCTGGCCCAACAGCGAGCTGCAGGTGATCCGCGACGCCGGCCACGCCGCGTCCGAGCCAGGCATCACCGACGCCCTGGTGCGCGCCTGTGACCAGATGGCCCGGCGTTTGCTGGACCTGCCCCTGGAGGAAGCGTGAAGGGGCTGCTGCAGCGCGTCAGCAGCGCGCGGGTGGAAGTCGAGGGGGAGGTCGTGGGGGCCATCGACCAGGGCCTGATGGTGCTGGTGGCGGTGGAACCTGAAGATACCCGCGCCAGCGCCGACAAACTTCTGCACAAGCTGCTTAACTATCGAGTGTTTTCCGATACGCAGGGCAAGATGAACCTGTCGCTCAAGGACGTGGGGGGTGGCCTGCTGCTGGTGTCGCAGTTCACCCTGGCGGCGGACACGCGCAGCGGCATGCGCCCCAGCTTCTCCACCGCGGCGCCGCCAGCACTGGGCGCCGAGCTGTACGAGTACCTGCTGGCCCAGGCGCGGGTGCAGCACGAAGGCGTGGCGTGTGGCCGTTTTGGCGCCGACATGCAGGTGCACCTGGTCAACGATGGCCCGGTTACGTTGCTGTTACAGTCATAAGTGGCGGTAAAACGTTCATTTGCGCGAATTTCGGTGAGTTTGTAGCATAAAAAGTTTACCAACCCTGATGCGTTGTAACGCGGGCTGCTGGATAATCTCGCGCCATGACGATCAGCGTTCGTTGATCCATTTTGTTCCGACCTGAGCCTTGGTCTTTGCCGTCTGGGGAATCATTGCGCCCTTTCGGAGTCGGAACAATGCTCGCCAACCCGGCACATGACCGCTGGCCGTTGGTTCTTTGATTTGTTTTTCGGCGAGGGTTGCTCGTGATTGTTAGTCCCTGTAATGCACCAAGAACCCCAGGCAAGCGCCTACGCACCGCGCTGTTGACGGGGTCTGCACTCCTCTGCCTGCTGAGCGCGGGCCAGATCTGGGCCTTTGGCCTGGATGACGTGGCAGCCAAGGCAAAGGATCTTGCCGGGCAGAAATTCGAGGCACCCAAAAGCAATCTGCCTGCCGAATTCCGGGACATGAAGTTCGCTGACTACCAGAAAATTCGTTTCCTGAACGAGAAAGCCGAGTGGGCGAACGACAAGACCCCCTTCAAGCTCTCGTTCTACCACCAGGGCATGCACTTCGACACGCCGGTGAAAATCAACGAAATCGCCAACGACAAGGTCGAGGAAATCAAGTATGACCCGGCCCGTTTCGATTTCGGTGACCTGAAGTTCGATCCAAAGTCCACCGAGAAACTGGGCTACGCCGGTTTCCGCGTGCTGTACCCGCTGAACAAGGCGGACAAGCAGGACGAAGTCATGACCCTGCTGGGTGCCAGCTACTTCCGCGTCGTCGGCAAGGGCCACACCTACGGCCTGTCGGCCCGTGGCCTGGCCATCGACACCGCGCTGCCGTCGGGCGAGGAGTTCCCGCGCTTCACCGAGTTCTGGGTGGAGAAGCCGAACCCGGCCGACAAGTTCCTGGTGATCTACGCCCTGCTGGACTCGCCACGCTCCACCGGCGCCTACAAGCTGACCCTGCGCCCGGGTGAAGACACCGTCGTCGACGTCAAGTCCAAGGTGTTCCTGCGTGACCACGTCAGCCGCCTGGGCATCGCCCCGCTGACCAGCATGTTCCTGTTCGGCTCCAACCAGCCGTCCAAGGTGCTCAACTACCGTCACGAGCTGCACGATTCCACTGGCCTGTCGATCCATGCCGGCAACGACGAGTGGATCTGGCGCCCGCTGAACAACCCGAAACACCTGGCCGTGAGCAGCTTCACCGTCGAGAACCCGAAAGGTTTCGGCCTGCTGCAGCGTGGTCGTGAATTCGGCCGCTACGAAGACCTCGACGACCGCTACGACAAGCGCCCAAGCGCCTGGGTAGAGCCGAAGGGCGACTGGGGCAAGGGCACCGTCGACCTGGTCGAGATCCCGACTGCCGACGAAACCAACGACAACATCGTTGCCTTCTGGAACCCGGAAAAACTGCCGGAGCCAGGCCAGGCCCTGGACCACGACTACCGTCTGGTCTGGACCTCCAACGAAGACCAGCTGCACTCGCCTGAAACCGCCTGGGTCAAGCAGACCCTGCGTTCCACCGGCGACGTCAAGCAGTCCAACCTGATCCGCCAGCCTGACGGCAGCGTGGCCTTCCTGATCGACTTTACCGGTCCGGTGCTCGCCGCCCTGCCGGAAGACGCCCAGGTGCGCAGCCAGGTGAGCGTTGGCGACAACGCCGACCTGGTCGAGAACAACCTGCGCTACAACCCGGAAACCAAAGGCTGGCGCCTGACGCTGCGCCTGAAGGTCAAGGATCCTAAACAGTCGGTCGAGATGCGCGCCGCACTGGTCAAGGACGCACCACTGCCGCCCGCCAAGCCGGCTGAGCCTGTGAAGGAAGAGAAGCCTGCCGCCAAGCACGCCAAGGCCAACGCCAAGCATGCCAAGGCCGACAAGCCTGCCGAGCAGCCTGCCCCGGCTGCGCCCACCCCCGAGGAGCCGGTCAAGCCCGATCAGGTACTGACCGAAACCTGGAGCTACCAGTTGCCTTCCGATGAGTAATTCACAGACCCGGCCAGAGTCGCTCGGCGAGTACCTGGCCCACCTGCCCCTGAGCGAGGAGCAGCGCGCAGAACTTGCCCGCTGCAACTCGTTCAGCGAGCTGCATGAATACCTCTCCGCGCAGCCGGCGGACGAGTCGCGCGAGGCCGCCCAGGCCTCGGTCGGCCGTCGGTTGACCCTCAACAGCGCCGCTGAACTGGAAGAGGCCGAGATGCTCTCGGTCGACGCCGACGGCCGCGTGAAGCTCAAGGCCACGCCGCCGATCAACCGCACGCGGGTGGTCCCGGAGCCTTGGCGCACCAACGTACTGGTGCGCATGTGGCGCCGGGTCACCGGCCAGAAGAGCGCGCCGGAACCGGTCAGCGACAAGCGCGAGCTGCCCAAGGCGCGCTGGCGCTGGGTGGGCTCCATGCGCCGCTACATCCTGCTGGCGCTGATGCTGGGCCAGACCATCGTCGCCGGTTACTACATGAAAGGCATCCTGCCCTACCAGGGCTGGTCGTTCGTGGACCTGGACGAGGTGCTGCACCAGTCCGTGGCGCAAACCGCGCAGCAAGTGCTGCCGTACGTGCTGCAGACCAGCATCCTGATTCTGTTCGGCATCCTGTTCTGCTGGGTGTCGGCGGGCTTCTGGACTGCCCTGATGGGCTTCCTGGAACTGCTGACCGGGCGCGACAAGTACCGCATCTCCGGCGCCAGCGCCGGCAACGAGCCGATCGAGCCCGGTGCCCGTACCGCGCTGGTGATGCCTATCTGCAACGAAGACGTGCCGCGGGTGTTCGCCGGCCTGCGCGCTACCTTTGAATCGGTAGCCGCCACCGGTGACCTGGACCGTTTCGACTTCTTCGTGCTGTCGGACACCAACGACACCGACATCGCCGTGGCCGAGCAACAGGCCTGGCTGGACGTGTGCCGCGAGGCCAAGGGTTTCGGCAAGATCTTCTACCGCCGCCGTCGCCGCCGCGTTAAGCGTAAAAGCGGCAACCTCGACGACTTCTGCCGTCGCTGGGGCAGCGACTACCGCTACATGGTGGTGCTGGACGCCGACAGCGTCATGAGCGGCGAATGCCTGACCAGCCTGGTGCGCCTGATGGAGGCCACCCCGGACGCCGGTATCATCCAGACCGCGCCGAAGGCGTCGGGCATGGACACCCTGTATGCGCGCATGCAGCAGTTCGCCACCCGCGTGTATGGCCCGCTGTTCACCGCCGGCCTGCACTTCTGGCAGCTGGGCGAGTCGCACTACTGGGGCCACAACGCGATCATTCGCATGAAGCCGTTCATCGAGCACTGCGCGCTGGCGCCGTTGCCGGGCAAGGGCGCCTTCGCCGGCGCCATCCTGTCCCACGACTTCGTCGAAGCCGCGCTGATGCGCCGTGCCGGCTGGGGCGTGTGGATTGCCTACGACCTGCCGGGCAGCTACGAAGAACTGCCGCCCAACCTGCTCGACGAGCTCAAGCGCGACCGTCGCTGGTGCCACGGCAACCTGATGAACTTCCGCCTGTTCCTGGTGAAGGGCATGCACCCGGTGCACCGCGCGGTGTTCCTGACGGGCGTGATGTCGTACCTGTCGGCGCCGCTGTGGTTCTTCTTCCTGGTGCTGTCCACCGCGCTGCTGGCGGTGAACACGCTGATGGAGCCGGCGTACTTCCTGGAACCGCGGCAGCTGTACCCGCTGTGGCCACAATGGCACCCGGAAAAAGCCGTGGCGCTGTTCTCCACCACCATCGTGCTGCTGTTCCTGCCCAAGCTGCTGAGTATCATCCTGATCTGGGCCAAGGGCGCCAAAGAGTACGGCGGCCGCATCAAGGTCACTATCTCGATGCTGCTGGAGATGCTGTTCTCCATGCTGCTGGCGCCGGTGCGCATGCTGTTCCACACCCGGTTCGTGCTGGCCGCGTTCCTGGGCTGGGCCGCTACCTGGAACTCGCCGCAGCGTGACGACGACTCCACGCCATGGAGCGAAGCCGTGCGCCGCCACGGCCCGCAGACCCTGCTGGGCTTCCTGTGGGCGCTGCTGGTGTGCTGGCTGAACCCAAGCTTCCTGTGGTGGCTGACGCCTATCGTCGGCTCGTTGATGCTGTCGATCCCGGTGTCGGTGATCTCCAGCCGCACCAACCTGGGCCTCAGCGCCCGCGACGAGAAGCTGTTCCTCATCCCCGAGGAATACGACACGCCGCAGGAGCTGATCTCCACCGACCAGTACACCCATGAAAACCGCTGGCACGCGCTGAAGGATGGCTTCATCCGCGCCGTGGTGGACCCGCAGCAGAACGCCCTGGCCTGTGCCCTTGCCACTGCCCGGCACCGTTCGGTGGCGCCGATCGAATCGCTGCGCGAGGAGCGTATTCGCAAGGCGCTCAGCGTCGGCCCGCTGAAGCTGGACGGCAACACCCGCCTGCACCTGCTCAGCGACCCGGTGGCGCTGGCACGCCTGCATGCACTGGTTTGGAGCGAAGGCAACGATGCCTGGCTCGGCGCCTGGCGCCAGTCGCTGGAAGCGGACCCGCATTCGCCGCTGCTGCCGCTGCAACCGCACTCATCCACGCCGCCAGCCCTGGCCAACGCGTGATTCCAAAGGCCCCGGGCGCACTGCCCGGGGCCGCTGGAAACCTCTGGAAACACTGCCAACGGTCACTTTCTGTCGACCTTTGCGCATTAAATCCCTCTTCAGCACTTGTACTACCAGACGAGTACGTTAGGATCGCACCCCGAAATGGTGCGCCCCCGATGTGCGGCGCCCTGAATTGACACGCGCGAGCACGTTGCAACGCGTTAGTTAGGGGACTTGGTGATGAAGAAGTATCTGTCGATGCTGCTGCTGGGCGTCATGGCGCTGGGCGCAGTGGGTTCCGCCCAGGCGGGCGCCATCGATGACGCGGTCAAGCGCGGCACGCTGCGGGTGGGCATGGACCCTACCTACATGCCATTCGAGATGACCGACAAGCGCGGCGAGATCATCGGCTTCGAAGTCGACCTGCTCAAGGCCATGGCCAAGTCCATGGGCGTGAAGCTGGAGCTGGTGTCCACCAGCCTCGACGGCATCATCCCGGCGCTGATGACCGACAAGTTCGACCTGATCGGCAGCGGCCTGACCCTGACCCAGGAACGCAACCTGCGTATCAACTTCAGCGACCCCTTCATCGTGGTCGGCCAGACCCTGCTGATCCGCAAGGAGCTGCAAGGCACCATCAAGTCCTACAAAGACCTGAACGATCCCCAGTACCGCCTGACCTCCAAGGTCGGCACCACCGGCGAGATGGTCTCGCGCAAGCTGATGTCCAAGGCCCAGTACCACGGCTATGACAACGAGCAGGAAGCGGTGATGGACGTGGTCAACGGCAAGGCCGACGCCTTCGTCTACGATTCGCCCTACAACGTGGTGGCCGTCGACAAGGCCGGCAACGGCAAGCTGGTGTACCTGGAGAAGCCGTTCACTTACGAGCCGCTGGCCTTCGGCCTGAAGAAGGGCGACTACGACAGCCTGAACTTCATCAACAACTTCCTGCGCCAGGCCCACGAAGACGGGTCCTACGATCGCATTCACGACAAGTGGTTCAAGAGCACCACGTGGCTCAAGGACATGGAATAACCCCAGTCGTCCTTGTCTGACACCAGCGCGCGGGCTTGCCCGCGCGTTCGCATTTACGGAAAGGCAGTAGTGATCAAACACAAGAAAGCCCAGTGGCCCTGGCACGGGCTGACGGCGCTGGTCCTGGTGGGCCTGGCTGTCACCCTGTTTTACGCGACTTCGCTGATTTCCTACGAGTGGCGCTGGAGCCGCGTGCCGCAGTACTTCGCCTACCAGGCCGAAGACGTGCAGCGCGCCACTGGCAACGGCACGGTCGAGGCCATCGACGCCCAGGGCAGCATGACCCGGGTGACGCTCAAGGACGAGGACGGCGACCAGCAGGTGCTGACCGTGGCCCAGGACAGCGTGAGAGTGTCCCAGGGCGACGATATCTCCGAAGGTGACCCGGTAGGCGTCACCCGCCACTGGGCCGCAGGGCCGCTGGCCTGGGGCCTGTGGGCCACGGTGTGGATCTCGGTGGTGTCAGGGGTGATCGGCCTGTTCATCGGCCTGGTCGCCGGGTTGTGCCGCCTGTCCGGCAACCCCACCCTGCGCGACCTGTCCACGGTGTACGTCGAGTTGGTGCGCGGCACGCCGCTGCTGGTGCAGCTGTTCATTTTCTACTTCTTCATCGGCACCGTGCTCAACCTGTCGCGCGAGTTCGCCGGCGTGGCGGCGCTGGCGCTGTTCACCGGCGCCTACGTGGCCGAGATCGTCCGTGCCGGCGTGCAGTCCATCGCCCGTGGCCAGGGCGAGGCGGCCCGTTCGCTGGGCCTGAGCGCTGGCCAGTCGATGCGCCATGTGATTTTGCCGCAGGCGTTCAAGCGCGTGCTGCCGCCCCTGGCCGGGCAGTTCATCAGCCTGGTCAAGGACACCTCGCTGGTGTCGGTGATCTCCATCACCGAACTGACCAAGGCCGGCCGCGAAGCCATCACCACCTCGTTCTCCACGTTCGAGATCTGGTTCTGCGTGGCGGCCCTGTATTTGCTGATCAACCTGCCGCTGTCGCACTTCGCCAGCCGGCTTGAGCGGAGGCTTGCACAAAGTGATTGAAGTTCGTGATCTGGTGAAAGTCTTCGACACCCGCGGCCATGTGGTGCGCGCGGTGGACCACGTGACCACCCAGGTGGCCAAGGGCGAAGTGCTGGTGGTAGTCGGGCCTTCGGGCTCGGGCAAGTCCACTTTCCTGCGCTGCCTGAACGGCCTGGAACAGTTCGACGCCGGCACCGTGAGCATTGACGGCCTGTCCCTGGCCGACCCGAAAACCGACATCAACGCCTACCGCCGCGAAGTGGGCATGGTGTTCCAGCACTTCAACCTGTTCCCGCACATGACCGTGCTGGAAAACCTGTGCCTGGCGCAGAAAATCGTGCGCAAGCGCAGCAAGAAAGAGCGCGAGGAAAAGGCGCGCATGCTGCTGGACAAGGTGGGCATCGGCCAGAAGGCCAATGAATTCCCGTCGCGCCTGTCGGGCGGCCAGCAACAGCGCGTGGCCATCGCCCGCGCGCTGGCCATGGACCCCAAGGTGATGCTGTTCGACGAGCCCACCTCGGCCCTGGACCCGGAAATGGTCGGCGAAGTGCTGGACGTGATGAAGACCCTGGCGCTGGAAGGCATGACCATGATCTGCGTCACCCACGAAATGGGCTTCGCCCGCGAAGTGGCGCACCGCGTGCTGTTCTTCGACCACGGCAAACTGCTGGAAGACTCGCCCCCCGAGCAATTCTTCAGCAACCCCCGCGACCCCCGCGCCCAGGCGTTCCTGCGCCAGGTGCTGTAACCACCCCCACCCCATGGCCGCCGTGACGCAGCCTTCGGCAGCTGCTACGCGGATGCCCCGTAGCAGCTGCCGCCAGGCGGCGTCTGCAGGCGCCGCGGATGGCCCTGACGCAGCCTTCGGCAGCTGCTACGGGGTTAGACTCGGAAGCGGCCTACCAGGCCTTGGAGGTGGGTGCCCAACCGCGCCAGCTCGATGCTCGACGCTGCCGTCTCTTCACTGGCCGCCGAGGTCTGGTCCGACACATCCCGCACGTTCAGCACGCTACGGTTGATCTCTTCGGCCACCGCGCTCTGCTGTTCGGCCGCCGCGGCGATCTGCTGGTTCATGTTCTGGATGGTCGACACCGTGCGGGTGATGTTTTCCAGCGAGTTGCCGGCGCGGCGGGTCAGTTCGACGCTGCTGTCGGTGAGGCTGCGGCTGTTGTCCATCACGGTGGCGACTTGCTGGGTGCCGCTTTGCAGGCCGGCGATCAGTTGCTCGATCTCTTCGGTGGATTTCTGCGTGCGCTGGGCCAGGCTGCGCACCTCGTCGGCCACCACGGCGAAGCCGCGGCCGGCTTCGCCTGCGCGGGCGGCCTCGATGGCTGCGTTCAGGGCCAGCAGGTTGGTCTGCTGGGCCACGGACTTGATCACGTCCAGCACGCCGCCGATCTTGTCGCTTTCGCGCTTGAGGTGGCCCATGGCCTCGGTGGAATGGCCCACCTCGGCCGCCAGGCGCTCGATCTGCTCGATGGCCTCGCTCACCACCCGGTCGCCCTCGCGGGCCTGCTGGTCGGCGGCCACGGCGGCCTCGCTGGCCTGTTCGGCGTTGCGTGCCACCTCCTGCACGGTGGCGGCCATCTGGTTCATGGCGGTGGCCACCTGGTCGGTCTCGACTTTCTGGCTGGTGACGCCGGCGCTGGTCTGCTCGGTGACCGCCGACAGCTCCTCGGCGGCGCTGGCCAGCTGGGTGACGCCGTCGCTGATGCCGGCGATCAATGTGCGCAGGCCCACGGTCATGCGCTGCAGGCTGTTCTGCAGCTGGCCCAGCTCGTCGCTGCGGTCCACGGTGTGGGCGTGGGTGAGGTCGCCGGCGGCCACCTCGTCCATGATTTTCAGGGTGGCGTGCAGCGGGTGCACTACCTGGCGGGTGATGGCGAAACCGGCCAGCACGCTGAACACCAGGGCCATGAGCGCGCTGCCCGCCAGCCACTGCCTGGCGCTGGTGGCGTCGGTGTCGCGCTTGGCGGTTTGCGAGCGGGTCAGCTCGGCGCTCATGTCCAGCAGCACGCTGCCGTCATCGGCCAGGCGCTTGAACAGCGGCGCGGTGTCGCGTTGCGGGTCATTGGCCTTGCGCGCCTGGTCCAGCTCGGTGACGGTCTGGCGGTAGTCGCGGGTGGCGCTGATCTGCCGCTCCAGGCGTTCCACGTCCTCGGGAGAGGTAAGCAGCGCGTGGGCGCTGGCCAGCTGCGTGTCCAGCTTGCCCAGCACCGCCAGCACGCCTTCGATGCTGCCGTTCTCGTTCGCCACGCTCAGGCGGGCGATGCGCAGGTCGCGGGTCAGGTCGCTGACCGTGGCAATGCTGTTGAGCTTGTTGCCGCGCTCGATCAGCGCGCCCAGGCCGTTCCAGCCGGCGGTGAAGGTGAGCAGGGTCATGGCCAGCACCAGGCCGAAGCCCAGCATCAATTTGCGTTGCACACCGATGTGCCCGAGGTGGTATTGCATCCAACGATACATGCGCTTGCACTCCTAGCGAGCAGACAGGGCGTTTTGCCATTAGCGTGCCTCTGTATCGGCCCTGTGCCTAGGATCTGTAATACCGTGGATCGGACTTTTCTAGAACAAACGCGCCAGCAGCGCGGTGACGGCAGTCTCGACGCGCAGGATGCGCTCGCCTAGCTGTACCGGGTTCAACCCGGCCTTGCCCAGCAGTTCGACCTCGTAGGGAATCCAGCCGCCTTCCGGGCCGATTGCCAGGGTCACCGGCTCGCTCAGGCCGCGGGGGCAGGGCGGGTGGTCGCCGGGGTGGCCGACCAGACCCAGGGTGCCGTCGGCGATGGCCGGCAGGCGGTCTTCGACGAAGGGCTTGAAGCGTTTCTCGATGATGATTTCCGGCAGCACGGTGTCACGCGCCTGCTCCAGGCCCAGCACCAGATTCTCGCGAATGGCGTCGGGCTGCAGGAAGGGCGTCTGCCAGAAGCTTTTCTCCACCCGGTAGCTGTTCACCAGGATGACCTTGGCCACGCCCATGGTGGCCACGGTCTGGAACACCCGCCGGAGCATTTTCGGCCGCGGCAGGGCCAGCACCAGGGTCAGCGGCAGCTTGGCCGGCGGCGGCTGGTCCAGGACCACCTGCAGCTCGGCTTCGCGGGCCTCCAGGCGCAGCACTTCGGCGCGGCCCATCAGGCCGTTGATGCGGCCCACGCGCAGGCTGTCGCCCACGGCCACGCCGTGCACTTCCTGCATGTGCTTCAGGCGGCGGTCGCGCAGGACCACCCGGTCGGCCGCGATGAAATCGGCCTCCTCGAGCAACAGCAGGTTCACGCCTGGGTCGCTGGCGGCTGGTCGTTGTGGTCGCTGGCGTCCTCTTCATGGTCGCCACGCTTGCTGACCAGGCCGCCGAACAGCACGCCGATCTCGAACAGCATCCACATGGGCACGGCCAGCAGGGTCTGCGAGAAGATGTCCGGCGGGGTCAGCAGCATGCCGACCACGAAGCAGCCGATGATCACGTACGGGCGCATCTTCTTCAGCTGCTTGACGTCGACCACGCCGATCCACACCAGCAGCACCACGGCCACGGGGATCTCGAAGGCCACGCCGAAGGCGAAGAACAGGGTCATGACGAAGTCGAGGTAGCTGGTGATGTCGGTCATCATCTGCACGCCGGCCGGGGTGGCCGAGGCGAAGAACTTGAAGATCAGCGGGAACACCAGGAAATACGCGAAGGCCATGCCGCAGTAGAACAGCAGGATGCTGGAGATCAGCAGCGGCACTGCCACGCGCTTCTCATGCTTGTACAGGCCGGGCGCGATGAAGCCCCAGATCTGGTGCAGGATGACCGGGATGGCCAGGAACAACGAGACCATCATGGTCAGCTTCAGCGGCGTCAGGAACGGCGACGACACGTCGGTGGCGATCATGGTCGCGCCTGCCGGCAGGTATTCGCGCAGCGGCACCGACACGAAGGTGTAGATCTGCTGGGTGAAGGCGAACAGCGCGGCGAAGATGACGAAGATCGCCGCTACGCAGCGCAGCAGGCGGGTTCGCAGCTCGGTGAGGTGCGAGACCAGCGGCATGGGCTGGTCGTTTTCGGGAATTTCGCTCATGGGGCTCGCGGCGGCTGGGTCGGATCGTGAGGCGGCGTGTGGGCGCCGGGGACTTGCTCGGGCGAGGCCTGCACCGGGGCGGCCGGTGCAGGTTCGGCGTGCACAGGCGCAGGTTGTGGCTGCACCACCGGTGGCTGCGCGGGCTGCACAAGCGGGTTGAGGATCTTCTTCGCTTCCTGTTCCAGCGAGAGGATGTGCTCGTTGTGCAGCTGCCGGCGAATCTCGTCGGCGCCGATTTCACGTTCCACTTCCGCCTTGATGGCATTGAAGCTGCGCTTGAGCCGGCCTACCCACAGGCCGGCGGTGCGGGCGGCGCCCGGCAGGCGCTCGGGGCCGAGCACCAGCAGGGCCACCAGGCCCACCAGAAGCAATTCGCTGAAGCTGATCCCGAACATGACTTCAGTCTTTCCTGATGGGGTCTTCGACTTTCTGGGCCGTGGCATCGATGGTGTGCGGCTGGCTCAGGGGCGAGGTGGCCTGCGGGTGCACTGGCTGGGCAGGTGGCACCGGCTGGTCGGCGGGCTTTTCGTCGTCGTTCATGGCCTTGCGGAAGCCCTTGATGGACTCGCCGACGTCGGTGCCCAGGTTTTTCAGTTTCTTGGTACCGAACACCAGTACCACGACAATCAGGATGACAATCCAGTGTTTCCAGTCAAAGAGACCCATGGGGTAATTCCTCGTTCGATACGTTATGCAGAAGGCTGGCGGGCGGCTTTTTCGACGTGGCCGGAAAGCCCGAAGCGGCGGTCCAGTTCGTCCAGGACGGCCTGCGGGTGTTGCCCCAGCGCAGCCAGCATGACCAGGCTATGGAACCACAGATCGGCGGTTTCATAGATGACATCGCTGTAATCTCCGCTGACGGCGGCGTCCTTGGCGGCGATGATGGTCTCGACCGACTCTTCGCCGACCTTTTCCAGAATCTTGTTCAGGCCCTTGTGGTACAGGCTGGCGACGTACGAGCTGTCTGGCTCGGCGCCTTTGCGCGACTCCAGTACCTCGGCGAGCCGGGTCAGGGTGCTGTCAGTCATGGGAGTGTCCTGGCTGGTAGATGGCTTTCGGGTCCTTGAGCACGGGGTCGACGGTTTGCCAGCCGCCGTGCTCGTAGACGCGGTAGAAGCAGCTCTGACGACCAGTATGGCAGGCAATGTCGCCCACTTGTTCAACCATCAGGATAATCACGTCGGCGTCGCAGTCCAGGCGCATTTCGTGCAGGTGCTGCACGTGGCCTGAGTCCTCGCCCTTGCGCCACAGTTTGCCGCGCGAGCGCGACCAGTAGATGGCGCGGTTCTCGGCGGCGGTCAGGGCCAGCGCCTCGCGGTTCATCCAGGCCATCATCAGCACGCGCCCGGTCTTGTGATCCTGGGCGATGGCCGGGACAAGGCCGTCGCTGTTCCAGTTGATCTCGTCCAGCCAGTCTTTCATTTTTGACTCCGACAACGAGTTCGATCAGCTCGAACTCCTCACTAGTGTGCCACCCCGATGGGCGGCTGGCTATCAACGCGCGACCAGGTACAGGCCCGCGGCCAGCATGATCCACGCGGGCCACGCGGCCAGGCTGTCAATGGCGCCGCCGGTGGCGGCCAGTGTCGCACCCCCGGCCAGCAGGGCGCCACCCACCACGCGCAGCACGCGCTGTTCGCGTGGCTGTTGCCAGGGCGGCGGGGCGTCCTTGGCGTGGGGCTGCGACATGCGTTCCAGCAGGTCGCGGGTCATGTTGGCCAGGTGCGGCAGTTGCTCTACCTGGGATTGCACGTTGTGGAACAGGCTCTTGGGGCTCATGCGCTCGCGCATCCAGCGTTCCAGGAACGGCTGGGCGGTGCTCCACAGGTCCAGGTCCGGGTACAGCTGCCGGCCCAGGCCCTCGATGTTCAGCAGGGTCTTCTGCAACAGCACCAGCTGCGGCTGCACTTCCATGTTGAAGCGCCGCGCGGTCTGGAACAGGCGCATCAGCACCTGGCCGAAGGAGATGTCCTTCAGCGGTTTCTCGAAGATCGGCTCGCAGACGGTGCGGATCGCCGCCTCGAACTCGTTGAGCTTGGTCTCGGCCGGCACCCAGCCCGAGTCGATGTGCAGCTGCGCCACGCGGCGGTAGTCACGCTTGAAGAACGCAAACAGGTTGCGCGCCAGGTAGTCCTGGTCCTCGGGCGTGAGGCTGCCGACGATGCCGCAGTCGATGGCGATGTACTTGGGGCTCCACGGCGCCACGGTGCTGATGAAGATGTTGCCCGGGTGCATGTCGGCGTGGAAGAAGCTGTCGCGGAACACTTGGGTGAAGAAGATCTCCACGCCGCGCTCTGCCAGCAGCTTCATGTCGGTGCGCTGGTCGGCCAGGGTGGCCAGGTCCGTGACCTGGATGCCATAGATGCGCTCCATCACCAGCACCTTGGGGCGGCACCAGTCCCAGTACACCTGGGGCACGTAGAGCATGTCCGAGGCTTCGAAGTTGCGCCGCAGCTGGCTGGAGTTGGCCGCCTCGCGCAGCAGGTCGAGCTCGTCGTAGATGGTCTTTTCGTAGTCGGCGACCACGTCCACCGGGTGCAGCAGGCGTGCGTCGGCCGAGAACTTCTCGGCCCAGCGGGCCAGCAGGAACAGCCACGCCAGGTCCTGGCCGATGACCGGCTTGAGGCCGGGGCGCACCACCTTGACCACCACTTCCTCGCCGCTGCGCAGCTGCGCCGAGTGCACCTGGGCCACCGAGGCCGAGGCCAGCGGTTCGACGTCGAAGCGGCTGAACACCTCGACGATCTTCTTGCCAAGTTGCTCTTCGATCAGCTTGATCGCCTGTTGCGGGTCGAACGGCGGCACGCGGTCCTGCAGCAGCATCAGCTCGTCGGCGATGTCTTCGGGCAACAGGTCGCGGCGCGTGGACAGCAGCTGGCCGAACTTGATGAAGATCGGCCCCAGGTCCTGCAGCGCCAGGCGCAGGGCGGCGCCGCGGGTCAGCTCCAGGCGCTTGCGCGGCAGCCAGCGCCAGGGCATGGCGAAGCGCGTGATGCGCAGGAACCACGGCAGGGGGAGGGCGAATAACAGGTCATCGAGACGGTAGCGGATCACGACGCGCTGAATGCGCAACAAACGGCGGACGGCAAGCAGCTTCATGCGTTATCGCTAGGTTTGAGGGATCGGGCGAGGCGCTCTAGGCGCGCTTCGAGGCGTTCGACATCGAGCTTGAGCTCGTCGATTTCGGCAAACCTGGCTTCGGCTTCGTGCTTGCCCACCAGGGTGCGGGTTTCTTCGGCCAGGTATTCGGCCATGTTCTGGTTCAGGCTGGAC
This sequence comes from Pseudomonas imperatae, assembly GCF_057128625.1. Lineage (NCBI taxonomy): Bacteria > Pseudomonadati > Pseudomonadota > Gammaproteobacteria > Pseudomonadales > Pseudomonadaceae > Pseudomonas > Pseudomonas imperatae. Next base: position 277,244 of record NZ_JBSKHP010000003.1, on the reverse strand, counting down.
AGGCCCTTGCGCACCCAACTGGCGTCGCGGCGCAGGTGGCCGCTGATCAGCTGGCTGGCCACCGGGCCGAGCCAGCGTTGCAGCTCGTATTCCCAGTCCAGTTCCAGGTCCTGCAGCACCGCCACCAGTTCCAGCAGCACGGCGCTGTCGCCGGCCAGGTCCACTTGCGGGCTGTGCAGCACGGCGGTCTTGTCGCGGCTCAGCGCCAGCTGCGCCAGGCTGCTGGCCGGGGCCTGCAGCACGCAGTCGGCCGGCGCCGCCCATTGGCTGGCCAGCATCAGGCCTTCACCGCTGGGCAGGATGAACAGTTTCATGGCCGGCATCAGGCAATCGATCTCGATCACCTTGCCGGCCAGGCGCGCCAGCCGTGGCAACGCCGTGCTGTCCAGGCGCAACACACGGTTGAGGCCGTGTTCGGCGCTGGCGATCAGGCCGCTGTACAGCATCAGGGCTTGATGCCGCGGTGCAGGGCGACGATGCCCGAGGTCATGTTGTGGTAGGTGACGCGGTCGAAACCGGCCTGCACCATCATCGACTTCAGGGTTTCCTGGTCCGGGTGCATGCGGATCGATTCGGCCAGGTAGCGGTAGCTTTCCGAGTCGTTGGTGATCAGCTTGCCGGCCAGCGGCATGAACGCGAACGAATAGGCGTCATACACCTTGGACATCAGCTTGTTGGTGGGCTTGGAGAACTCCAGCACCAGCAGGCGGCCGCCTGGCTTGAGCACGCGCAGCATCGAGGCGATGGCGTCTTCCTTGTGGGTGACGTTGCGCAGGCCGAAGGCGATGGTCACGCAGTCGAAGTAGTTGTCCGGGAACGGCAGCTTCTCGGCGTCGGCCTGGACGAACTTGACGTTGCCGGCCACACCCAGGTCCAGCAGGCGGTCGCGGCCTACCTTGAGCATGGAGGCGTTGATGTCGGCCAGCACCACTTCGCCGCTGCTGCCCACCAGGTGGGAGAACTTGCGGGTCAGGTCGCCCGTGCCGCCGGCGATGTCCAGCACGCGGTTGCCGCTGCGCACGCCCGACAGTTCGATGGCGAAGCGTTTCCACAGCCGGTGCATGCCGCCCGAGAGCACGTCGTTCATCAGGTCGTACTTGGCCGCTACCGAGTGGAATACCTCGGCGACCTTCTCGGCCTTCTTGCTTTCGGGCACGTTCTTGTAGCCGAAGTGGGTAGTAGGTTCGGCATCGCTGGCTTTGCGCTGATCGGTCATATCGCTGTCACCGGAAAAAATTACTGGCCATTCTAATCCCCATGGCCGGCTTTGTCTTGGCAAGGCTGGTCGCAGATGGCTTGGAAGCGCAACCGCGCTACTATAGCCAGCATTATCACTTGAGCGGGACTGGTTGGATGACGCAAATCAGCGTTGAGCGCAAACATGGCCTTGGGCGCGATGCGGCCCGGCAGAAAGCCGAGGTGCTGGTGGACAAGCTGGCCAGGGAATATGACCTGCAGGCCCGGTGGGACGGGGATGTGGTAGAGGTCAAGCGCAGCGGCGCCAGCGGTACCATCCGCATCGGTGAGGACACCATCCGCGTGGACCTGAAGCTGGGCATGATGCTGTCGATCATGGGCTCGTCGATCAAGGGCGAGATCGAGAAGGCACTGGATAAAGCGCTGGTCAGCTGACTCGTAGCCGCTGCCGCCAGGCGGCGTCAGCGGCTTGCGCGGTGCCTGTGACGCGGCCTTGCGGCCGCTGCTACGGGGGTTTTGGTTACTTCTGGACTACGGCGGTGCCGTCGGCCTTGGGCGCGATGGTGGCGTAGTCACGCAAGGTCTTGGGGTTGTACGGGTCGCCGATCAGGCGCGGGCGCGCCACGAACTTGTCGTTGACGATGCTCTTGGTCGGGTCCCATTCGTTGAAGCTCAGGCCCGCCAGGTCTGCCCACGTGTGGATCAGGTTCTGGGTGCTGTACGGCCGGTTGGCGTCGCCCTGGAAGCCCCACGCGTGGTCAGCCTTCCATTTCGGCGAGGCGTAGACCATGAACGGAATGGTGTACATGGCCGAGGTCGGGTTGCCTTCGTTGCGGCCCAGGTTGGTGTGGTCGCCCGAGTCGTACACGTCTTCGCCGTGGTCGGACAGGTACAGCAGGAAGCCGTTCGGGTCGGCGGCCTGGTAGTTCTTGATCAGGCTCGACACCACGAAGTCGTTGTACAGCACTGCGTTGTCGTAGTCGTTGTAGGTCTGCAGGCGTTCGCCGGTGATCGACGGCGGCACGCCGACGTTGTCCTTGAACTTGTCGAACTCTGGCGGGAAGCGGTACTGGTAGCTGACGTGGGTGCCCAGCAGGTGGATCACGATCAGCTTGCGCGGTGCGCTGTCGGCCAGGGCCTTGGTGAACGGCTCGATCACGTCGCCGTCGTACTGGCGGGCGTTCTGGTTGCGGTTGTTGTTCATGTACGACTGCTCGTCCGCCTGCGCAGAGAAGGTGGTGAGCATGGTGTTGCGCTTGGTCAGGGTCTGCTGGTTGGTGATCCAGAAGGTCTTGTAGCCCGCCTGCTTCATCATCTTGACGATGGACGGCGTCTTCAGGAACAGGTCCGGGTGCTCTTCGTCGGCGAAGGTCAGCACCTGCTGCAGCGCCTCGATGGTGTAGGGGCGCGGGGTGACCACGTCGTTGAAGATGCTCAGCTGGTCGCGCATCTTGCTCAATTCGGGGTTGGTGTCACGGCCATAGCCGTACAGGCTCATGTGGCCGCGGTTGGTCGACTCGCCAATCACCAGCACCAGGGTGGACGGCTGGCCGGCAGCCGTGTCCTTGAGGTTGGTCAGCGGCGGGATCTTCGCGTCCAGCGCCAGCATGTCCTGCATGCCGTCCAGCTGCTTGAGGTAGTTGTTGTAGCCGATCACCAGCTGCCACGGCACCGCAGGCTCCATGCGGCCCTGGAAGTTTTCCATGCCGTTCTCGAAGCCGCCTTTCTTCTTCACCGCCTTCACCAGCGGCCACACCACCAGGCCCAGGATCAGCGCCAGGCTCACCGCGATGGCCTTGGTGGTGCTGATGCGCACCGGGCGCAGGCGGGTCCAGATGAACACCGGCACCGCCGCGTAGAGCAGGAAGGTCGGCACCATCCACCACTGGAAGTACTGGCCCAGGTACTCGCCGGCTTCAGCGTTGTTGGACTCGAACATGATGAAGATCACGCTCTGGGAGAACTCCTGGTGGTACACCAGGAAGTAGAACAGGCTGCCCAGCGAGCACAGGAACAGCACGATGCCGATGACCGCGGCGATCACCTTGGTGCGCGAAGGGAACAGCAGCACCGGGATCAGCCACAGGGCGCTGAGGAAGAAGGCGTCACGGAAGCCCTGGAAACCGGTGGTGCCGGCGGCCAGGATCAGCGCCTGGGTCACGCCCGAGAAGTACCAGAAGAACAGGAAAAGCCAGCCCAGTCCTGCCCAATCGGTGCGGGCGCGGCGGGCAACTGCGGGGGATGCGGTGGTCATGTGGGTTCCAACTCTCGGCGATCAGGCGCCGGAGTCAGCTGCCCGAAATCAAAAACGACACGCATGCTACGACGTCATATGTGAGTTTTTTGTCAAAACCCTGAATATTTCGTGACAAACGGATTTTGGTGCTTAGGGTGAGCATTCTAATTTTTGTCATTAAGGTGTGCCTATGCCCTGTGGTCGGGTGGGCAATCCTCCCTCTTTACAAGCATGAGGTGCACCATGGCAAAAGCGATCCTGAAGAAGAAGGTCCAGGTTCCGGCGGAACACGCCGCCGGTGAGGTTCGTTCCTACGCCCGCAAGATCTGGCTGGCCGGTATCGGTGCCTACGCCAAGGCCGGCAAGGAAGGCGTCAGCTACATCAAGGAGCTGATCAAGACCGGTGAAGACGTGGAAAAGACCGGCAAGAAAAAGATCGACGCCGAGATCAAGGCCGCCAACACCGAGATCGCCGAAGTGAAGGGCGAGGTGAAGGCCGAGCTCAAGTCCGTGAAGGGCAAGGTCGAGCTGCAGCTCGATCGCATCGAAAGCGCATTTGATTCCCGGGTAGCCAGTGCCTTGAACCGCATCGGCATCCCGTCCCGGCATGACGTTGAGACACTCTCTGCTAAGCTCGATGAGCTGACGGCATTGCTTCAACGTGTCGAGCGCAAACATTAAGGAGAGCAGGATGGCTGGCAAGAAGAAGGTTGAGAAAGAAGGCAGCTCCTGGGTCGGCGAAGTAGAAAAATACTCGCGTCAGATCTGGCTGGCTGGTTTGGGCGCTTACTCGAAGATCAGCAATGACGGCAGTAAGCTTTTCGAGAACCTGGTCAAGGACGGCGAAAAAGCCGAGCAACAGGCCAAGGAAGAAGTCGACAAGGGCGTGGACTCGGTGAAGTCCACCGCCAAGACCGCCAAGTCACGGGTGGGTGATGTGAAAGAGCGCGCACTGGGCAAGTGGAGCGAGCTGGAAGAAGCGTTCGACAAGCGCCTGAACAGCGCCATTTCGCGCCTGGGCGTGCCTAGCCGCCTGGAAGTGAAGCAGCTGCACAGCAAGGTCGATACCCTGACCAAGCAGATCGAGAAGCTCACCGGGCAGTCGGTGACGCCGATCTCCAGCCGCACCGCAGCTGCCAAGCCTGCGGCCAAACCGCTGGCCAAGGCCGCTTCCACCGCCAAGGCCGCCACCAAGGCGGTGGCCAAGCCGGTTGCGGCGAAAACCGCAGCAGCGGCCAAGACCGCCACCAAGGCAGCCGCCAAGCCAGTCGCTGCCGCCAAGGCCGCCGCCAAGCCTGCTGCCAAGCCGGCGGCGAAAAAGCCTGCGGTGAAAAAACCGGCAGCCGCCAAGCCGGCCGCTCCGGCCGCCAGCGCTGCCCCGGCGTCCACCGCCAACAGCGCCGCCGCCCCGTCCGCGCCAGCGCCAAGCAGCGCGTCGGCCCCGGCAAGCGCCCCGCAGTCCTGATAACCTCAGGCTGACCAAACGCCCGGCCCCGCAAAGGCCGGGCGTTTTTATTTGCCTCCGTAGCAGCAACTGTCTTGTGGGAGCTGGCTTGCCAGCGAGCTTTTATGGCCCCAACAACTCGCTGGCAAGCCAGCTCCCACAGGATGCCGCGTCAGCCCTCCAAGTAGCGCAGGGCGATGCGTTCGGCGGCGTGCCGGGGCTCGGGGTGCAAGTGCGGGGCCACCAGCATCATGATCTGGTACACCACCACGCCCACCTCGCCGTCGCGGCCCAGGATGCGCTGGTAGTCCAGGGAAAACACCAGGGTCAGGGTGATCTGCTCCACCAGTTGCCCCAGGGCCTGGGTGTCGCTGGTGACCTGGCCCTGGGCTTTCAGGCTGGCCAGCAGCGAGGCCAGGGTGCGCTTGATGCCGTTGAGCAGGCTGCGCACGCCGCGCGCCAGCTTGGGCAGGCGCCCGGCCAGGTTGGACAGGTCCTGGAACAGGAAGCGGTACTGGGCCATGCGCTCCACGATCAGGTGCAGGAACAGCCAGTAGTCCTCGGCGCTGAGTTCCACGTGTTCGGGTGGGTCCAGCAGCGGCGTCAGCTCATCTTCGAAACGCTCGAACAGCCCCAGTATCAACGGCTCCTTGCCGTGGAAGTGGTAGTAGAGGTTGCCGGGGCTGATCCCCATTTCATTGGCGATCTCCATGGTCGAGACATTGGGTTCGCCCTGCTGGTTGAACAGCTGCAGGGCACACGCCAGGATACGGTCGCGGGTTTTCATCCGGTTTCTTGTCAGTCCTTGAGCAAAAAGTCAGCGCACCAGCACATAGGTACCTGGCGCGGCGTCCAGAGTCGGGTAGGTGGCGCTGCCGAGGGCCATCTGGGTCTCGCGCTGGGTGCCCGAGCGCGCTTGAATCCAGCTCAGCCATTCCGGCCACCAGCTGCCTTCGACGTGCTTGGCGTCGTAGTACCAGGCCCGCGGGTCGCTGCTCAGGCGGGTGTTTTCCACGTAGTTGGCCTTGGGGTTGCCCGGCGGGTTGAGGATGCTTTGCACGTGGCCGCTGTTGGACAGGATGAAACGGCGCTCGCCGCCCAGCAGCAGGGTGGAGCGGTAGACCGCGTCCCACGGGGTGATGTGGTCGTTGATGCCGGCCACGCTGAAGCTGTCCACGGTGACCTTGGACAGGTCGATGGCCGTGCCGCACACCTCCAGGCCGCCGGAGTGGCTGAGCGGGTTGTGCTTGAAGAAGTCCAGCAGGTCGCCGTGCAGCGCGGCGGGCAGGCGCGTGGTGTCGTTGTTCCAGTAGAGGATGTCGAACGGCGGCGGGGTCTTGCCCAGCAGGTAGTTGTTGACGAAGTAATTCCAGATCAGGTCATTGGGGCGCATCCAGGCGAACACCCGGGCCATGTCGCGGCCGTCCAGCACGCCGTGCTGGTAGGAGCGGCGCTTGGCCGCTTCCAGCGCCTGCTCGTCGATGAACAGCGCCGCCGGGCTTTCGATCTGGCTGTCCAGCAGGCTCACAAGGTACGTGGCGCTGGCCACGCGGCGGCCCTGGCGCTTGGCCTGCAGCACGCCTTGCAGGGCCGCCATGGTCAGGCCGCCGGCGCAGGCGCCGATCAGGTTCACGTCGCGCGAGGCGGTGATGGAGCGGCAGACGTTCACTGCTTCCTCCAGCGCCTCGACGTAGGTGGACAGCCCCCACTCCCGATGGCGGGCATCGGGGTTGCGCCAACTGATGGTGAACACCTGCAGGCCGTTCTTCAGCGCGTACTGGACGAAGCTGTTGGTGGGGCTGAGGTCAAACACGTAGTACTTGTTGATCTGCGGCGGCACGATCAGCAGCGGCTTGGCGTACTGCTTCTCGCTCATGGGCTTGTACTGGATCAGCTCCAGCAGTTCGTTGCGAAACACCACCGCGCCGGGCGTGGTGGCCACGCTCTTGCCCACCTCGAACGCCTCGCGGCTGACCTGGCGGGGCAGGCCGTCGTTGTGGCGCAGGTCGTCGAGCAGGTGGCCGATGCCCTTGATCACGCTGGTGCCGCCCGAATTGAACAGCTCCTTGAGCGCCAGCGGGTTGAGCAGCGAGTTGGTGGGCGACATGGCGTCGTTGATCAGCGCGAAGACGAAGTGCGCGCGCACGCGGTCGTCCTCGGGCAGGCCGCTTTCGTCGATCCAGGCCTTCACCTCCTTCTGCCAGCTGAGGTAGGCCTGTAGCCCGCGGCGGTAGAAGGGGTTGAGGCTCCAGGTGGGGTCGCTGAAGCGGCTGTCCTTGGGGTTGGGCTGGTGCAGCGTGTCGCCCATCAGTACCCGGCTCAGCTGGCTGCCCAGGCGCAGGGCATGGCGGGCAGTGAGCACCGGGTGCAGCAGGCTGTGGCGGCCTACGCTGCGCAGGGTCGAAACCAGGTCACGACCCCGCAGCCCGGTGATCGCGCTCTGGGCGTTCATAAAGGTGGCAGCGATGGGCGTGTGCCCCTTGGCTGGTTTCTCTTTCATGCGTCAACACTCCTTCGTCGGGCCTTCTACCAACACATGGGTGCAAGCGCCGTGCAGCACGCTTGCGTTGATCGCGTTGGCAGCACTCCGGCCACGCACGCGACAACCAGCGGCCCCTCAGGGGCCGCGAAATGGCGCCGGTTGCGGGTGCATCACCGCGCGTTGGCGCTCTTCCTGGAGAAACTTCATGATGATCGGCGCGACGGCTTCCGCCCGGGTAATCAGGAACAGGTGGCCGTCGTCGATTATGTGTAGTTGGGCGTTGGGAATGCGCCAGGCCAGCAGGCGCATATTGATCAGCGGGATCAGCGGGTCATCGTCGCCGGCCAGCACCAGGGTCGGCTGGTGGATCTTGTGCAGCCAGTGGATGCTGGTCCAGCCCAGCCCGGCGAACAGCTGCCAGTAGTAGCCCAGCTTGCCCGAGGAACGCACCTTGGCGGCGTGGTTCATGGCCAGGTCCGGGTCGCGGCGGAACGCGCCGCCGTAGATCTCCGGGGCAATGCGCACCACGTGCGAGGGCTGGATGTAGCGCCGCGGGCTGGCCATCATCCACAGCACCTTGGGCTTGCCCGGCACCATCACCGCGCCGGCCGCCGTGGCCGCCAGCACCAGTTTCTTGCAGCGCTCGGGGTAGTCGTAGGCGAACTGCTGGGCCAGCGCGCCGCCCCACGACACGCCAATGGCGTTCACCTGGCCGTAGTCCAGGTAGTCGAGCATGCGCGCGGTCAGGCGTGCCAGCCCCGGGAACCGGTAGGGGTAGCTGGGCGTGGAGGAGCCACCGACCCCGGGCACGTCGAACGCAATCACTTCCAGGTCAGGGTCCAGCGCCTGCACGAAGGGGAATACCAGCTCCAGGTTGGCGCCGATGCCGTTGAAAATCAGCAGTGGGGTCAAATGCGGCTTGCCTGGCCTTACCGCGGTGCGGATGGCCTGGCCATCCAGATCCACGGTCCGGAAGATGTACTGTTCCTGCATGCATCAAGCCCTATAAGGTTGTGCCGCCACGCCAATTGTCGTGGCGGTTCTCGGACGGGCCTGGCGCCTCAGCGCTCGTGCACGTAAGTCCCGGGTGAAGCCTCCCCGGCCGGGTACGCCTTGTTGCCCAGCTTGAGTGGCGCCTTTTTCAGTTCCCCTGAACGTTCGGTCAACCAGGCTGCCCAGTACAACCACCAGGAATCGGTGTGCTTGGTCGAATCCTCCTGCCACTGCACGGGGGTGGACGTCAGCTCGCTATTGGTCATGAACCGCGCCTTGGGGTTGCCCGGCGGGTTGAGAATGCTTTGGATATGACCGCTGCTCGACAGCACGAACTCCACCTTGCCGCCAAACAGTTGTGCTGATTTGTAGCACGAAGTCCATGGCGTGATGTGATCGTTGGTGCCCGCCAGGCAGAAAATATCGCTGTCCACCTGCTTCAGGTCGATGGCGGTGCCGCAGACTTCCAGGGCGTTGGCGCGGGTCAGCGGGTTGTTCTTGAACATTTCGATCAGGTCGCCGTGGAAGGCGGCCGGCAGGCGCGTGGTGTCGTTGTTCCAGAACAGGATGTCGAACACCGGCGGCTCGTTGCCCATCAGGTAGTTGTTGACCCAGTAGTTCCAGATCAGGTCGTTGGGGCGCATCCAGGCGAAGATCTTCGCCATGTCCTTGCCTTCCAGCACGCCCGATTGGTAGGAGTGGCGCTTGGCCGCCTCCAGGGTCTGCTCGTCGACGAACAGCGCCACCTGAGTGTCCAGGGTGGTGTCGAGCACGCTCACCAGCAGGGTCAGGGCGTTCACCTTGCGCTCGCCCAAGGCGGCGTAGTGGCCCAGCAGCGCGGTGCAGGTGATGCCGCCCGAGCAGGCGCCGAGCATGTTCAAGTCCTTGCTGCCGGTGACGGCCAGCACCACGTCCACCGCTTCCTTGAGGGCGTCGATGTAGGTCGACAGGCCCCACTCGCGCTGCGCCTTGGTAGGGTTGCGCCAGCTGATGATGAAGGTCTGCACGTTGCTGCGCAGGCAGAAGCGCGCCAGGCTCTTCTCGGGGCTGAGGTCGAACACGTAGAACTTGTTGATCTGCGGCGGTACCACCAGCAGCGGCCGTTCCAGGGTCTGCTCGGTGATGGGGCTGTACTGGATCAGCTCCAGCACGTCGTTGCGGTAGATCACCGCGCCCTCGCTGGTGCCCAGGTTCTTGCCCACCTCGAACGCGTCCATGTTGACCTGGCTGGGCATGCCGCCGTTGTTCACCAGGTCCTTGGCCAGGTGCGACAGGCCGTCGAGCAGGCTCTTGCCGCCGGTCTCGAAGAAGCGCTTCACCGCTGCCGGGTTGGCCATAGTGTTGGTGGGCGCCATGGCCTCGGTCATCAGGTTGATGACGAAGTGCGCGCGGGCGATGTCCTGGGCCGAGAGGTTGCTCTCGCCAGCCCAGTCGTGAAGCTCCTTGCGCCACGCCAGGTAGGTCTGCAGGTAGCGGCGGTACAGGGGGTTCTGGCTCCAGGCCGGGTCACCGAAACGACGGTCATCGTTTTCCGGCACCAGGCTGGATTTGCCGAAGATCACGTTCTTCAGTTCGATGCCAAAATGGGCCACGTGCTTGGCACTGTGCAGCGGCTGCTTGAGAGCCTGCCGCAAAATCATGCGCGCAGAGCTGAGCAGATCCTTGCCGCGCAAGCCGATGACAGGGTTCAGGCCCAGAGTATTTTCCGAGGCCTGGTACTTCAGTTCATCGTTGTTCTTGTTACTCATCTACGACGCTCCGTTGTCCTGAGACGAGTACTGGTGGGACTGTGCCGACAGCGCAGCCGCGAGCCAGTACTACTGCCCGGGTGACCAGTGATAGCGAACAGTTGTGTAACGACTGGCCGGGCAATGCATCGCGGAGTCTTGCTGGCAATCCTGCGCCTGCGGAAGGCTACCTTCTCTCGCAACGTCCGAACCCGACCAGTGCCCTGAGTGATGCAGGGAACTTGCCACTTCCATTGGTTACCCGACTTTGTACGAAATCGCAAGCGACCGTTGTAGGACCGCTGCCAAGGCATTCAAGCAAATAGAATTAGAAAATGCTCTCTAGAAAATCCGAGCCGCGGGCTAGAGCATCAGTTTGACTACCGACAATGCGGGGTCGCGGGTCTTGCCGGCTTTTTGCAGCTCGTCGAGGTAATCCGCCCACAGTTGCTCCTGGCGAATCGACAGCTGGTAGAGGTAGTCCCAGGTGAACAGGCCGCTGTCGTGGCCGTCGTCGAAGGTCAATTTTAGTGCGTACTGGCCGGCCGGCTCTATTTTGGACAGGCCAACGCCCAGCTTGCCGAACTGCAGGATGGGTTTGCCGTGGCCCTGGACCTCGGCGGAGGGAGAGTGCACGCGCAGGAATTCGGCGGGCAGGTGGTACACCTCGCCAGGGCCGTAGGTGAGGCTCAAGGTCTTCGAGGCTTTGTGCAGGTTGATGGCGGTGGGGAGCTTGGTCATCGATACAGGGCTCTGAAGTTCAGGTCGCCCTTGTGGGAGCTGGCTTGCCAGCGAGCTTTTCGCTTCTAAAAGCTCGCTGGCAAGCCAGCTCCCACAGCACAGGTGCTACGGGCAGGTCTTGCCTTACAGGATATACCGAGACAGGTCTTCGTTCTGGGCCAATTCGCCCAGGTGGCTGTTCACGTACTCGGCGTCGATGCGGATCGGCGTCTCGTCGTGGGCGCTGGCCAGGTCGCCAGCGCTGAAGGACACTTCTTCCAGCAGGCGTTCGAGCAGCGTGTGCAGGCGGCGGGCACCGATGTTCTCGGTCTTCTCGTTGACCTGGAAGGCGATCTCGGCCAGGCGCTTGATGCCCTCGGGCGCGAACTCGATGTTCAGGCCTTCGGTCTTCAGCAGCTCGCGGTACTGCTCGGTCAGCGAGGCGTGCGGCTCTTGCAGGATGCGCTCGAAGTCTTCCGGGGTCAGGGCCTTGAGTTCCACGCGGATCGGCAGGCGGCCTTGCAGCTCGGGCACCAGGTCGCTTGGCTTGCTCAGGTGGAAGGCGCCGCTGGCGATGAACAGGATGTGGTCGGTCTTGACCATGCCCAGCTTGGTGTTCACGGTGCAGCCTTCGATCAGCGGCAGCAGGTCGCGCTGCACGCCTTCACGGGACACATCGGCGCCGCCGACGTTGCCGCGCTTGGCCACCTTGTCGATCTCGTCGATGAACACGATGCCGTGTTGCTCGACTGCTTCCAGGGCCTTGGCCTTGAGCTCTTCCTCGTTCACCAGGCGACCGGCTTCTTCCTCGCGCACCAGCTTCAGGGCTTCCTTCACCTTGAGCTTGCGGGCTTTCTTCTTGCCCTTGCCCATGTTGGCGAACAGGTTCTGCAGCTGGTTGGTCATCTCTTCCATGCCCGGTGGCGCGGAAATGTCGACGCCCATGGCTTCGGCCACTTCGATCTCGATTTCCTTGTCATCCAGCTGGCCTTCGCGCAGGCGCTTGCGGAACAGCTGGCGGGTGTTGGAGTCGGTGCTGTGGGTCTGGTCTTCGTTGAAGCCCATGCGTGCCGGCGGCAGCAGGGCGTCGAGGATGCGCTCTTCGGCGGCGTCTTCGGCGCGGTGCTGCACGCGGGTGATCTCCTGCTCGCGCAGCAGCTTCAGGGCGGCGTCGGCCAGGTCACGGATGATCGACTCGACGTCGCGGCCCACGTAGCCCACTTCGGTGAACTTGGTGGCTTCGACCTTGATGAACGGTGCGTTGGCCAGCTTGGCCAGGCGGCGCGCGATCTCGGTCTTGCCCACGCCGGTAGGGCCGATCATCAGGATGTTCTTGGGCGTCACTTCAACGCGCAGCTCGGCCGGCAGCTGCATGCGGCGCCAGCGGTTGCGCAGGGCGATGGCGACGGCGCGCTTGGCATCGTCCTGGCCGATGATGTGGCGGTTGAGTTCGTGGACGATCTCGCGGGGGGTCATGGACATGATATGTGGCGGTCCTCTAGCGGTGCTGACAAGCGTGGGAAGGCCCGGCCGCAGCCGGGCGCCAGAACAACTTGTTACTCCGCGAGGTCCTGCTCCTCGATGGTCAGGTTGTGGTTGGTGAACACGCAGATGTCGCCGGCGATACCCAGTGCGGTCTCGGCGATTTCGCGGGCCGACAAGTCGGTTTTCATCAGCAGCGCGCGGGCAGCGGCTTGTGCGAACGCGCCACCCGAACCCATGGCGATCAGGCCGTCCTCGGGTTCGACGACGTCGCCGTTGCCGGTAATGATCAAGGAGGCGTCCTTGTTGGCCACGGCAAGCATGGCTTCCAGGCGGCTCAGGGAACGGTCGGTGCGCCATTCCTTGGCCAGCTCGACGGCGGCGCGCACGAGGTGGCCCTGGTGTTTCTCCAGTTGGCCTTCAAAACGCTCGAACAGCGTGAAGGCGTCGGCGGTGGCACCGGCAAAACCGGCGATTACCTGGCCGTGGTACAGGCGACGCACTTTCTTGGCGTTGCCTTTCATCACGGTATTACCGAGGGAAACCTGGCCGTCGCCGCCCATGACGACTTTGCCGTGGCGACGAACTGAAACGATGGTGGTCAAGGGGAGAGTCTCCACGCAGCGGGGCGAAAATGCCCTGATGGAAACTCATATGGGGGTGCGGTTGGCTATTTCAACCTTGGGGGATGAGCGGTGTTATTGCAGGGGGCTGGGGACGCGGCCTGCGGCCGCTGCTACAGGGCCGCGTCCGAAGGGCTTACTGGCGGGTCTGGCGTTGTTGTAACAACAAGTTGCTGAAACCGCTGCCCGACAGCTGCTTCTGCGCCACGGTCAGCTGTTCGCGGTTGCTGAACGGGCCGACCAGCACCCGGTACCAGGTCTCGTCCTTCACGGTGCCCGATTCAACCGCCACCGCCTGGCCCAGCAGGATGATCTGCGCGCGCACGCGGTCCGCATCGGACTGCTTGCGGAACGAGCCGGCCTGCAGGAAGAACTGCGTGGTGGCTGCCGGCTTGATCACCGCCGGTGCTGGCGGTGGCGTCTGCCCCGACAGCGCCGCCTGGGCGCGCGCGGTGTCGATCTTCGCCGCTTCCGCCGGGGTGACCGGTGGTTGCGCCGGCACCGGCGGGGTTTTCTCCGGCACGGCTTCAGGCGGCACGATCACTTCCGACTCGGGCAGCAGGGTGTAGAAGTCGTACTTGGGCTTCACCGGCGCCTGCGGGCTTGGCGGCGTCTTGTTGGCCTCGGCGATCTTGTCGGCCTTGGCCTGCTCGGGTTTCACCCGCTTGACGTCGTCATGCCCCGGCTCCAGCTTCATCAGGAAGACGATGAAGGCGCCGACCGTGAGGCCGACCGCCATCCATACCCAACCCGGGATCGGCTTTTTCGCTGGAGCGGAATTTCGGCTGGCGCCACGCTTGGGAGCAGGTTTTTTCTTGGCAACCAACTTACATGCGCTCCAGAGTTTCCAGGCCCAGCAGCTCCAGGCCTTGCTTGAGGGTGCGACCGGTCAGGGCGGCCAGGCGCAGGCGGCTTTGTTGCTGGGCCGGGGTGTCGGCGGCCAGCACCGGGCAGTTCTCGTAGAAGCTGGAGAACAGCCCGGCGACGTCGTACAGGTAGGTGCACAGCACGTGCGGGGTGCCTTTCTCGGCGACGTTGTTCAGCACTTCGCCGAACTGCGCCAGCTTGGCGGCCAGTTCGTGCTCCTGCGGCGCCTCCAGCACGATCTCGCCTTCGACGTCGGCGAAGTTCTTGCCCAGCTTGCGGAACACGCCGGCGGTACGGGTGTAGGCGTACAGCAGGTACGGCGCGGTGTTGCCTTCGAAGTTCAGCATCAGGTCGAAGTTGAAGCTGTAGTCGCTGGTGCGGTGCTTGGACAGGTCGGCGTACTTCACCGAGTCGATGCCCACCACCTTGGCGATGTTGCGCAGCTCGTCCTCGGCCAGTTCCGGGTTCTTTTCCTTCACCAGCGCGTAGGCGCGTTCCTGGGCTTCGGTCAGCAGGTCGATCAGCTTCACGGTGCCGCCGTCACGGGTCTTGAACGGGCGGCCGTCGGCGCCGTTCATGGTGCCGAAGCCCATGTGCTCCATGTCCATCGGGTGGGTGACGAAGCCGGCCTTGCGGGCCACGGCGAACACTTGCTGGAAGTGCAGGGCCTGGCGCTGGTCGACGAAGTACAGGGCGCGGTCGGCGGCCAGCTTGCCGCTGCGGTAGCGCACGGCGGCCAGGTCAGTGGTGGCGTACAGGTAGCCGCCATCAGCCTTGACGATGATCACCGGCAGCGGCTCGCCCTCGGCGTTCTTGAACTCGTCGAGGAACACGCACTGGGCGCCGTTGCTTTCGACCAGCAGGCCGGCGGCCTTGAGGTCGTTGACCACGTTGATCAGGTCGTCGTTATAGGCGCTTTCGCCCATCACGTCGGCCATGGTCAGCTTGACGTTCAGCAGCTCGTAGATCTTCTGGCAGTGCGAGAGCGAGATGTCCTTGAACTTGGTCCACAGGGCCAGGCAGTCCGGGTCGCCGGCCTGCAGCTTGACCACCAGGCCGCGGGCACGGTCGGCGAACTCTTCGGACTCGTCGAAGCGTTGCTTGGCGGCGCGGTAGAAGTTCTCCAGGTCCGACAGCTCGTCGCTGGTGATCGGGTTTTCCTGCAGGTACGCCATCAGCATGCCGAACTGGGTGCCCCAGTCGCCCACGTGGTTCTGGCGGATCACGGTGTCGCCGAGGAATTCCAGCACGCGGGCCACGCCGTCACCGATGATGGTGGAACGCAGGTGGCCGACGTGCATTTCCTTGGCCAGGTTGGGGGCCGACAGGTCGACCACCACGCGCTGGGTGGCGCCGGCCTTGCGCACGCCCAGCTGGGCGTCGGCCAGGGCGGCGTCCAGGCGGGCAGCCAGGGCCTGGGTGTTCTGGAAGAAGTTCAGGAAGCCGGGGCCGGCGATCTCGACCTTGCTGATCTGCGCGTCGGCAGGCAGGGCGGCGATCAGTTTCTCGGCCAGGTCGCGCGGTTTCAGGCCGGCCGGCTTGGCCAGCATCATGGCGATGTTGCTGGCGAAGTCGCCGTTCTTCTTGTCGCGGGCGTTTTCCACCTGGATCGCTGGCGTCAGCCCTTCAGGCAACACACCTTCCGTGACGAGTTGGGTGAGGGCTTGTTGAATCAGCTGGCGAATGGTGTCTTTCATGGTCTTCTCGTTCGACCGCATGGGCGGGCGGCGCCTGGAAGCGCGGGTGGAAAAACTGGATATTATCCGGTGCCAAGGTTGGCTTGCCAACCTTGTTTAGTGCAAGTTGTGGGAGCTGGCTTGCCAGCGAGCTTTTGGGCCTATTGAAAAACTCGCTGGCAAGCCAGCTCCCACGGTCTTTAATACAGGTCCACCGGGTCGACATCCAGCGACCAGCGCACCTGGCGGCCGCTGGGCATCTGCTCGAGCACCAGCAGCCAGCTGGCGATCAGGCGGTGCAGCGGCGCCCGGGCGCTGGCCTGCAACAGCAACTGCGCGCGGAAGCGGCCGGCGCGGCGCTCCATGGGGGCAGGCACCGGGCCGAGCAGTTCGATGCCTGCCAGCTGCATTTGTTCCCGCAGGCGTTCGGCCTCGCTGCAGGCTTCATCCAGGAACGCTTCGGCCTGGCCCGGCTTGTGCGCCTCGGCGCGCAGCAGCGCCAGGTGGGCGAAGGGCGGCAGGCCGGCGGCGCGGCGTTCGCTCAAGGCCTGTTCGGCGAAGGCGAAGTAGCCCTGTTCGGTGAGTTGCACCAGCAGCGGGTGGTCGGCCAGGTGGGTCTGGATGATCACCCGGCCGGGCTCTTCGGCGCGGCCCGCACGGCCCGCCACCTGCACGATCAGCTGGGCCATGCGCTCGCTGGCGCGGAAGTCGCCGGAAAACAGGCCGCCATCGGCATCCAGGATCGACACCAGGGTGACTCGCGGGAAGTGATGTCCCTTGGCCAGCATCTGTGTGCCCACCAGGATGCACGGCTGGCCCTTCTGGATGGTGGCGAACAGCTGGTTCATCGCGTCCTTGCGCGAGGTGCTGTCGCGGTCCACGCGCAGCACCGGGTAGTCGGGGAACAGGATGCTCAGGCGTTCCTCGGCGCGCTCGGTGCCGGCGCCCACTGGCCGCAGGTCCACGGTGTTGCACTTGGGGCAGTGGCGGGGCACGCGCTCCACGTGGCCGCAATGGTGGCAACGCAGCTCGCCGTAGCGCTGGTGCACGGTGGTGCGCGCGTCGCAGCGCGGGCACTCCGACATCCAGCCGCAGTCGTGGCACAGCAGCGTCGGCGCGAAGCCGCGGCGGTTGAGGAACACCAGTACCTGCTGGCCGGCCGCCAGGGTCTGGCCAATGGCCTGCTGCATAGGGCCGCTGATGCCGCTGTCCAGCGGCCGGCTTTTCACGTCCAGGCGCAGGAACCTGGGCTGCTTGGCGCCGCCGGCGCGGTGTTCCAGCTTCAGCAGGCCGTAGCGGCCGGTGTAGGCGTTGTGCAGGCTTTCCAGCGACGGCGTGGCCGAGCCCAGCAGGATCGGGATGTTCTCCTGGCGCGCGCGCACCAGCGCCAGGTCGCGGGCGTGGTAGCGCAGGCCTTCCTGCTGTTTATAGGAGCCGTCGTGCTCTTCGTCGATGATGATCAGGCCGGGGTGCTTCATGGGCGTGAACAGCGCCGAGCGGGTGCCGATAATAATGTCGGCCTCGCCGTCGCGCGCTGCCAGCCAGGCGTCCAGGCGCTCGCGGTCGTTGACCGCCGAATGCAGCAGGGCGATGCGCGCGTTGAAGCGCTGTTCGAAGCGCGCCAGGGTCTGCGGCCCCAGGTTGATCTCGGGGATCAGCACCAGCGCCTGCTTGCCGGCCTCCAGGGTCTCGCGGATCAGCTGCAGGTAGACCTCGGTCTTGCCGCTGCCGGTGACCCCGGCCAGCAGGAAGGCATGGAAACTGTCGAAGCCGGCGCGCACCGCCTCGAACGCCGCGCGCTGTTCGGGGTTGAGCGGCAGCTCGGGCTGCGCCAGCCAGTGTTCGTGGCGCACCCCGGGGGCATGCCGGCGCACTTCCACCTGTACCAGCTCTTTTTCCAGCAGCAGGTCCAGGCTGCCCTTGTTCAGGCCCAGCTTGCTCAACAGCTGGTGCGGCACACCGTGGGGGTGCTGGGCCAGGGTGGCCAGGGCCTCGCGCTGGCGAGGGGCGTTCTTGATGCGCGGGTCGTCCTGGCGCGCGTTGGGCGCGGCCAGCCAGAAGCGCTCCTGGCGCGCCTCGGCGGGCTCGCCCTGGCGCAGCAGCACCGGCAGGGCCCAGCTGAGGGTGTCGCCCAGGCTGTGCTGATAATATTGCGCGGTCCACAGGCACAGCTTGAACAGCGCCGGTGGTAGCGGGCTGACCGGGTCCAGCAGGGCCACCGCCGGCTTGAGTTTGTCGGCCGGCACGTCGCTGCTGTCGGCCACCTCGATCAGGATACCGATCATCTCCCGGCGCCCGAACGGCACGCGCAGGCGCATGCCCGGGGTGAACGCGCTGGCTGGCATGCCGGCTGGCGCCCGGTAGTCGAACAGGCGTCGCAGCGGCGAGGGCAGGGCGAGGCGCAGAATGACGTCGGGCACGCGTGGGGGCTCTCTGAAGTAGGGGCTGATTGCAGGGGCGCAGCCTACCAGACGACAGTCGGTGCAAGCGATAACTTGCGTGTTTGACAAGGTCTGATAAGATACGCGGCCTAATTACGTGCGGTATTCAACAATGGTGTTGGATGGCGGCACGCAGCCTGAGGAAGTGACCATGAAACCAGAAATTCATCCAGCGTACGAAGCCGTTGACGCCACCTGCAGCTGCGGCAACGTCATCAAGACCCGTTCGACTCTGTGCAAGCCACTGAGCCTGGACGTTTGCTCCGAATGCCACCCGTTCTACACCGGTAAGCAGAAAACTCTGGACACCGGCGGCCGTGTTGACCGCTTCCAGAAGCGTTTCGGCGGTTTCGGCGCTCGCAAGGTTTGATCTAACGATCGAGCTGGTAAAGAAAGGTGTCCTTCGGGGCACCTTTTTTTTGCCTGTTTTTTGAACAATAGAAGCTATGAATTGTTCACATAAATTAAATTAATTGTAGACAGTCGCAAGCCCCGCCGGCCGTGGCCCTGCGGCCAAAGTCCAATAGCCAGGCGCTTAAACCAAGTGACCGGCCAGTCTTGTCGCCTGTTTGCTGGGCGAGTATCCTCGGCGCTTCTAAAAGTCCATAGCACAAGCGGAACGCCAAAATGTCAGATTTGAAAACTGCCGCTCTCGAGTACCATGCCCAGCCACGTCCTGGGAAACTGAGTGTCGAGCTGACCAAGCCCACCGCCACTGCCCGTGACCTGTCGCTGGCCTACAGCCCAGGTGTGGCCGAGCCGGTCCGCGAAATCGGTCGCGACCCAGAGCTGGCCTACAAGTACACCGGCAAGGGCAACCTGGTAGCAGTCATCTCCGACGGCACCGCCATTCTCGGCCTGGGTAACCTGGGCCCACTGGCTTCCAAGCCAGTGATGGAAGGCAAGGGCGTTCTGTTCAAGCGTTTCGCCGGCATTGACGTGTTCGACATCGAAGTCGACTCCGAAAGCCCGCAAGCCTTCATCGACACCGTCAAGCGTATCTCCATCACCTTCGGTGGCATCAACCTGGAAGACATCAAGGCACCCGAGTGCTTCGAGATCGAGCGCGCCCTGATCGAACAGTGCGACATTCCAGTGTTCCACGATGACCAGCACGGCACCGCCATCGTTACCGCGGCCGGCATGATCAACGCCCTGGAAATCGCCGGCAAGACCCTGGAAGACGCGAAGATCGTCTGCCTGGGCGCTGGCGCTGCGGCCATCTCCTGCATGAAGCTGCTGGTGAGCATGGGTGCCAAGGTCGAGAACATCTTCATGATCGACCGCACCGGCGTGATCCACGCTGGCCGTGACGACCTGAACCAGTACAAGGCCGTGTTCGCCCACGCCACTGACAAGCGCACCCTGGACGACGCCATCGAAGGCGCTGACGTGTTCGTCGGCCTGTCGGGCCCGAACCTGCTGAGCGCCGAGCAACTGAAGCGCATGGCGGCCAACCCGATCGTGTTCGCCTGCTCGAACCCGGACCCGGAAATCTCGCCAGAGCTGGCCCATGCCACTCGCAGCGACGTGATCATGGCCACCGGCCGTTCGGACTACCCGAACCAGGTCAACAACGTGCTGGGCTTCCCGTTCATCTTCCGTGGTGCCCTGGACGTTCGCGCCAAGCGCATCAACGAGGAAATGAAGATCGCCGCCGCCAACGCCCTGCGCGAACTGGCCAAGCTGCCGGTGCCTCAGGAAGTGTGCGACGCCTACGGCGGTATCGGCCTGGAGTTCGGCCGTGAGTACATCATTCCGAAGCCAATGGACGCTCGCCTGATCACCGTGATCTCCGACGCCGTGGCCAAGGCCGCCATCGAGACTGGCGTGGCTACCCTGCCGTACCCGAAGAACTACCCGCTGAAAAGCGTGGATGACGTGTTCAACGGCTAACCGCAGCCGGTAACAAAAAAGCCCGACTCATTGAGTCGGGCTTTTTTGTGGGTCTTGCATTATCCGTGTAGCCGCTGCCGCCAGGCTGCGCTGGCCGGCGTGAGCCCTGGAGATCTTCAGTGAAGCACAGGGCCAGCGCAGCCTGGCGGCAGCGGCTACGGGATTGGGCGCGCCTTAGAACAGATCGATAGGCGCTGACTCGTCCGCCGGCAGCGGGCTGCCAGGGGCGCTGCCGTTGCCCAGTTCGTTGACCGACGGCGGCGTGTCCTCGCTCTTGAACAGCTCGAAGTAGGCGTTCGGCGTGCTCGGCGTCGCCGCGCGGCCGCTGATCGGGTCTACGCGCAGGCTGACGATGCCTTCCGGCTCGGCCTGGGTGTGGGCCGGCTTGTCCTTCAGCGCGGCGGCCATGTAGTTCATCCAGATCGGCAGTGCCACGGTGCCACCGAACTCACGGCGGCCCAGGCTTTCAGGCTGGTCGAAGCCGGTCCACACGGTGGTCATGTAGTCGGCGTTGTAGCCCGAGAACCATGCGTCCTTGGAGTCGTTGGTGGTACCGGTCTTGCCGGCCAGGTCGCTGCGGCCCAGGGCCATGGCGCGGCGGCCGGTGCCCTTCTTGATCACGTCCTCGAGCATGCTGTTGAGGATGAACGTGGTGCGGCCATCGACCACCCGGGTGGCCACGGCTGGCGGCTCGGTCAGCGCCGGGCTGGTGGCGCCGGTGATCAGCGAGTGCTCCGGTGCGGCGACGCCCGGCGCGGTGGCAGCGGCGCTGGTGTCGGCCGGCACGCTGGGCGGGTTGGCGACGAACAGGGTGTCGCCGTTGCGGCTCTCGATCTTCTGGATCAGGTACGGCGACACCTTGTAGCCGCCATTGGCGAAGGTGCTCCAGCCGGTGGCGATCTCGATAGGTGTGAGGGTCGCGGTACCTAGGGCCAGCGACAGGTTCGGCGGCAGGTCCTGCTTGTTGAAGCCGAAGCGGGTGATGTAGTCGATGGTCGGGTTCACGCCCAGTGCCTGCAGCACGCGGATCGACACCAGGTTGCGCGACTTGTACAGCGCTTCGCGCAGGCGGATGGGGCCCAGGAAGGTGTTGGTGTCGTTCTTCGGCCGCCAGACGTTGTCCATGTTGGCGTCGGCGAACACGATGGGGGCGTCGTTGACCAAAGTGGCCGGGGTGTAGCCGTTGTCCAGCGCCGCGCAATAGATGAACGGCTTGAAGCTGGAGCCTGGCTGGCGCTTGGCCTGCACGGCGCGGTTGTAGTTGCTCTGCTCGAAGGCAAAGCCGCCCACCAGGGCGCGGATGGCGCCGTTCTGCGGGTCAAGCGACACCAGCGCGCTCTGCACCGTCGGCACCTGGCTGAATTTCAGGGTGCCGTCCGGCTGTGGCTGCACGCGAATCAGGTCGCCCACCTGGGCCACGTCCGAGGGCTGCCCTGGGGCGCGGCCCTGGCTGTTGGTGTTGAGGAAGGGGCGGGCCCACTTCATGGTGTCCCAGGCTACGTGCTGCTGCTCGCCGTTGCGGTTGAGCACGCTCAGGCCGCCTTTATCCACCTGGGTGACGATCGCCGGCTCCAGGCCGTTGAGCGGCCGTTGCTTGGCCAGCTCCTGCAGCCAGGCGTCGCGGGTCTTGCCCGGCAGGCGCGATTCGGGGCCGCGGTAGCCGTGGCGCTGGTCGTATTCGATCAGGCCGGCGGAGACGGCAGCGTTGGCGTCTTCCTGCAGGTTGCTGGGCACCGTGGTGGTGACGCGGAAGCCTTCGGTGTAGGCGTCGCTGCCGTAGCGGCCGACCATCTCGGCGCGGGCCATCTCGGCGATCCACGGCGCGTTCACTTCCGGGGTCGGCACGTGGTAGCTGGCGTTGATCGGCTCGGCCAGGGCGGTCTGGTATTCGTCCTGGGTGATCTTGCCCAGCTTGTACATGCGGCCCAGGATCCAGTCGCGGCGCTCCTTGGCGCGCACCGGGTTGGCCAGCGGGTTGAAGCGCGACGGCGCCTTGGGCAGGCCGGCGATCATGGCCATCTGCGCCAGGCTGATGTCGCGGATCGACTTGCCGTAGTACACCTGCGACGCGGCATCGATGCCGTAGGCGCGGTTGCCCAGGTAGATCTTGTTCACGTACAGCTCGAGAATTTCATCCTTGGTCAGCTGGCGTTCGATCTGCAGGGCCAGGAGAATCTCCGTGGCCTTGCGGGAGAAGCTACGCTCACTGCTCAGGAAGTAGTTCTTGGCCACCTGCATGGTGATGGTACTACCGCCCGTCTGAATGTGGCCGCTGCTGAACAGCTGGCCGGCGGCGCGCATCAGGCTGCTGGGATCCACACCGTAGTGATTGGCGAAATTATCGTCTTCGGCCGACAGCAGCGCTTGAATGAAGTGCGGCGGAATTTCGGCGAACTTGATTGGAGAACGGCGCATTTCGCCAAACTCAGCGATCAACTTGTTGTCGCTGCTGTACACCCGCAGCGGTATCTGTAGCTGCACGCTCTTGAGCGCGTCTACAGACGGCAGGCTGGGGCTAAGATACAGGTAGGCACCGCTCAGGCCGAGCAGCAGGCCACAGAAAACGGCGACGAAGGACCACCAGAAAAACTTCAGCAGGCGTATCAAGGCTTTTGGATTTCCAGATAAAAGAATGGGTTACGCGCAAGGCACGGCGACAAGGGCAAAAGTGCTGGGCATTATAAGCATTTTTAGACACAGAGCGTTATTTGCGCTTCTGTCAAGACTGCTATTAAATGCTTCGTACTATAAGTGGTCCGTAAGTCACGGATAATGATAGGGAATCGGGCGTGCTTGGACTCTTCGGCAAGAAAGCAAATTCGCTTTTGGGGATCGACATCAGCTCGACATCGGTGAAGCTTCTGGAGCTCAGTCGCTCCGGCAACCGGTTCAGAGTCGAAGCCTACGCGGTTGAGCCCCTCCCGGCCAACGCGGTGGTGGAAAAGAACATCGCGGAGCTCGAGGGCGTGGGCCAGGCCTTGTCACGCGTGCTGGTCAAGGCCCGCACCAACGCCAGGACCGTGGCCGTGGCGGTCGCAGGTTCCGCTGTCATTACCAAGACCATCGAGATGGACGCTGCGCTTTCCGAAGACGAAATGGAAAACCAGCTCAAGGTCGAGGCCGATCAATACATTCCCTACCCGCTTGAAGAGGTCGCCATCGACTTCGAGGTGCAGGGCTATTCGGCGCGCAACCCCGAACGGGTGGACGTGCTGCTGGCGGCCTGCCGCAAGGAAAACGTCGAGGTGCGCGAGGCGGCCCTGGCCCTGGCCGGCCTGACCGCGCGCGTGGTCGACGTCGAGGCCTACGCCCTGGAGCGCGCCTTCGGCCTGCTGGAACCGACGCTGATGGAGGGCGAGGGCCCGCTGACCGTGGCCGTGGTCGACATCGGCGCCACCATGACCACCCTCAGCGTGCTGCACAACGGCCGCATCATCTACACCCGCGAACAGCTGTTCGGCGGCCGCCAGCTCACCGAGGAAATCCAGCGCCGCTACGGGCTGTCCATGGAAGAGGCGGGCCTGGCCAAGAAACAGGGCGGCCTGCCTGACGACTACGTGGCCGAGGTGCTGCAGCCGTTCAAGGACGCCGTGGTGCAGCAGGTCTCGCGCTCGCTGCAGTTCTTCTTCGCTGCCGGCCAGCACAACGACGTCGACTACATCCTGCTGGCCGGTGGCACCGCCTCCATTTCCGGCCTCGACCAGCTGATCCAGCAGCGCCTGGGCACCCCGGCCATGGTCGCCAACCCCTTTGCCGACATGGCCCTGAGCAGCAAGGTCAACGCCGGCGCCCTGGCCAGTGACGCGCCAGCGCTGATGATTGCCTGCGGCCTGGCGTTGAGGAGTTTTGACTGATGGCGCGCATCAACCTGCTGCCGTGGCGCGAACAGCTGCGCGAAGAACGCAAGAAACGCTTCCTGCTGGCCCTGGCCGGCGTGGTGGTGGGCGGTGTCGGCATCATCCTGCTGGCCGACCAGTACTACAGCCATGCCATCGATCAGCAGAACGCCCGCAACGCCTACATCCAGACGCAGATCACCGCCCTGGACGAGCGCATCAAGCAGATCGCCGAGCTGAAGGCGCGGCGCAAGCAACTGATCGAGCGCATGAAGATCATCCAGGACCTGCAGGCCAACCGCCCGATCATCGGCCACCTGTTCGACCAGCTGGCGCGCACCGTGCCGGACGGGGTGTATTTCACCGACGTGAAGATGACCGACAAGAGCATTGCCGTGTCCGGTTCGGCTGAATCCAACAATCGTGTATCGGACTTGATGCGCAACATGGAAGCTTCGCCGTGGATGGCCGCCCCCAGCCTGACCGAGGTCAAGGCCAAACAGGGTGCGGACCAGCAGCAGACCAACAGCAATAATTTCCAGCTCACGGTCCGCCAGACCTCGCCCGCCACCGAGGAGAACGCAAAATGAATTTCTCCGAATGGATGGACGGCCTGCGCAAGATCAACCTCAGCGAGCTGGACTTCAACAACCTGGGCTCCTGGCCGCCGGCGATGAAGGGCATCGCCGGGGTGCTGCTGATGGTGTTGATCCTGGCCCTTGGCTACAACTTCCACATCAGCGACATGGGTGACGAACTGGAGCGCGCCCGCGCCCAGGAACAGACGCTCAAGGAGCAATACGCCAGCAAGGCGTTCCAGGCGGCAAACCTGGAGGCTTACACCCAGCAGATGAAGGAAATGGAAATTTCCTTCGGCGCCATGCTGCGCCAGTTGCCCAGCGACACCGAGGTGCCGGGCCTGCTGGAAGACATCACCCGTACCGGCCTGGGCAGCGGCCTGGAGTTCGAGGAAATCAAGCTGTTGCCCGAGGTCACCCAGCAGTTCTACGTGGAGCTGCCCATCCAGATCACCGTGACCGGCAACTATCACGACCTGGGCACCTTCGTCAGCGGCGTGTCGAGCCTGCCGCGCATCGTCACCCTGCATGACTTCGAGGTGAAGCCGGTGGTCGACGGCAACACCACGTTGCTGCGCATGAACATCCTGGCCAAGACCTACCGCTACCACGACAGTGACAAGGACAAGGGGCCGGGCCCGGCCCAGGACAAGGGAGCGGCCAAATGAGGGCAGCATGCAGCCTTGTGCTGATCGGTTTCATGGCCCTGCTTTCCGGCTGTGGCAACGGCGATTTCGATGACCTGAAAGCCTACATGGATGGTGTCAAGGCACGGCCGCGGGGGACGATCGAGCCGATCCCCAAGTTCGCCCCCTACGAGCCGTTCACCTACCAGGCCTCGGCCTTGCGCAGCCCCTTCCAGCCGCCGGTCAAGATCGACCTGGCGCACCGGCAGAAGGGCGCCAAGCCGGTCAAGCCCGATCCCACCCGGGTCAAGCAGTTCCTGGAAGGCTTCAACATCGAGCAGTTTGAAATGGTCGGCACGCTGGCCAACGAAACCGGCAAGTTCGCCCTGATGAAGGGCGCCGGTGGGGTTTACCGCATGAAGGTGGGCGACTACCTGGGCCGCAACGAAGGGCGAATCGTGTCGATCACCGATTCGCAGGTCGACGTGGTCGAGATTGTCCCCGATGGCGAGGGCGGCTGGCTGGAACGGCCGCGCACCATCACTTTGAAAGAACGCTCATAACGGGCCTGGTCACGCACGCATAGTGGAAATCGATAATGAATAGGATGCTTTCAGCCCTTGGTCTCTCGCTATGGATGGCGCTGCTTTCGCCTGCCTTGATGGCGGCCACCCTGAAAACACTGGATGTGGCGGCGTTGCCAGGGGACCGGGTTGAGCTCAAGCTGACCTTCGACGCCCCCGTGCCGGCGCCACGCGGCTACACCACCGACCAGCCGGCGCGCATTGCCCTGGACCTGCCCGGGGTGACCAACGGCCTGGCCACCAAGACCCGTGACCTGGGCGTGGGCAACGCCCGCAGCGTGACCGTGGTGGAAGCCAAGGACCGCACCCGGCTGATCGTCAACCTCACCAACCTGGCGCCCTATGGCACCCGCGTGGAAGGCAACAACCTGTTCGTGATGATCGGCCAGGGCGCCAGCAACCTGGTGGGTGGCTCGGTGGCCCGTGCCCCGGCGCCTGCCGCCGCTGCCCCGGTTGGCGCGCTGCCACGCACTGCGGTGGCCAGTGCGGCGCCGTCGCGCCCGGTGTACGGCCAGCCAGCCGGCCGCGCCATTCGCAACGTCGACTTCCAGCGCGGCGAGCAGGGCGAAGGCAACGTGGTGCTCGACCTCAGCGACCCAAGCATCAGCCCCGATATCCAGGAGCAGGGCAACAAGATCGTCCTGACCTTCCCCAAGACCCAGCTGCCTGAGCCGCTGCGCGTGCGCCTGGACGTCAAGGACTTCGCCACCCCCGTACAGTTCGTCAACTCCACGGCCTCGGCGGACACCGCCACCGTGACCATCGAGCCGGGCGGCACCTTCGATTATTCGGTGTTCCAGACCGACAACAAGCTGACCGTCAGCGTGCGTCAGGTCACCGCCGAGGACATCGCCCGCAAGAACGCCGATCGCTTCGTGTACACCGGCCAGAAGCTGTCGCTGAATTTCCAGGACATCGACGTGCGTTCGGTGCTGCAGCTGATCGCCGACTTCACCAACCTCAACCTGGTGGCCAGTGACACCGTGCAGGGCGGCATCACCCTGCGCCTGCAGAACGTGCCGTGGGACCAGGCCCTGGACCTGGTGCTCAAGACCAAGAACCTCGACAAGCGCAAGGTCGGCAACGTGCTGCTGGTGGCGCCGGCAGCGGAAATCGCCGCCCGCGAGCGCCAGGAGCTGGAGTCGCAGAAGCAGATCGAGGAGCTGGCGCCGCTGCGTCGCGAGCTGCTGCAGGTGAACTACGCCAAGGCCGCCGACATCGCCAAGCTGTTCCAGTCGGTGACCAATTCCAAGGTCAAGACCGACGAACGTGGCTCGATCACCGTTGATGACCGCACCAACAACATCATCGCCTACCAGACCCAGGACCGCCTGGACGAACTGCGCCGTATCGTCGCCCAGCTGGACATTCCGGTGCGCCAGGTGATGATCGAGGCGCGCATCGTCGAGGCCAACGTCAACTACGACAAGAGCCTGGGCGTGAGCTGGAGCGGTGCGACCAACGGCTCGGGCAGCAGCAAGTGGACCGTGGCCGGCACCCAGACCACCAGCACCAACACCTTCGTCGACCTGGGTGCCACCAATGCCACCTCGGGCATCGGCCTGGGCTACGTGTCCAACAACCTGACCCTGGACCTCCAGCTCAGTGCCATGGAAGCCACCGGCAACGGCGAAGTGGTGTCGCAGCCCAAGGTGGTGACCTCGGACAAGGAAACCGCGCGCATCATCAAGGGCACCGAAGTGCCGTACCAGGAGTCCTCGTCCAGCGGTGCCACCTCGGTGGCGTTCAAGGAGGCCTCGCTGTCGTTGGAGGTGACGCCGCAGATCACCCCGGACAACCGCATCATCATGGACGTGAAGGTCAACAAGGATGAGCCCGACTACGCCAACGAGCTCAACGGCGTGCCGCCGATCAAGAAGAACGAGGTGAAGGCCAAGGTCCTGGTCAATGATGGCGAAACAGTGGTAATTGGCGGTGTTTTCTCCAATACCCAAACTAAAACGACAGACAAGGTGCCATTTCTCGGTGATGTGCCGTATCTTGGCCGCCTGTTTCGATCGGATACCGTGTCTGAGGCAAAAACCGAGCTGCTGGTGTTCCTCACTCCGCGTATCATGAATAACCAGGCGATTGCTGTGAGTCGTTGATTCTGTGCGAAATTTGATACTTGTTGGGCCAATGGGTGCCGGTAAGAGCACCATTGGTCGATTGCTGGCCAAAGAGCTCCGGTTACCGTTCAAGGATTCCGACAAGGAAATTGAACTGCGCACGGGTGCGAACATTCCTTGGATCTTCGATCAAGAAGGCGAAGCCGGTTTCCGTGACCGCGAGCAGGCCATGCTGGCCGAGCTGTGCGGCTATGACGGGCTGGTGCTGGCCACCGGTGGCGGTGCGGTGATGCGCGGTGAAAACCGCCAGGCCCTGCACGCCGGTGGCCGCGTGGTCTACCTGCATGCCTCCGTGGAGCAGCAGGTGGGCCGCACCGCCCGTGACCGCAACCGGCCACTGCTGCGCACCGCCGACCCTGCGGGCACGCTGCGTGCGCTGCTGGCCGTGCGCGACCCGCTTTATCGGGAAATCGCCGACCTGATCGTGGAAACCGACGAGCGGCCGCCACGCATGGTGGTGCTCGACATTCTCGAACGGCTGGCGCAGTTGCCGCCCCGCTGACGCGAATCGTCATGGAGTGCCCGCGCAAATGCGCTATCCTCGGCATCGCCCCGGCTTGCCAGCCAGGGTGCATGTCGACAAATAATAAATCCTGAGACAGGGCGACGGGCCCGGCTTCACTGTGGGGAAACATGCAGACAATCAAGGTCGAACTGGGTGAGCGCAGCTACCCGATCTACATTGGCGAAGGCCTGCTGGGCCAACCCGAGTTGCTGGCACCGCACATTGCCGGTCGTCAGGTGGCCATCGTCACCAACGAGACCGTCGGCCCCCTCTACCTGGAACAGCTGAGCCGCGCCCTGGGCGCCTTCTCGGTGACCTCCGTGGTCCTGCCGGACGGCGAGGCCTACAAGAACTGGGAAACCCTGCAGCTCATCTTCGATGGCCTGTTGACCGCCCGTCATGACCGTCGCACCACCATCATCGCCCTGGGCGGCGGCGTGGTCGGTGATATGGCCGGCTTTGCCGCAGCCTGCTACCAGCGCGGCGTCGATTTCATCCAGGTGCCTACCACGCTGCTGTCCCAGGTCGATTCGTCGGTGGGCGGCAAGACCGGCATCAACCACCCGCTGGGCAAGAACATGGTGGGCGCGTTCTACCAGCCCAACGCCGTGGTCATCGATACCGCCAGCCTCAAGACCCTGCCGGCGCGCGAGCTGTCCGCAGGCCTTGCCGAGGTGATCAAGTACGGGCTGATCTGCGACGAGCCGTTCCTGGGCTGGCTGGAAGACAATGTCGACGCCCTGCGCGCGGTGGACCAGACCGCCCTGACCTACGCCATCAAGCGCTCCTGCGAGGCCAAGGCCGAAGTGGTCAACGCCGACGAGCGCGAGACCGGCGTGCGCGCCACCCTGAACCTGGGGCACACCTTTGGCCACGCCATCGAGACCCAGATGGGCTACGGCGTGTGGCTGCACGGTGAAGCCGTGGCCGCCGGCACCGCCATGGCCCTGGAAATGTCCATGCGCCTGGGCTGGATCAGCCAGCAGGCCCGCGACCGCGGCATCCGCCTGATGCAGCGCGCCGGCCTGCCGGTGGTGCCGCCGGCGGACATGACCCCCGCACAATTTCTCCAGCATATGGCCGTCGACAAGAAAGTGATCGATGGCCGCATGCGCCTGGTGTTGTTGCGTCACCTTGGCGAAGCCGTGGTGACCGACGATTATCCAACTGAAGTTCTACAAGCCACGCTGGCGGCGGATTACCGCGCCATCGCGGCTTCGCTTTGAGGTAATAGAGTTCGATGACACTGCACGCCGATGAGGCCTTTCTGGGCCACTACCAACTGGACCACGACCCCTTTGCGGCCCGTGTCCCGGGCTTCAAGTTCTTCCCCGCCCAGCGCAAGCCGGTGCTGGGGCAGCTGCACCACCTGGCGCGCTACAGCCAGCTGCTGCTGGTAGTCACCGGCCCCGAGGGCAGCGGCAAGACCCTGCTGCGCCAGGCCCTGGTGGCCAGCACCAACAAGCAGTCGGTGCAGAGCGTGGTGGTATCGGCCCGCGGCGCCGGCGACGTGGCCAGCGTACTGGCCCAAGTGGCCCAGGCGCTGAACCTGGCCAAGGCCGACACCCAGGCCATCCTGGCCCAGGTAGTACAGCTGGCCCTGACCGGCCAGGAAGTGTATTTGCTGGTGGACGATGCGGAACAACTTGAGGAATCCGCACTCGAAGCCCTGCTGACGTTGGCAGCCGGTACCCCGGAAGGCCGCCCCCACGTGTTCCTGTTCGGCGAGGCGTCGGTGATCGACGGGCTGGAGCAGCTGAGCGCCGAGCAGGAGCTGTTCCACGTTATCGAGCTGCAACCGTACAGCGTCGAGGAAACCCGCGAGTACCTGGCCCAGCGTCTGGAAGGGGCAGGGCAGGGGATCCAACTCTTTACCAATGATCAGATTGCCGACATTC
Source organism: Pseudomonas imperatae (assembly GCF_057128625.1). Taxonomy (NCBI): domain Bacteria; kingdom Pseudomonadati; phylum Pseudomonadota; class Gammaproteobacteria; order Pseudomonadales; family Pseudomonadaceae; genus Pseudomonas; species Pseudomonas imperatae. The sequence continues at coordinate 247,304 of NZ_JBSKHP010000003.1, read as the reverse complement.
ACGAAAATTCCGAAGGCTGGCCCGGCGCAATCAACCAGGTCGCCCGTGATGCAATGATCGAGGCCATGATCGCTAGCCGCTCGGCGGTGAAGCGTCCATCTATGGGGTTCAAAATGCCGAAAAAACACGTACTGGCACTGACCGGGGTTGTGGTGATCGCCGTGGCTGCGGCGGCCCTGCTGCCGGGCCGCAAGTCTGCCAACGCGCCTACAGCGCCGGCTACCGAACAGGCGCAGCTGCCGCTGGGCCAGGGCACGCCGGGCAACGCCCAGCCGAACCAGGACGGCAGCAACGCCGCCATCGAGTTCGCCGGCAACTCCAAGCCCATGCCGCTGCCGCTGGTCGGCCAGTCGCAGCCCGTGATGCGTGGCCCGCTGGCCGAGGCCGCAGGTTCGGGTGATGGCGAGGAAACCACGCCAATTGCCCACGGTTCCTCGGCGCCGCCCACTGTGACCACCACCGCGCCGCCACCTGGCGTGCCGGCAGGCCCTGCAGCCACGCCAGTGCCGGTGCCAACCCCCGCGCCTGCCCCCGTGGCCGCCGCGCGCCCTGCACCGGCGCCTGCGCCTGTGCACAAGGCGCCAGTACAGGTGGCTACCGCCAAGCCCGAGCACAAGGCCGTCGAGAAGAAGCCTGAGCCCGTGGCCGCTGCCAAGCCTGCCGCAGGCGGCGCTGGCGCTGGCTGGTACAAGGGCCAGGCCGCTGGCAACTACGTGGTGCAGATCCTGGGCACCAGCAGCGAAGCCACCGCGCAGAACTACGTGAAAGAGCAGGGCGGCGAGTACCGCTACTTCAAGAAAACCCTGCAGGGCAAACCCCTGTACGTGATCACCTACGGCAGCTTCAGCAACCGCGATGCAGCGGTTGCGGCAATCAAGAACTTGCCAGCGAAGGTCCAGGCTGGTAAACCTTGGCCTAGAAGTGTCGCCAGCGTCCAACAAGACCTGGCATCGACGCGCTGAATGCCGCAAGCCCTGACCCTATGGCGGTCGGGGCCTTGTCCGGTGGCACCATCCCCGCCACCCCGCTGAGCGTCTCCTGATACGACCCCAAGCCTGCTGCGCAGAACGCGGCAGGCTTTCGTGTCCCAGACTGTCTGTGGTTACCCCCATTGCAGTCCAGGCTGATAAGCTTCAGACTCAAGCATCGTTGCTACCACAACACCTTGCTTAAAACTTATAGAATTGCGACATGATTTTGTGCGGAGTCGCCGTGCAAATTTGTGGGCGACCCTGTCGCTGTGTACAATGACCTCCCTTTTGCCCCTGCAAAGCTGGCGTACGTTCGGCGCGGTTGGTAAGCGGTTGAATTGAAAAGAAATTTGTCCCCCAAGGGGGCAGCCTGGTGAGAAAGTGTCTATGAAAACAGGTCTGTACCAACCCGATGAATTCAAGGACAACTGTGGCTTTGGGCTGATTGCCCATATGACCGGCGAACCCAGTCACCACCTGTTGCAAACAGCCATCGAAGCCCTGACCTGCATGACCCACCGCGGTGGGATCAACGCGGACGGCAAGACCGGTGACGGTTGCGGCCTGCTGATGCAGAAGCCCGATCAGTTCCTGCGCGCCGTCGCCCAGGAAACCTTCGGCGTCGAGCTGCCCAAGCAGTACGCCGTGGGCATGGTGTTCCTGAACAAGGACGACGCCCGCGCCGATGCTGCGCGCGAAAACATGAACCGCGAGATCCTGGCAGCCGGCCTGAACCTGATCGGCTGGCGCCAGGTGCCTATCGACACCAGCGTCCTGGGCCGCCTGGCTCTGGAGCGCCTGCCGAAAATCGAGCAGGTGTACATCGGTGGCGAAGGCCTGAGCGACCAGGAATTCGCGATCAAGCTGTTCAGCGCCCGTCGTCGCTCGTCCGTGGCCAACGCCGCCGACACCGACCACTACATCTGCAGCTTCTCGCACAAGACCATCATCTACAAAGGCCTGATGATGCCGGCGGACTTCACCGCCTTCTTCCCGGACATGAGCGACGAGCGCATGAAGACCGCCATCGCGGTCTTCCACCAGCGCTTCTCCACCAACACCCTGCCGAAGTGGCCGTTGGCGCAGCCGTTCCGTTTCCTCGCCCACAACGGCGAGATCAACACCATCACCGGCAACCGCAACTGGGCCCAGGCCCGTCGCACCAAGTTCGCCAACGACCTGATCCCGGACCTGGAAGAGCTGGGCCCGCTGGTCAACCGCGTGGGTTCCGACTCCTCGAGCATGGACAACATGCTGGAGCTGATGGTCACCGGCGGCATCGACCTGTTCCGTGGCGTGCGCATGCTGATTCCGCCAGCCTGGCAGAACGTCGAGACCATGGACCCCGACCTGCGGGCGTTCTATGAGTACAACTCCATGCACATGGAGCCGTGGGACGGCCCGGCCGGCGTGGTGCTGACCGAAGGTCGCCATGCCGTCTGCCTGCTGGACCGCAACGGCCTGCGCCCGGCCCGCTGGGTGACCACCAAGAACGGCTACATCACCCTGGCGTCGGAAATCGGCGTGTGGAACTACAAGCCTGAAGACGTCGTGGCCAAGGGCCGCGTCGGCCCGGGCCAGATCTTCGCCGTGGACACCGAAACCGGCCAGATCCTCGACACCGATGCCATCGACAACCGCCTGAAGTCGCGCCACCCGTACAAGCAGTGGCTGCGCAAGAGCGCCCTGCGCATCCAGGCCACCATGGAAGACAACGACCACGGGTCGTCCTTCTATAACCCCGAGCAGCTCAAGCAGTACATGAAAATGTACCAGGTCACCTTCGAGGAGCGTGACCAGGTGCTGCGCCCGCTGGGCGAGCAGGGCTACGAGGCCGTGGGCTCCATGGGCGACGACACGCCGATGGCGGTGCTGAGCCAGCGCGTGCGCACCCCGTACGACTATTTCCGCCAGCAGTTCGCGCAGGTCACCAACCCGCCGATCGACCCGCTGCGCGAAGCGATCGTGATGTCCCTGGAAATCTGCCTGGGCGCCGAGCGCAACATCTTCCAGGAGTCGCCTGAGCACGCTTCGCGCGTGATCCTCAGCTCGCCGGTCATTTCCCCGGCCAAGTGGCGCTCGCTGATGAACCTCGACCTGCCAGGCTTCGAGCGGCAGATCATCGACCTGAACTACGACGAAAGCGTGGGCCTGGAAGCGGCCGTGCGCAACATCGCCGACCAGGCCGAAGAAGCCGTGCGTGCCGGCCACACCCAGATCGTGCTCAGCGACCGTCACATTGCCCCGGGCAAGCTGCCGGTTCACGCCTCGCTGGCCACCGGCGCGGTGCACCACCGCCTGACCGAGAAAGGCCTGCGTTGCGACAGCAACATCCTGGTGGAAACCGCCACGGCACGCGACCCGCACCACTTCGCGGTGCTGATCGGCTTCGGCGCCTCGGCGGTCTATCCGTTCCTGGCCTACGAAGTGCTGGGCGACCTGATCCGTACCGGTGAAGTGCTGGGCGACCTCTACGAGGTGTTCAAGAACTACCGCAAGGGCATCACCAAGGGCCTGCTGAAGATCCTGTCGAAGATGGGCATCTCCACCGTGGCCTCGTACCGCGGTGCGCAACTGTTCGAGGCCATCGGCCTGTCCGAGGAAGTCTGCAACCTCAGCTTCCGTGGCGTGCCAAGCCGCATCAAGGGCGCGCGCTTCGTCGACATCGAAGCCGAACAGAAAGCCCTGTCCGTCGAAGCCTGGAGCGCGCGCAAGCCGATCCAGCAAGGCGGCCTGCTGAAGTTCGTGCACGGTGGCGAATACCACGCCTACAACCCTGACGTGGTCAACACCCTGCAAGCCGCCGTGCAGCAGGGCGACTACGCCAAGTTCAAGGAATACACGTCGCTGGTGGACAACCGCCCGGTGTCGATGATCCGCGACCTGTTCAAGGTCAAGGAACTGGACACCCCGCTGTCGATCGACGAGATCGAGCCGCTGGAAGCCATCCTGCAACGTTTCGACTCGGCGGGTATCTCGCTGGGTGCGCTGTCGCCCGAGGCTCACGAAGCCCTGGCCGAAGCCATGAACCGTCTGGGCGCGCGCTCCAACTCCGGTGAGGGCGGCGAAGACCCGGCCCGCTATGGCACCATCCGCAGCTCCAAGATCAAGCAGGTGGCCACCGGCCGTTTCGGTGTTACCCCCGAATACCTGGTCAACGCCGAAGTGCTGCAGATCAAGGTAGCCCAGGGCGCCAAGCCGGGCGAGGGCGGCCAACTGCCAGGCGGCAAGGTCAACGGCCTGATCGCCAAGCTGCGCTACGCGGTACCGGGCGTGACCCTGATCTCGCCACCGCCGCACCACGACATCTACTCCATCGAAGACTTGTCGCAGCTGATCTTTGACCTGAAACAGGTCAACCCGGCCGCACTGGTTTCGGTGAAGCTGGTGGCCGAGGCAGGCGTGGGTACCATCGCCGCCGGCGTGGCCAAGGCCTATGCCGACCTGATCACCATCTCCGGCTATGACGGCGGTACCGGTGCCTCGCCACTGACCTCCATCAAGTACGCGGGCGCACCGTGGGAGCTGGGCCTGGCCGAGACCCACCAGACCCTGCGCGGCAACGACCTGCGCGGCAAGGTGCGGGTACAGACCGACGGCGGCCTGAAAACCGGCCTGGACGTGATCAAGGCAGCCATCCTCGGCGCCGAGAGCTTCGGCTTCGGCACCGCGCCGATGATCGCCCTGGGCTGCAAATACCTGCGCATCTGCCACCTGAACAACTGCGCCACCGGCGTAGCCACCCAGAACGACAAGCTGCGCAAGGACCACTACATCGGCACCGTCGACATGGTCATCAACTTCTTCACCTACGTGGCTGAAGAAACCCGTGAGTGGCTGGCCAAGCTGGGCGTGCGCTCGCTGGGCGAGCTGATCGGGCGTACCGACCTGCTCGAAGTGCTGGAAGGCCAGACCGCCAAGCAGAACCACCTGGACCTGACGCCGCTGCTGGGCAGCTCGCACATTCCGGCCGACAAGCCGCAATTCTGCGAAGTGGACCGCAACCCGCCGTTCGACCAGGGCCTGCTGGCCGAGCAAATGGTCGAAATGGCCAAGGGCGCCATCGCTGCCAAGTCCGGCGGCGACTACAGCCTGGACATCTGCAACTGCGACCGTTCGATCGGTGCCCGTATCTCGGGTGAAATCGCCCGTGCCTACGGCAACCAGGGCATGGCCAACGCGCCTGTGACCTTCCGCTTCAACGGCACCGCAGGCCAGAGCTTCGGCGTGTGGAACGCCGGTGGCTTGAACATGTACCTGGAAGGCGACGCCAACGACTACGTGGGCAAGGGCATGACCGGCGGCAAGCTGGTGATCGTTCCGCCCAAAGGCAGCCCGTTCAAGACCCAGGACAGCGCCATCATCGGCAACACCTGCCTGTACGGCGCCACGGGCGGCAAGCTGTTCGCCGCCGGTACCGCGGGCGAGCGCTTCGCCGTGCGTAACTCCGGTGCCCACACGGTGGTGGAAGGCACTGGCGATCACTGCTGTGAATACATGACCGGTGGTTTTGTCTGCGTACTGGGCAAGACCGGCTACAACTTCGGCTCCGGGATGACCGGTGGTTTCGCCTACGTGCTGGACCTGGACAACAGCTTCGTTGACCGCGTCAACCACGAACTGGTGGAAATCCAGCGCATCAGCGGCGAAGCGATGGAGGCCTACCGCAGCCACATCGAACGCGTGCTGGCCGAATACGTGGCAGAAACCGATAGCGAGTGGGGCCGTAACGTCTGGGAAAACCTGGACGACTACCTGCGCCGTTTCTGGTTGGTCAAGCCCAAGGCTGCCAGCTTGAAATCGTTGCTCACCAGCACCCGTGCCAACCCGCAGTGATATGCGCCTGAAGAAGTTGATGAGGTTTTAAAATGGCTGAACGTCTGAATAATGACTTCCAGTTCATCGAGGTCGGGCGCAAGGATCCGAAGAAGAAACTGTTGCGTCAGCGCAAGAAAGAGTTCGTGGAAATCTACGAACCCTTCAAACCCCAGCAGTCGGCCGACCAGGCCCACCGCTGCCTGGGTTGCGGTAACCCGTACTGCGAATGGAAGTGCCCGGTGCACAACTTCATTCCCAACTGGCTGAAGCTGGTGGCCGAGGGCAACATCCTCGCCGCCGCCGAGCTGTCGCACCAGACCAACACCCTGCCTGAAGTGTGCGGCCGGGTGTGCCCGCAAGACCGCCTGTGCGAGGGTGCCTGCACCCTCAACGACGGCTTCGGCGCGGTGACCATCGGTTCGGTGGAGAAGTACATCACCGACACCGCGTTCGCCATGGGCTGGCGCCCGGACATGTCCAAGGTCAAGCCGACCGGCAAGCGCGTCGCCATCATTGGCGCCGGCCCTGCCGGCCTTGGCTGCGCCGACGTGCTGGTACGCGGTGGCGTGACCCCGGTGGTGTTCGACAAGAACCCGGAAATCGGTGGCCTGCTGACCTTCGGCATCCCCGAGTTCAAGCTGGAAAAGACCGTGCTGAGCAATCGTCGCGAAGTCTTCACCGGCATGGGCATCGAGTTCCGCCTGAACACCGAGGTGGGCAAGGACGTGACCATGGAGCAACTGCTCGAGGAATACGATGCCGTATTCATGGGCATGGGCACCTACACCTACATGAAGGGCGGCTTCCCGGGCGAAGACCTGCCGGGCGTGCACGACGCGCTGGACTTCCTGATCGCCAACGTCAACCGCAACCTGGGCTTTGAAAAGTCGCCGGAAGACTTCGTCGACATGAAGGGCAAGAAGGTCGTGGTACTGGGCGGCGGCGACACCGCGATGGACTGCAACCGCACCTCCATCCGCCAGGGCGCCAAGGCCGTTACCTGTGCCTACCGCCGTGACGAGGCGAACATGCCGGGCTCGCGCAAAGAGGTGAAGAACGCCAAGGAAGAAGGCGTGAAATTCCTCTACAACCGCCAGCCTATCGCCATCGTCGGCGAAGACAAGGTCGAAGGCGTCAAGGTTGTCGAGACCCGTCTCGGCGAGCCTGACGCCCGTGGCCGTCGCAGCCCCGAGCCGATCCCCGGTTCCGAAGAGATCATCCCGGCCGACGCCGTGGTCATCGCCTTCGGCTTCCGTCCAAGCCCGGCGCCGTGGTTCGAGCAGTTCAGCATCCAGACCGACAGCCAGGGCCGCGTCGTGGCCCCGGAACAGGGCAAGTTCAAGCACCAGACCAGCAACCCGAAGATCTTCGCTGGTGGCGACATGGTCCGCGGTTCTGACCTGGTGGTGACGGCCATCTTCGAAGGCCGCAACGCCGCCGAAGGGATCCTGGATTACCTGGAAGTCTAAGCCCATGAAACTGGCCGGCTCCTGTGGGAGCTGGCTTGCCAGCGAGTTGTTGAGGCCCTGAAAAGCTCGCCGGCAAGCCAGCTCCCACGGTTGTTTGTGATGCCGGTGGGTTGTGGCAAATCGCCTCGATAGATAAAAGGCACGGCACACGCCGTGCCTTTTGCGTTCCAGTCTGGGAAAATGCTGGCACTTATCTGCCGGATGCTCCCATGACTGCCCTGAAGAACGACCGTTTCCTTCGTGCCCTGCTCAAGCAACCCGTCGACGTCACCCCCGTGTGGATGATGCGTCAGGCCGGTCGCTACCTGCCTGAATACCGCGCCAGCCGCGCCAAGGCCGGTGATTTCATGAGCCTGTGCATGAACCCGGCGTTCGCCTGCGAAGTCACCCTGCAACCGCTGGAGCGCTACCCGCTGGATGCGGCCATCCTGTTCTCCGACATCCTCACCATCCCCGATGCCATGGGCCAGGGCCTGTACTTCGAGACCGGCGAAGGCCCACGCTTCAAGAAAGTGGTCAGCACCCTGGCCGACATCGAGGCGCTGCCGATCCCCGATCCGCAAAAGGACCTGGGCTACGTGATGGACGCCGTCAGCACCATCCGCCGCGAGCTCAACGGCCGCGTGCCGCTGATCGGCTTCTCGGGCAGCCCCTGGACCCTGGCCACCTACATGGTCGAAGGCGGCTCGTCGAAAGACTTCCGCAAGACCAAGGCCATGCTCTACGACAACCCGCACGCCATGCACCTGCTGCTGGACAAGTTGGCCCAGTCGGTCACCAGCTACCTCAACGGCCAGATCCTGGCCGGCGCCCAGGCCGTGCAGATCTTCGACACCTGGGGCGGCAACCTGTCGGCCGCGGCGTACCAGGAGTTCTCGCTGGCTTACATGAAGAAAATCGTCAGCGGCCTGATCCGCGAGCACGAAGGCCGCAAGGTGCCGGTCATCCTGTTCACCAAGAACGGCGGCCTGTGGCTGGAAAGCATCGCCGACGCCGGCGCCGACGCGCTGGGCCTGGACTGGACCTGCGACCTGGGCGAAGCCCGCCGCCGCGTGGGTAACAAGGTGGCCCTGCAAGGCAACATGGACCCCACCGTGCTGTACGCCAAGCCCGAAGCCATCCGCGCCGAAGTGGCGCGCATCCTGGCCAGCTACGGCAACGGCACTGGCCACGTGTTCAACCTGGGCCACGGCATCACCCCGGAAGTGGACCCGGAGCATGCAGGCGCGTTCATCAACGCGGTGCATGAGTTCTCGGCGCAGTACCACCAGTAACGTCATTACTGACGATTGCTAAGGACTTTTCCTTCAAGCATTAGGAAACGTCTGACAGTAGCGTCCTAGGACGCCTCCGTACACTCGTCCCTCTTCTGATCTGAACAGGGACGTACTGTCATGAAACGTATCTTCACACCCGGTGCAGTGCTGGCGGCTGCCGGCATCGCACTGCTGGCCAGCCAGCAGGCGGCAGCCCACGGTTACATGAGCTATCCCCCCTCACGGGCCAAGCTGTGCCAGGACCGCCTGAACACCGATTGCGGTGGCGCGCAATATGAGCCCCATAGTGTCGGCGAAACCCTCAAGGGCTTTCCCGCCACTGGCCCGGCAGACGGCAAGCTGGCCAGCGGCCCGGACCGCTTCGGCGCCATGGACGCCCAGTCCGGGACGCGCTGGCACAAAACTGAAATCACCGACCGCGACATCGCCTTCGACTGGCGCTTCACCGCCGCCCACCCCACCACGGGCTGGGAGTATTTCATTACCCAGCCAGGCTGGAACCCCAACGAGCCGCTGACTCGCGCAAGCTTCGACCTGACGCCGTTCTGCACCGTGGCCTTCGGCGGCGGCTTTCCTACCGGCGGTTCGAACGCCAACCCTGGTGACCTGGGGCAGAAGCACTCATGCACCCTGCCTGCCGACCGCCAGGGCTACCACGTGATCCTGGGCGTGTGGACCGTGCATGACACCGGCAATGCCTTCTACAACGCCGTAGACGTGGACATCCAGACCGACCCCTATGACGATGGCTGGAAAAAGGTCGGCTCGTTCGCGCCGCTGCCCCAACTGATCGCCGGCGACCAGGTGACGGCGCGCGCCTTCAGCAGTGCCGGGGAAAGCACCGATTATTCGGTGTCGCTGGAGATCGCCAGCAACGAACAGGGCCAGCAGGACACCTGGAGCCTGGCGCTGGCGCAAAAACTCAACGCCGCGCACCCGCTGGTGCGGGCCGGCCAGCGCAACGCAGAGGGTGTGATCGAAGCCCAGCGTGGCATGAACCTGCTCTATGCCCAACCCGACAGCGACGTGGTCAGCTACCAGATGGACTTCCAACTGGTGGGCGACCCACAGGCCTACGCGCGCCTGGAAGAGCTGCAGCCCGAGTATGAACTGCATCAGGGCCGGGTCGACGTTGACCTGAAGGTGGCCACCAACCGCAAGCTCAACGTCGACGTCACCCTGTTCGATGCCGAGCACAAGGCGGTGGGCAGCGTGCAGCAGGTGGTCGATGCCACCACCGCGCCGCTGCGCATTGCCGTGCGCTCCAGCCCCGGTGCCCACCAGGCCAAGCTGATTGCACGCAGTGACGATGGCCGTATCAACCTGCAGGCGCTGCACGACCTGACGTTGACCGGCGAAGCGGGCGGGGCTGATTACGACTACGTCTACGGCGAAGGCGTCGAGCATTACAAGGGCGGTACCACGGTGCTGCAGACCAACGGCAAGGTCTACCGCTGCCTGTCCGACCAGCTCATGAGCTGGTGCCAGAACACCTCGCCCATTCATTACTCGCCGGGTATTGGCCATGCCTGGCAACAGGCGTGGGAAGAGCTCTGATCCTTGTTGCCGACCTGCCGGGTAAACGCTTGCCCGGCAACCTGCCTGAGTTAAGTTTTCATGACCCTACGTGTGTTCACCCCCCTGCAGGTCACCCTGCACTGGCTTTCGGCCGCCGTGATCTTGTGGGCGCTGTGCAGTGGCTTCCTGGTTGCCTTTGCTGATCTGCCGGCCCCGATCAAGATTTGGATCAGTGGTTTCAACGTTTCATTGACGACCTTGCTGACCCCGCTGTTTGCCCTGCGCATGGCCCTGGCCTGGCGCCACCGGCACCGGTGCGTGCAGGCCCCGGGCTTGATGGGCTATTTGGCGCGCCAGGCCCATCGTGCCTTGTACGCCGTTACCGCGTTGGTGCTGTTGACCGGGGTGCTGATGATGGATCGTGACATCGAAGTATTTGGCCTGCTGCGCCTGCCGGCGTTGGTAGACGACCCGCTGATGTTGCGGCGCTATCATGCTATCCACCTAAATGCCTGCGTGGTGCTCGCAGGCCTGCTGGTGGCGCACCTGGGCGCTGTGGTCATGCACCACTGGCGCCGCACGCCAGTGCTGCAGCGGATGTGGTTTTGATGGCCCGGCCCGCTGCGCTGCTTCAATTCCTCGCGCCCTTGTTGGTGGTGGGCTGGGCGGGCTGGCAAGGTGTGCAGGAGTATTACCTGCGCTTGCTGCCTGTGCCTGCGCCGCCCTTGACCATGCCGTCACCGGCGCCTGGCACTTTCGATGGCGGGGACATCGCCCTGCTGTTCGGCCTGGGGCCGCAAGCGCCCGCCGGTGAGCCTGTTGCAAGCCATGACGTGAAGGCTATTCTGGCCGCCCGCGATGGCCAGGGCGTGGCCTTGATTGCCAGCGCGGGCCAGCAGCACCTGTATCGCGTGGGCGATGCCCTGCCATCGGGCGCGGTGGTGCGACGTATCGAGCCTGGCCGGGTCATCATCTGGCACGCTCGCCATGAGCACACCCTCAGCCTGGCGGCCGCGCCGGCCTGGTTGGCCACCCGCGTGCCCGCAGAGGCGGTGCCACGTCATCTGCGCCAGGGTGGCAGGCCATGAAGCGCTGGCTTTGCCTGGTTGCCCTGGGCGTCTGCGGCCTGTGCCTGGCGCAGGATGAGCACTGGTACCTGAGTATGAAGGATGCCGAGCTGCGCGACGTGGTGCAGGAGATGTCCGCCATCCTGGGCACCACTATCGTCCTCGATTCGCGGGTGAAGGGCCGCATCAGCGTGCACTCGGACCGCGAGTTGGACCGCACGGGTGTGCGCGAACTGTTTTATTCCGTGCTCGACACCCATGGCTTTGCGGCGGTGGCCGATGGTGAGCAGCTGCTGATCGTGCCGGCCAGCGAGGCCAAGGGGCGCTCGGGCAGTGAGGGCCGCAGCCAATTCGTCACCCGCGTGGTGCCCTTGGGCGCTGCCAGCGCGGCGGACCTGGCAGCGTTGTTGCGCCCGCTGGTCTCCGCCAACGGCTACCTGGGTCCTTCGGCCTCGGCCAATGCCCTGGTCATCACCGACGCGTCGCGCAACGTGCAGCGCCTGGTGGACATCGTGCAACGCCTCGACACCGGCGCCAACCTCGTCCACGACGTGGTCGAGCTGCGCCAGGGGCTGGCGACCGAGGTAGCCAGGGTCATCGAGCAATCCCTGGGCAAGGTGGGCAGCGAGGCCGGCAGCCAGGTGCTGGCCGACCCGCGCAGCAACCGCCTGATCATCATCGGCACCCAGCCGGCCCGCCAGCGCCTGGTGCAACTGGCTCGCTCGCTGGACACCGGCGCCAGCCAGAAGACCGACAATTCACGGGTGGTCCGCCTGCGCCATGGGGATGCCGCACAGTTGGCCGAAGTGCTCGATGGCATCGCCCAGCAGATGGGCCAGGCCGTGCCAGCCGGGGCCGGCAAGGCCACGTTCAAGGCTGGGGGCGAGGTGATGGTGCGGGCCGACCAGAGCCAGAACGCCCTGGTGCTGATTGCGCCACCCCTGCAGCTGGACACCCTGGCGCGCATCATCGAGCAGTTGGACCAGCCGCGGGCACAGGTACTGATTCACGCAGCCATCGTCGAGATATCCGGCGACGTCAAGGAGGCCCTTGGTGTGCAGTGGGCGTTCAGTGGTGGCAGTGCGGGCGGTGCCATCAATTTCCCTGGTACAGGTATCAGCATTGGCTCGTTGCTGGGCAAGGGCGAAGTGAGCCTGCCGGAAGGGGCCGTGGTGGGGGCGGGCAGCGATCGTTTCGGCGTGCTGGTCAGCGCCCTGGCCAGCAGCAGCCACAACAACCTGCTGTCCACCCCCAGCCTGCTGACGCTGGACAACCAGCCTGCGGAAATCCTGGTGGGGCAGAACGTCCCGTTCCAGACCGGTTCCTACACCACATCCGGTAATGGCGCCGACAACCCGTTTACCACGGTCGAGCGCAAGGACGTTGGTATCAGCCTGAAGATACTCCCGCATATCAACGAAGGGGCCACCTTGCGGCTGGAGGTGGAGCAGGAAAGCTCCGAGATCGCCACGGTCGCCACCGGCAGCAAAGACCTGATCACCAACAAGCGCGCGCTCAAGAGCACCATCCTGGCCGACGACGGCGAAATTATCGTCATCGGCGGGCTGATCAAGGACAGCCTGCGCCACCAGGAGTCGGGCGTGCCGCTGTTGCGCAGCATTCCCTGGCTGGGCGGCTTGTTCCGTTGGCGCAGCGAGGTGAAGGAAAAAACCAACCTGATGGTGTTCCTGCGCCCCACCATCGTGCGCGGCACGGACACCCTGGCGCGGTTCAGCCAGGGTAGCTACGACCAGTTGCGTGGCCCCGGCGACGGCTCGCCGCTGCTGCCCGGGCGCCTCGACCAGGTACTTGACGCGCCTACCGTAGACCTACGGCGACGCAAGGGGGACGCGCCATGACCGTCCTGCCGTTCGCCTTCGCCCAGCGCTTTGGCGTGCTGCTGCAGGGCAATGGCCTGTGGGTTCGCGAGGATGCGCCACTGACTGCCATTGCCGAGGGCTTGCGGCTGATGCCGGCAGGTGGCGCCTTGCAGGTGGTCAACAGCGCGGACTTCGCCGCGCGCCTGGCGCAGTGTTATCAACGTGGCCAAAGCGCCGCCGAGCAAATGGCCCAGGGCCTGGACGGCGACCTGGACCTGCTGCGGGTAGCCGAGGCGCTGCCACGTACGGCGGATCTGCTGGAGCAGGAAGGGGACGCGCCGATCATCCGCCTGATCAATGCGCTGCTTGGCCAGGCAGTGCGGGAGAAGGCTTCGGACGTGCACCTGGAAACCTTCGAGCACAGCCTGGTGGTGCGCCTGCGCATCGATGGCCAGTTGCGCGAAGTGTTGCGGCCGCGGCGCGAGCTGGCCAGCCTGCTGGTGTCACGGATCAAGGTTATGGCGCGGCTGGATATCGCCGAGCGCCGCTTGCCCCAGGACGGGCGCATGGCCTTGCGCCTGGCGGGGCACGAGGTGGACGTGAGGGTGTCGACCTTGCCTTCCGCCCACGGCGAACGGGTGGTGCTGCGCCTGCTCGACAAGCAGGCCGGCCACCTCGACCTGGCGGCCCTGGGCATGGCCAGCGACACCCTCGCGCGTTGGCACGACGTGCTCGCGCGCCCCCACGGCATCGTGCTGGTGACCGGCCCCACCGGCTCGGGCAAGACCACCAGCCTGTATGCAGCGTTGCAGCAGCTCAACGACAGCACGCGCAACATCCTCACCGTCGAGGATCCGGTTGAATACCACCTGCCCGGTATCGGCCAGACCCCGGTCAACCCCCGTGTGGACATGACCTTTGCCCGTGGCCTGCGAGCCATCCTGCGCCAGGACCCGGACGTGGTCATGGTCGGCGAGATCCGCGACGCCGAGACTGCCCAGGTGGCGGTGCAGGCGTCGCTGACCGGGCACCTGGTGCTGTCCACCCTGCATACCAACAGCGCGACCAGTGCCGTTACCCGCCTGCTGGACATGGGCGTTGACGCCTACCTGCTGGCTTCGTCGCTGACGGCCGTGCTGGCCCAGCGGCTGGTGCGCACGTTATGCCCGGCCTGCAAGGTGGCCTACGTCGCACAACCGCCTGAGTTTGCCCGCCTGGGCTTGCCGCCGGGCAGCCAGCAACAGCTCTGCCGCGCCCATGGCTGCGACGACTGCCTGCAAGGCTACCGTGGGCGGCAGGGCATCTATGAGCTGTTGGTCATGGATACCTGCTTGGCCGCGCTTGTACATGCCGGGGCTGCCGAGGGCGAGTTGCTCAAGGTGGCGCGCCAGGCGGCGCCCAGCCTGTTCGAAGATGGCCGGCGACTGGTGCTGGCTGGCCAGACCAGCCTCGACGAGCTGTTGCGCGTCAGCCGGGAAGATTGACCATGGCGCTTTTCAATTACCGTGCCCGAGGGGCCAACGGCCGCTTGCAGCGCGGCGAGCAAGCGGCCGATAGCGCCCGCCACGCTCGGCAATTACTGCGCGAGCGCGGCCTGGCCGTGGAGCACATGCAACCTGTGCAGCAGCGCCGCCGGGGCGGTGGTTTGAGCGCGGGCCAATTGGCCCTGTTCACTCGCCAATTGGCTACCCTGGTACAAGCCTCGCTGCCACTGGAAGAGGCCCTGGCCGCGGTGGCCGCGCAAAGCGCAAGGCCGGCGCAGGCGAGCCTGGTCCAGGCGCTGCGCTTGCACATCATCGCCGGGCACGGCCTGGCGCAAGCGCTGGCCTGTCATCCGGGCAGTTTTCCCGAACTGTACCGCGCCGCTGTGGCCGCAGGCGAAAGCTGCGGCTACCTGGGCGCGGTGCTTGAGCAACTGTCCGACTACACCCAGGCGCGCCTGCAGGCACGCCAGCGCATCCAGATGGCGCTGGTCTATCCCTTGATCCTGCTGCTGGCGTCCATGGCCATTGTGCTATTCCTGCTGGGCTTCGTGGTGCCCGACGTGGTGGCGATGTTCGCCGACAGCGGCCAGGCGCTGCCCTGGTTGACGCGTGCGCTGATCGTGGTCAGCGACGCAGTGGCCGATCACGGCGGGGTTGGCCTTCTGCTGGGCGTCATGGCCGGAGTGGCGGCGGCCCTTGCCCTGCGCCGGCCTGGCGTGCGCCTGCGTTGGCACCAGTGGCTGCTGCGCGTGCCGCTGCTCGGCACCACGGTGCGTGCCATGGAAGCGGCACGTTTTGCCAGCACCCTGGCCATCCTCGGCCACAGTGCCGTGCCGTTGCTGGATGCCTTGCGCACGGCGGCCAGCGTGGTCGGCAACCTGAGCATGCGCGCGCGCCTGTTGCTGGTGGCCGAGGCCGTGCGCCAGGGCACTAGCCTGACCAGCGCCCTGGGCCAGGCGGGCGACCTGCCGCCGATGATGCTGCACATGATCGCCTGTGGCGAACGGGTCGGGGAGCTCAACCCCATGCTCGAACGCGCCGCGCAACAGCAGGAAAGGCAGCTGGCCGCACAACTGGCCTTGCTGGCCAGCCTGTTCGAACCCCTGATGCTGGTGGTGATGGGCAGCGTCGTGCTGCTGATCGTCATGGCCATCCTGCTGCCCATTCTCAGCCTCAACCAACTGGTGACCTGATGCGAACCCGGCAACGTGGATTTACGTTGATAGAAATCATGATCGTGGTGGTGATCATCGGCGTGCTCGGCGCCCTGGTGGTGCCGCAATTCATGAGTAGGCCCGACCAGGCCAAGGCCACTGCAGCGCGCAGCGACCTGCAGGCCATCGCCACAGCGCTGGAAATGTACCGGCTCGACAACCACGGCTACCCCTCGACGCAGCAGGGGTTGCAGGCCCTGGTGCAGCGCCCGCTGGGGCAACCCGAGGCGCGCGCCTGGAACCCCCAGGGCTATTTGCGCCAGGTGCCGGTAGACCCCTGGGGCACCGCCTACCAGTACCGCAGCCCCGGGCAGCGTTCGCCTGGGCACTATGACCTGTACTCCCTGGGCGCCGATGGCGCGCCGGGTGGGGACGGCGTGGCCGCCGAGATCGGCAATTGGCAGCAGCCATGAGGCGTCTGGCCACTCGTGGTTTTACCCTGCTCGAAACCCTGGTGGTCATTGTGCTGCTGGGCGTGCTGCTGGGAATGGCCACCTTGGTTGCCGGGCCTTCGACGGGCCGGCAGGCCCGCGACCAGGCCACGGGCCTGCTGCAGGTGCTGCACGCGGCGCGTGAAGCCGCCGTGTTGGATGGGCGTGAATATGGGCTG
The DNA here is from genome assembly GCF_057128625.1 of Pseudomonas imperatae. NCBI lineage: Bacteria > Pseudomonadati > Pseudomonadota > Gammaproteobacteria > Pseudomonadales > Pseudomonadaceae > Pseudomonas > Pseudomonas imperatae. Next base: position 231,056 of record NZ_JBSKHP010000003.1, on the reverse strand, counting down.
CTGTTCAGGCACGACAGCTATCGCCTGCTGCGTTTGCAGCCCGATGGCTGGCAGCCGGTAGCGCCTTTGCGCAGCGCCGGCAGGTTGCGCTGGACGCTGGCGCAAGGCGGCCTGCCGGCGGCACTGGGGCCGGAACAGGATGTGCCACAGGTGTGGCTGCTCACCAGTGATGAGTACAGCCCCTTCGAGCTGCAGCTTGAGGCCGACGGCAAACCGCTGGTGGCCATCATTGGCGATGGCCTGAACGAGCCTGCCTGGCATGAGTAATGAGCGCGGGTTCACCTTGCTGGAAATGATGGTGGCGCTGGCGGTGTTTGCCGCGCTGGCGACCGCCGTGCTGGGTGCCAGCCAGTTCAGCTTGCGCCAGGCCAGCCACTTGCAGGAGCGCCAGTTTGCCCAGTGGATCCTGGACAACCATCTGGCGCAGGTGTGGCTGGAGGCCGGTGGGCCGGGCAGCCTGGACGTACAGCGCATCGATTTTGCCGGGCGCCGCTGGCAGCTGCAGGCACGCCACGAGGGCGATAGCCTGCACCTGCAGCTGCGCTTGGAAGGTGACGAGAGCACCCTGCATACCTTGCACGCGTGGGTGCCCCGAGGTGGCTAGGCAACGGGGCTTTACCCTGCTGGAAATGCTGATCGCCCTGGCGCTGTTTGCCCTGTTGGGCGTGGCCTGCTGGCGCCTGTTCGACACGGTAGTGCGCGCCCAGCGCGCCAGTACCGAACAGGCCCAGGCGCTGCGCGGCCTGCAACGTGCGTTGGCGGTGGTGGAGCGTGACGTGTTGCACGTTGATCCTCGCTCCTTGCGCTTGGCTTCGGGGAGCCTGCAGCTGATACGGGGTAACTGGCCAGCCCCTGCATCCTTGCAGCGCAGCGAATTTCAGGATGTGCGGTACCAGCTGGCGCAGGGCGCGCTGCTGCGCACGGGGTTACAGCCCCAGGCCCAGCGCCTGCTGGCCGGTGTCGAGCAACTGCAGTGGCGCGTACGCGACCACGAGGGCCACTGGCATCTGCGCTGGCCCAATGGTGGTGCGCGCCGGCCGGTGGCGCTGGAGCTGAGCCTGTCCACTACTCGTCATGCCAATGTACGACGCCTGTGGTTGCTGCCGGTTGGCCCACCATGAAGCAGGGGCAGGCAGGGATGGCATTGATTACCGTGCTGCTGGTCATGGGGCTGGCGCTGTTGCTGACGGCAGCGATGTTACGTGAGCAACGGCTGATGGTGCGCAGCAGCGCCTTGCAGTTGCACACCCTGCAACTGCGTCAATGGGTGATCAGCGCAGAGGGCTGGGCCAAGGCGCAACTGCCGCGCCAGCCTGGCCCTGTGGCGAGCAGCCAGCAGTGGGCGCTGGCGCAGCCACCATGGCGTGCGCCGGGTGGGCTTATGGAAGTGGCCATCGAAGACCTGGCCGGGCGGGTAAACACACCCTCGCAGGGGCCATCCCTCAGTGACAGGCACAATCCCCAGGTCAGCCATCTGCCACGGCATGTGGGGTTGAACATCAATACCGCGAGCCTGGATTCGATGCTGGCAAGCGGCCTTGCCCCGGAGGTGGCCCGGCGGTTGATCGCCGAACGGCCCCGCGGTGGCTATTCCAGCGTCAAAGCCGCTTTCAACGGGCAGGTACCGGCGGCTCCAGCCTTGAGCGTGACCAGCCGTTGGTTCCAGGTACGGGTGCGCGCGACCCTGGGCGACCATGGCCTGCTGCTGGTCAGCGATTTCGAACTGGCACGCAACGGTCGTGAGCCGTTGCTGCGGCAAAGGCGGCTGTTACCCATCAGCGGCGCAGGGGGCTACTGGCCATGAGTAACTGGTTATATCTACTGCCTGCAGGCCTCGCCGATCCAGGCCCACAATGGCCTTGCCTGCTGTACCGGGCCGGTGAGCCGGCGCGTCCGCTGTCGCTGGCCGACGCCGTGGGACGCGGGCACATGCGGGTCGTGCTGCCCATGGAGATGTTCGGCTGGTTGCAGACGCAGCCATGGCCGGGGCGCCGGCCCTCGGCGCTGACGGTGGCCTATGCGCTGGAGGAGCAGATAGCGGGCGATATCGACACCCTGCAGCTGTTCCTCACGCCACCCGACGCCTTGCGCCGCCACTGCCTGTGGTTCACCGAGCGCACAAGGTTCGCCGCGCTGCTGGCGCTGTTGCGGCCCCTTAGGCCCGACAGCGTGTGTATCGACGCCGACCTGCTGCCCAAGGCGCTCCCTTGCGGGCGCTGGTGGGGCGGGCGCTGGTTGCTGGGCGGTGCACTGCCGGCACGCCTGGCGGTGCCGGCGAGCGGGCGCGAGGCGTTGCAGGCGCACCTGCCCGCCGGCATGACATGGCTGGATGCCGAGGAACACTGGGCGCCTTCCGCGCCTGGGTTCGATGTGCTCGGCGGCAAAGGGCGGGCCTGGGCCTGGCCTTGGCGCAGCCTGGCGGCCAGTGCCGCGCTGATGTGGCTGCTGGCTTGTGTCTTCACAGCCCTGCGCACGCAACACGTCGACCACCAGCTACAAGCGTTATCCACCGCCAACGACCTGCGTTTCGGCCAACTGTTGCCGCAGCACGCGCACGTTAGCGATGTGGCGACCCGCTTGCGCATTGCCGCGCAGCCGCCCACCGCCAGCGCCGGCACCGACATGGTTCGGCTGATGACGCTGGCAGCGTCACTGGCGGGTAGCGCCGACCTGCAGCTGCAACGTATTACCCTGCGCCCTGGGCAGGGCTGGACCCTGGACGTCAGTGTCAGCCACCTGCAGGCGCTGGAACAGCTCAAGGCCCGCAGCCCGCTGCCGGTCCAGGTGCGCAGCGCCACCCAGGAGCAAGGGCGGGTGCAGGCCACCCTGGATGTGGAGGGCGTACAGCCATGAAAGGCTACTGGCAACGACGCTCCGCACGTGAGCGGCAATGGCTGAAGGGGGCGGCGCTGTTGCTGGCCGCAGTCACTGGCTACCTGGGCCTGTGGCTGCCTGCGCACCAGCATTTGGCCACCGTGCAGGCGCGTTATGAGCAACAGCTGCAATTGCAGCGGGTGCTGGCGTCAGTCGGGGCCCAGCACGGGCAGCCTGCGCCCGCCTCACTGGCCAGCCTTGTGAGTGAAAGCGCGCAGCGGCGTGCGGTGCTGGTACGCGAGATGAGCCTGGCCGCCGGCAGCCTGCGCCTGGCCGCGAGCGGCGAAGCGCTGGCCTTGTTGGCGTGGCTGGCGGAGCTGGAGCAGGCTGGAGCACAGTGGCAGAGCCTGGTACTAACCCGCGAGGAGGAGGGGCTGCTGGTGCGCATGAGCCTGGATGACGGCTGAACCGTTGCTTTTCAAATGCAAAGGGTTACCATTACAATTTGTGCGATAATATCCATTCGCCATCATCTTGTTTTGTAACCCGCGACCGCCATGAAGCCAGCCCATTACACATTTACCCAGATCGGCCTGCACTGGCTGTCGGCCCTGTTCATCCTCTGGGCGCTGGTGATGGGCTTCTCGGTGATGCTCCTCGACGTCACCCCAGGCTTCAAGGCCACCATCGCCGGCCTCAACGTGTCGCTGTCGATCCTGTTCATCCCGGTATTCGCCCTGCGCACCTGGCTGCGCCTGCGCCACCTGCGTGGCCACGGCCACCGCCCCGGCGAGCGCCTGGCCGGGGTTATCCATAACGTCATCTACGCCGTCACCGCCCTGGTGCTGCTGACCGGCGTGCTGATGATGGACCGGCCCATCCAGGTGTTCGACTGGGTGACCTTGCCACAGCCCATCCTCGACCCCGTGTGGGACCACCGCTTCCACACCCTGCACGCCGCCTGCAATGCCCTGCTGGGCATGCTGGTGGCGCTGCACGTGCTGGCGGTGGTCAAGCATGAAGCGCTGGGCAAGCCGGTGCTGCGGCGCATGTGGGTAGAAGCGCGTCCGTAATCCCCGACGCGGCCTCGCGGCCGCTGCTACACGGATTCTCTGTAGCCGCTGCCGCCAGGCTGCGCTGGGCCTTCTCCACGCTGAAGACCTTCAGTGTACTCAGGGGCCAGCGCAGCCTAACGGCAGCGGCTACGCACACCTTCGCGCATTGCCCCTATCAGCGCAGGGTTTCGCCAGCGTGGCTGCGCTGGTCCAGGGTGTTCAGCGCCGCGCAGCCGGGCTCCAGTAGCAGGTAGGCGGCCAGGGCGAAGTGGCTCAGGTCGGCGTCCTCGGTGTTGCGCGCGCTCATGCAGGCCAGGCCCTTGAGCATGTTGTTGGCGGCGCGCATGCGCAGCTCGGTGAACTCGAGCAGGTCGGCCATGGGTGCCTCGGTGTCCAGGTGGAGGACGGGGGTGGCGGTGAAGTTGCTGGTCAGTGCAAGAAAACGCGACATTCGAAAATCTCATTTGAAGTGATTGAGGCCGCCCAGCGAATCAGTTGGGTGGCAGCTGCGTACGGGTTAGCAGACCGGTCACACTCATCCCGGCGCACCCGAAGGTGCCCCGCCCGCAGCTGCCATAGTCGAAATGAGGGCGAGCGAAAACACCTCGAATCGAAAGCGAGTTGCGAAAGATAAATGTGATCTGGACTGCTAAATCCAGGCCGCAAAAACGCGGCCGCCGGCACTATGCGGCCACGATTCCCCCTCAACAACCCCATTTCCGGCCTTTAGGAAACGTCCTGCAAGACTCTCGGATCATATAAAGGATTTGTAGGAAATGCCTCGGCGGGGGAGTGAGCGAATGTAACGCGATGGCAATTGTCCTTGGGGCTCAGGCGCCCGCGTAGCAGCTGCCGCCAGGCTGCGTCGCGCCGCAGAGCGGCGCTCGATCATCACCCTACTTTCCCCCCAACGGCGCCAGCCGCGCCAACCGCGCCGCCACCGCCAGCGCCACCACCAGCAACCCACCAATAAACACCCCAACCCCATTCCACCCCGCATAGTTCCACGCCACCCCGCCCAGGGTGCCGGCTACGCTTGAGCCCACGTAGTAGCTGAACAGGTACAGCGACGAGGCCTGGCCCTTGGCCTTGGTGGCGCGGCGGCCGATCCAGCTGCTGGCCACGGAGTGGGCGCCGAAGAAGCCGAAGGTGAACATCAGCATGCCGACGATGATCACCGGCAGCGGGCTCAGCAGGGTGGCCAGCAGGCCGGCGAACATCAGGGTGATGCTCATCCAGAACACCTTGCGGCGGCCGTGCTGGTCGGCCAGGGCGCCGACCTTGGCCGAGCTGTAGATGCCGGCTAAGTACACCACCGACAGCAGGCCCACCAGCGCCTGGCTCATGTGGTACGGGCCGGCCAGCAGGCGGTAGCCGATATAGTTGAACAGCGTGACGAAGGCGCCCATCAGCAGGAACGCTTCCAGGAACAGCCACGGCAGGCCGGCGTCCTTGAAGTGCATGGTGAAGCCTTCCAGCAGGCCGCGCGGGTTCATCTTGCGCGGGCGGAAGTTGCGCGATTCGGGCAGGATCTTCACGAACACCAGCGCGGCAACCAGGGCCAGGGCGCCGATCACCAGCATTGCCGTGTGCCAGCTGACGAAGTCGATGAGCACGCCGCTGATCAGCCGCCCGCTCATGCCGCCAATGGCGTTGCCGCCGATGTACAGGCCCATGGCCAGGCCGATGTGTTGCGGGTGAATTTCTTCGCTCAGGTAGGTCATGGCCACTGCGGCCAGGCCGCTGAGGGACAGGCCGGTGAGTGCGCGCATCACCAGCACGCCCTGCCAGGTGGGCATCATGGCGCTGGCCAGGGTGCACAGGGCGGCGGCGAACAGGGCGAAGACCATCACCGGCTTGCGGCCGATGGCGTCGCTGATGGGCCCGGTGATCAGCAAGCCGATGGCGAGCATGCCGGTGGACACCGACAGGATCAGGCTGCTTTGCGCCGCGTTGATGGCGAACTCTTTCGACAGGATCGGCATCATCGGCTGCACGCAGTACAGCAGCGCGAAGGTGGCGAAGCCGCCGGAGAACAGCGCCAGCACGGTGCGCATGAACAGCGGCGTGCCTTTCTCGATGTAGGCTTCGCTCAAGTGCGTGGCAACATCGGCGAGGGAAGTGGGGGGCGTTTCGGAGTGCTGGACGGCAGCGGCAGTTTTCACGCGGGGCCTCGAAAGGTGCGGCACAAGTGGCAATGAGAAAAAGCATATAGCTGGCTAATTATTCTTTCCAATATATTGTTCGACCCATTTGATAGCTTCAACGACCTATTCGAGGCCGCCATGGAACTGCGACACCTGCGTTACTTCATCGCCGTGGCTCAAGAGCTGCATTTTGGCCGTGCCGCCGAGGTGCTGGGCATCTCGCAACCGCCCCTGAGCCAGCAAATCCAGGCGCTGGAGCAGGAACTGGGCGCACGCCTGTTCGAGCGTACCAACCGTCGGGTGGCGCTCAGCGAGGCCGGGCGGTTGTTCCTGGAAGAGGCGCGGCTGGTGCTGGCCCAGGTGGACAAGGCCGCCAACGTGGCGCGCCGCGCGCAGCTGGGCGAACTGGGCGAGATGAAGATCGGCTTCACCTCGTCGGCGCCGTTCAACTCCGGCATTCCCAAGGCCATCTACGCGTTCCGCCAGGCCTTCCCGGCGGTGCACCTGAACCTGGAAGAGATGAGCAGCGTGGGCGTGGCGGAGGCACTGGTGGACGAGACCATTGAAGTGGGCCTGATACGGCCCCTGCCGTTGCCCGACTCGCTGACCTGGGTCGAGCTGTTCAGCGAACCGCTGGTGGCCGTGCTCAACGCCGACCACCCCCTGGCCCAGGGCAGCGAAGCGGGGCTGTACATGAACGCCCTGGCGCAGGAGCCGTTCGTGTTCTTCCCGCGCAGCTACGGCAGTGGCCTGTATGCGCAACTGATCAACCTGGCGACCCAGGCCGGCTTCAGCCCGCACTTCGCCCAGGAGGCCGGCGAGGCCATGACCATCATCGGCCTGGTGTCCGCCGGCCTGGGCGTGTCGGTGCTGCCGGCCTCTTACCAGTCCATGCGCATCGAAGGTGTGGTCTACCGCACCCTGCTCGACCCCGAGGCCATCACCTCGGTGTGGCTGGTGCAGCGCAAGGCCAACACCTCGGCCATGGCCAAGGCGTTCGTGGACATTGTGACCCGGCAATCAAGCCCTTGATAAATGGTCGAAATGGTCCGTTCAAGTTGTCGCACCCCAGGCCGATGACTTCAGGGCGAGTTATCCCCCTGGAGTCCCTATGAACGTCCGTCAGCTGCGCATCTCGACCCGTGCCTTCCTCAGTTTCGGCCTGATCAGCCTGTTGATGCTGGGCTTTGGCATCTTCTCCATGAACCAGATCACGCACATGCGTGAAGCCGTGATTCATACTGAGGACGTGTCCCACGCCGGCACCCGGTGGTTGGGCAGCATTCGCGACAACTCCCTGGGCATTCGCGTGCTCACCTTCCGCCTGATGCTCAACCGCGACCCGGCGCAGCTGCGCCCGGCCCTGGACCGCATGACCTTCCTGCGCGGCGAGCTGGACAAGGCGCTGCAGGGCTACACCCCGATCGTGCCGGACGCCGCCCGTTCGGCGTTCGCGCAGATGCAAAGCGTGGTGGGCCGCTATCAGGAGCAGCTGTCGCGCTACCAGGCGCTGTCTGACCAGGGCGACACCCAAGGCATGCTGGCGCTGCTCAACGGCCCGATCCAAGACCTGTCCGACCAGACCGGCAACCTGTTCAACGAGCTGGTGAAGATCAACCTGCAGGAATCCGGCCTGTACACCGCCGCCGCCAAGGCCCGCTACGAGACCGCCATGCAGACCACCATCGTGGTGCTGGTGATTGTCTTCCTGCTGACCGTGGCGCTGGCCTGGATGCTGACCCGCAGCATCGTCAAGCCGCTGGAAGAAGCGGTGACCGCCGCCGGCCGAATCGCCCAGGGCGACCTCACTGGCCGTATCAACGTCGATGGCGAAGACGAAGCCGCCGCGCTGCTGCGCTCGCTGGTGGCCATGCAGAAAAGCCTGACCGACACCTTGCGCCTGATCGGCGACTCGTCGCACCAGCTGGCGGCGGCGTCGGAAGAAATGACCGCCATCACCAACCAGACCTCGGGCGACCTGAACAACCAGAACGCCGAGATCCAGCAGGCCGCCACCGCGGTCAACGAAATGACTGCCGCGGTGGAAGAAGTGGCGCGCAACGCCGTCTCCACCGCTGACGCGTCCAGCGCCTCGACCAAGACCGCCCAGCTGGGCCGTGAGCGCGTCGACACCACCATCATCGCCATCCAGCGCATGGGTGAGCGCGTCGAAGACGCCTCCGAGCAGGTCAAGGAACTGGCCGCCCACTCCCAGGACATCGGCAAGATCCTCGACGTGATCCGTGGCGTGGCCGAGCAGACCAACCTGCTGGCGCTGAACGCCGCCATCGAGGCCGCCCGTGCCGGCGAGGCGGGCCGCGGCTTCGCCGTGGTGGCCGACGAAGTGCGCGCCCTGGCCGGCCGCACGCAAACCTCCACCCAGGAAATCGAGCAGATGGTCGCGGCCATCCAGCAGGGCACGGCCAAGGTGGTCGAGACCATGCAGGCCAACAACGACCAGGCGCTGTCGACCCTGGACACCGCCAAGACCGCCGGTACCGCCCTGGACGAAATCGCCGCGGCGATCTCGTTGATCCACGAGCGCAACATGGTCATCGCCAGCGCCTCGGAAGAACAGGCCCAGGTGGCACGCGAAATCGACCGCAACCTGGTCAACATCCGCGACCTGTCGATCCAGACCTCGGAAGGCGCCGGCCAGATCGACGAAGCCAGCCAGTCGCTGTCGGGCCTGTCCCATGACCTGAAGAACATGGTGGGGCGCTTCCAGCTCTGACCTCGCCCCTGTAGCAGCGGCCGCAGGCCGCGTCCGCCATCGATCTACCACGCCAGCGTGGTTGTGACGCGGCCTGCGGCCGCTGCTACGGGATGCGAGATATCCGTTCAAAGGTGCTGGCCGCCGTGCCACCAAGCCATCTACACTCGGGCATTCACTGGTACACGGAGGTTTTCCATGCGGCGCGTGGTGTTCAATCAGAAAGGTGGCGTTGGCAAATCGAGCATCGCCTGCAACCTGGCGGCGGTCAGTGCCCAGGAGGGCTATCGCACCCTGCTGATCGACCTGGATGCACAAGCCAATTCGACCCATTACCTGACCGGGTTGACGGGCGAGGACATCCCCATGGGCATCGCCGACTTCTTCAAGCAGACCCTGTCCTCCGGGCCGTTCGCCAAGAAGAACACGGTGGATATCTACGAAACGCCCTTCGACAACCTGCACGTGGTCACCGCCACGGCGGAGTTGGCTGACCTGCAGCCCAAGCTGGAAGCCAAGCACAAGATCAACAAGCTGCGAAAGCTGCTGGATGAGCTGGCCGAAGACTACGACCGCATCTACATCGATACGCCGCCGGCGCTGAATTTCTACGCGGTTTCCGCGCTGATCGCCGCCGATCGCGTGCTGATTCCCTTCGACTGCGACACCTTCTCGCGCCAGGCGCTGTACGGCCTGATCGCCGAGATCGGCGAGCTGCGCGACGACCACAACGAAGACCTGGAAGTGGAAGGCATTGTCGTCAACCAGTTCCAGGCCCGCGCCAGCCTGCCCCAGCAGATGCTCGACGAACTGATCGCCGAAGGCCTGCCGGTGCTGCCGGTGTACCTGACGAGCTCGGTGCGCATGCGCGAATCACACCAGGCCAGCATGCCGCTGATCCACCTTGACCCACGGCACAAGCTGACCCAGCAGTTCGTCGAACTGCACCAGCTGCTGGAAGCCAACGCTGCGGCTTAAATGCCCTGGCTGTTGAGCCACGCCAGCAGCTGCGGCAACGGGAACGCGCCGCTCTGGCGCGCCACTTCGCGACCGTGCTTGAACAGGATCAGGCTGGGGATCGAACGAATGTTCAATTGCCCCGCCAGCTGCTGGTTGGCCTCGCTGTCCAGCTTGGCCAGGCGGCAGCGGCCGCTCAGTTGGCCGGCGGCTTGCTGGAAGATCGGCGCGAAGGATTTGCATGGCCCGCACCATTCCGCCCACACGTCCACCAACAGCGGCAGGTCGCCCTTGATCTGGCTGGCATAGTCGCCTTGGGCCAGGTCGAACGGTGCGGCCAGGATGACCTGGCCCTTGCAGCGCCCGCATTTGGGCGAGTCGCCCAGGCGTTCGGCGGGGATGCGGTTGAGGCCGTTGCAGTGGGGGCAGGGGATGACCAGGGGTTCGGACATGGTGGCTCCAGGTTTGGCAGTTTTGCAGATTCTACCGTTAAGCGAATCCCGTAGCAGCGGCCACAGGCCGCGTCAGCAGCGCCGCTGGACGCCGCCTGCGGCAGCTGCTACGGGCGTAGGGGTGGTCACGAGGAGCAACTGATTTCCAGGTGCTTGCCCCATTCCGGCGGCCGCTGGGCGTAGGCGTCCATGCCTTCCTGCGCTTCGAACGGCCTGGTCAGCACCTGGTGCAGCCGGCGCACTTCTTCGTAATCCCCTTGCTGGGCTGCATCGATCGCTTTCTGCGCCAGGTAGTTGCGCAGCACGTACAGCGGGTTCACCGCGTGCATGCGCGCAGTACGCCCGGCGTCGTCGCCATCGCGGGCAATACGTTGCAGATAATCGGCGGCCCAACGGTCGAAGCCCTCGCGGTCGACGAAATCGTCGCGCAGCACCGCCACGGCGGCCGCCGCTGGCTGGTCGCCCAGGCGGCGGAAGAACAGGTTGTAGTCCACGCCGCTGTTCTGCATCAGCCGCAGCAGGCTTTCGACCATGGCCTTGTCGCCGTCTTCGGCGCGGGTGAAGCCCAGCCGGCGGCGCATCAGGTCCAGGTAGTGGGCCTCGTACAGCGGCAGGAACAGCTCCAGGGTCTCGCGCAGGGCCTCGACGCTGATGAACGGTGTCAGCGCCTGGGCCAGCGCGCTGAGGTTCCAGTGGGCGATGGGCACCTGGTTGCTGAAGCTGTAGCGGCCCTGGTCATCGGAGTGGTTGCAGATGAAGTTGGCGTCGAAGTCATCGAGGAAGGCGAACGGGCCGAAGTCGAAGGTAATGCCCAGGATCGACATGTTGTCGGTGTTCATCACCCCGTGGCAGAAGCCATAGGCCTGCCACTTGGCGATCAGCTCGGCGTTGCGTTCCAGCACGCTGCGGAACATGGCCAGGTACGGCTCGGGCTGCTCCAGGCATTCGGGGAAGTGCATGGCCAGCACGTGCTCGCCCAGCACCTTGGCCTGCTCCGACTGCTTGGTGTAGTAGAAGTATTCGAAGTGGCCGAAACGTATGTGGCTCGGCGCCAGGCGCAGCAGCATGGCGCCGCGCTCCTGGGTTTCGCGCCATACCGGGGTGTCGGAGCCGATCACGCACAGCGCGCGGCTGCTGGGGATGCCCAGGGCATGCAGCGCTTCGCTGGCAAGGAACTCGCGGATCGACGAGCGCAGCACCGCGCGGCCGTCGCCCATGCGCGAATAGGGGGTCAGGCCGGCGCCCTTGAGGTGCAGGTCCCAGTGCTGGCCGGCGTCGTTGTACACCTCGCCCAGCAGCAGCCCGCGGCCATCGCCCAGGCGCGGGCTGTAGCCGCCGAACTGGTGCCCCGAATACACCATGGCCCGCGGGTCGGCGTCGGCCCACAGCTTGTGGCCGCCGAACAGCTGGGCGAAGGTGGGGGAGTGGGCCTCGGTAGGGTCCAGGTCGAGCAACGCCATGGCCGCATCACTGGCCACCACCAGGCGTGGATTGTCGAGGGGGTCGGGCAATACCGAGGTTGAGAACGCGTCGCCCAGGCGGGCGAAGCGGTTGTCGAAGGTCAGTTCGTCGAGGGCTTTCAACGGCCATCTCCAGCAGAATGTCCGAGCATTCTGCTGGGGGATGGCCATGGCGTCCAGTCAGTCCAGATGAATGTCGGGCGGCTCGGGGCGGGTTTTCGCCTGCGGCTGGGCGTTGGGCAGCAGCTGCTCGTCGACTTTGTCCATCGGCACCATCTTGAACTCCTGGCCTTGGGTGTTCTTGAGGTACACCTCCATCTGCCGGAACGAGATGTTGATGTTGTTCTTCTTGAACTCGCGGTTGATGTAGCGGTTCATCTCGTCGAGCACCGGGTTGCGGTCGCCCAGGTCGCGCACGTGCATGCGCAACTCGTGGTCCAGGGTGCTCTCGCCGAAGTTGAGGAAGTACACGCTGGGGCCTGGGTCCTTGAGCACCCGAGGGTTCTCCTGGGCGCCCTTGAGCAGCAGCGCGCGCACCAGGTCCAGGTCCGAGCCGTAGTCCACGCCCAGCTTCAGGGTGACACGGGTGATGGTGTCGGTCAGCGACCAGTTGATCAGTTGCCCGGTGATGAACGTCTTGTTCGGGACAATGATGTCCTTGCGGTCGAAGTCGGTGATGGTGGTGGCGCGGATGCGGATCTTGCTCACCGTGCCCGACAGGCTGCCGATGGTGATGGTGTCGCCGATGCGCACCGGACGTTCGAACAAAATCATGATGCCGGAGATGAAGTTGGCGAAGATCTCCTGCATGCCGAAGCCCAGGCCTACCGACAGCGCCGCCACCAGCCACTGCAGCTTGTCCCAGCTGACGCCCAAGGTCGACAGCGACGAGACGAAGCCGATGCCGATGATGATGTACGACAGCAGCGTGGTGGTGGCGTAGGCACTGCCCTGGGCCAGGTTCAGGCGCGACAGCACCAGTACCTCCAGCAGGCCTGGCAGGTTGCCCGCCAGGGCCACGGTGATGCCGACGATGATCAGCGCGCCCAGCAGGTCGCCGAGGCTGATGGGCACCATGCTCATGGTGGCGCCGGTGCCGCTGGTGTATTCGTAGAGGGTGATGTTGTCCAGGTAGGCGAACACGCTGATCAGGTCCGACCACACCCAGTACAGCCCGGCGATGAACACGCCCATCAGCGCCAGGCGAATCAGGCGCAGGGACTGCTGGTTGACCTGTTCGATGTCCAGGGTCGGCTCTTCCACGGGGATCTCGCCGTCGCCGCTTTCCTTGGCCGCCTGGCGCTTGCTCAGGGCGCGCTGGTAGGCCAGGCGCCTTGCCGCCACGCTGAGGCCGCGGACGAAGGCGGCTTCGATCACCAGCCACAGCATCAGCAGGTACAGGGTGTCGATCAGCCGGTCGGTGAGCTTCAGCGCGGTGTAGTAGTAGCCGAAGCACACGGCCATGAACAACGCCACCGGCAGCGCCGTGAAGGCCACGCCCACCGCCTTGCGGAACAGCGAAGTGTTGCCGTGGGTGGGGCTGCTGAGCAGCAGGCGGCTGAGCAGCCAGGCCATCAGGGCGTAGCAGGTCAGCACCACGACGATGCCGATGACATCGTCGGCCAGGGCCGAAGGCTGCAGCTCGGCCACCGCCACCACGGCCACCAGGGCCATGACCACGATGCCCAGGCGGCGGATCCAGTTGCGCAGGAACTCCACCTGGGGCTTCTGCCAGCGGAAGTGCACCTCGGCCACGCCGCCGGGCGCCAGTATCCGGTAGGCGGTGTAGAACACCAGCCAGGCCTGGGCCATTTGCAGCAGCGCCGAACCCAGGCTGGCGTTCTGGCCGCGGGCGTCTATCTGCAAGGCCAGGCCGCACAGCGCCAGCCCCAGGCCCACGGGGATGGCCAGCAGCACGTTGACCAGCAGCGCCTGGGGCGTGTGCCACTGGCTGTCACGCTTGAAGTGGCCAATGTCCTTGTGCACGCGGTTGAGGCGGTTGTGCAGGTAGCTGCGGCGCCACAGCAGCACGCCGATCAGCAGCAACAGCGGCACGAAGAACAGCGGCCGCTGCGCCAGGCCGTCGGCCAGCTCGCTGAGGCTGGAGGCCCAGGGCAGGGTGGTCAGCTGCTTGCTCAGGTGCGACGGCGCGCTTTCCAGCCAGTCGGGGTCCAGCGGTTTGTTGCTGGGAATCCAGAACATTTGCTCGTCGAGGGTGGCGCGCAGGCTCAGGGCGGTGCTCAGCAGCTGTTTCTGGTTCAACTGCAGGGTGATGGACTCGTTGAGCAGCGCGCTCAGCTCGCGGTTCAGGCGCTCCAGCAGGTCGCTGCGGGTGACCGCCAGGTCCAGCAACTGCTTGCGCAGTTGCGGCGTGACCTGCTCGGGCGGCTGCGCGGCGATCAGGCCGTCGACGTAGGCGGTGGGGCTGCTCAGGGCTTCGCGCTGCTGGTTGACCTCGAACTGGTACAGGCGGATGTCGGCGATCTCGTCCGCCAGGTTGCGGTCCACCTTCAGGTGCGGCAGCGCCTGTTTCTGCTTATAGAGGATCTTCGACAGCAGCAGGCTGCCCTTGAGCACGTTGATCTGCTCGTCCAGGGCCTGGTCGCTCTGGGTCAGGCTGTCCAGCTGCTGCTGGGTGTGCAGGTTCTGCTGGGTCAGGTCGTTGAGGCGGTCGGTGCTTTTCAGCAGGTAGTCCGACAGCTTGAGGTTGGTGGCGCTCTCGGTGGCCAGCACGCTGCTGCCGCCGGCCTTCTGCGCTTCGATGGACTGCTGCGTCACCGTCTCTTGCGACTGCGCCAGGCGCTTCTCGTTGATCAGCGACTGCAGGTCCTGGATTTCCTGGCTGATGCGCGAGATTTTCTCGAACACCAGGTCGTGCTGGCTGTTGCCCAGGTCCTGCAACAGGGTATTGCCGGCCAGCTCCTGGCGGCGCAGGGCAATCAAGGCGTTCAGCGAGGCCTGCTCGGCCAGCAGCTGGTTGCGCTGGTCGGCGGACACCACCTTGCCGTTGTCCTTGCCGGCCTTGAGGATGCCGTTGATCTGGGTGATGCGCGCCTGGCTGTTGCTGATCTCGGTCTGCGCCCGCTCCGGGCGGGTCTGGGCGGTGATGCTCAGGCTGTTGGCCTCGGTCAGCTGCTTCTGCAGGTCACCCTGCTGGGCGCCGCGGTCGTTGAGCAACTGCTCCAGCTGCGGCACCGACAGGTTGGCGTAGCGCTGGGCGACCGGGATCACCTTGGTGGCCTTCAGCTTGGTCAGCTCGCGCTGGTTCTCGCTGATCACTTGCGGGGCTTCGGTCAGCTGTTTCTTCAGCGCGGGCAGCTGGTTGTTGCTGTCGTCGCGGCTGGAAAGGTACGCCAGGGTCTGCTCCAGCACCTGTTGCAGGGCTTTCTGGTCGGCGTCCGACAGCTTGCGGTCGGCGATCTTGTCGATGCTTTGCTGCACGGACTCGCTGGTGGGTGGGTCGGCCGCGTGTACAGCGGTGACAGTCAGGCACAGCCCAAGCAGGGCTGCGGAGAAAAATGAGCGCAGTGAGGGCATAGTGAAAAGTCGTTTACAGCTCGAGAGAGAATGGCAGTTTAGAGGAAGAGTCCGGGCCCCGGCGCACTTCCTTCGGGCAGTTTGACGCCCACTTTCTGGATCTTGTTCCCGTCCATCACGGCCACGGTCCAGATTGTGTTGTTCCACACCACGTGGTCGCCCACCACCGGCGCGCCGCCAACCTTCTGCATGATGAAGTGGCTGAGCGGCGTCTGCGGGTCCTGGCCGTCGAGCTGCAAACCGTACAACGCGGCTACAGGCCCCAGTTCTGCGTCCCCTTCGAGCACGAAGTCGCCGAAGAAGCGCAAATCCAGACCCCGTTGCGGCGCCTGGCTGAACAGCTTTCCGAGTGCTGGCAGATTGTGTTCGTGGCCGATTACACAGAGCAAATCATCCACTTCCAACACCGTACTACCCGACGGATGGAGCAGTTCCTGCCCCCTGAACAGGGCCGCGATACGGGTACCCTCGGGCATTTTCAGCTCGCGCAGCGGCGAGCCGATGCACCATTTCTCGGCGCCCAGCTTGTAGACGAACAGCTCCCACTCGCTGGTGACGTGCACCTCCAGCGCCGAGCGGGAAATGGGCGCCGGGTCCGGCGGCACGGTGACCTTCAGCAGCTTGGCCACCCACGGCAGGCTGGTGCCCTGCACCAACAGCGACACCAGCACGATGAAGAACGCCAGGTTGAAGTACAGCTGCGCCTCGGGCAGCCCGGCCATCAGCGGGAACACCGCCAGGATGATCGGCACCGCGCCGCGCAGGCCTACCCAGGAAATGAAGGCTTTCTCACGGCCGTGGAAGGCCTTGAACGGCAGCAGGCCGACGAACACCGACAGCGGCCGTGCTACCAGGATCATGCCCAGCGCCAGCGCCAGGGCGGGCAGGGCGATGGGCAGCAGGTCGTGGGGCGTGACCAGCAGGCCCAGCACCAGGAACATGCCGATCTGCGCCAGCCACGCCATGCCGTCGAGCATGTGCAGGATGCCGTGGCGGCTGCGGATAGGCTTGTTGCCCATCACCAGGCCGCACAGGTACACGGCCAGGAAGCCGCTGCCGTGCAGGGCGTTGGTCAGGGCGAACACCACCAGGCCGCCAGCGACCACCAGGATCGGGTACAGGCCGCCGGCCAGGTTGATGCGGTTTACCAGCTGCAGCATCACCCAGCCGCCGCCCAGGCCGATGACCGCGCCGATGCCGAATTCCTGCACCAGGTGGCCCAGCAGGCTCCAGTGCAGGCCGGTCTGGTGGCTGGCGAGCATGTCGATCAGGGTCACGGTAAGGAACACCGCCATGGGGTCGTTGCTGCCCGATTCGATCTCAAGGCTCGCCGTTACCCGCTCGTTCAGGCCCTTGCCGCCCAGCAGCGAGAACACCGCCGCAGCATCCGTGGAACCGACGATGGCGCCGATCAGCAGGCCCTGGATGATGTTCAGGTTGAACAGCCAGGCGGCCATCATGCCGGTCAGGCCGGTGGTGATCAGCACCCCCACCGTGGCCAGCGACAGCGCCGGCCACAGCGCCACGCGGAAACTCGCCACCCGCGTGCGCAGGCCGCCGTCCAGCAGGATCACCGCCAGTGCCAGGTTGCCGACCAGGTAGGCCGTGGGGTAGTTGTCGAAGATGATACCGCCGCCGTCGACGCCGGCGGTCATACCCACCGCCAGGATGATCACCAGAATCGGGATGCCCAGGCGCGAGGAGAGGGAACTGACCAGAATGCTAGCACCTACCAGCAACGCGCCGATCAAGAACAGGCTGTTGATGGTCGTCGCATTCAAAGGCAGTACTCCCTAAAACTGAGGTGGCGAAACAGCCTGCATCATGCAGGCTGCGTGCCAAGGGATTCTAACCTGTGCAAATGTACCCATGTCAAAAAGGTTCGTATTTTGGTGGCCGTGACGCGGCCTGCGGCCGCTGCTACGAGGGCCCCGTGTACCTCGTCGATCGCGTCGCCTGCATCGCGATCAGCGGGGTGCGCGCGGCCCCGTAGCAGCTGCCGAAGGCTGCGTCATCGATCGCGCGCCTAAAACCAACTGTCAGCCATCCCCAGGCAGGTATCGTCTCGGCTCTGCAACAGATGCAGGTCGTGATGACAGGCCGGCAGCTCCCACGTCAGGAAATACCGCGCTGCCTGCAGCTTGCCCTGGTAGAACTCGCGATCCACGGCGTTGCCCTGGTCCAGCCCCTCCTGCGCGCGAATCGCCTGCTCCAGCCAGCGCCAGCCAATCACCGTATGGCCGAACACCTTCAAATAAAGCGCCGAGTTCGCCAGGGTGCCGGTGACCTGCCCCTTGGCCAAATCGCCCAGCAGCCCCAGGGTCACGCCTTGCAGCGCGGTCAACATGGTTTCCAGCGGCTGGCGCAGGGCGCTCAGCGAGTCATGCGCCTGGGCGCGCTCGCAGGTCTGGCTGATCAGGCGCATCAACTGCTTGAGCCCGGCGCCGCCGTTCTGTGCCAGCTTGCGGCCCAGCAGGTCCAGCGACTGGATGCCATGGGTGCCTTCGTGGATCGGGTTCAGGCGGTTGTCGCGGTAGTACTGTTCCACCGGGTATTCGCGGGTGTAGCCGTGGCCGCCGAGGATCTGGATCGCCAGCTCGTTGGCCTTCAGGCAGAACTCCGACGGCCAGGATTTGACGATAGGCGTCAGCAGGTCCAGCAGCTCGTGGGCCTGGCGGCGCACCTCGTCGCTCTCGCCGGTCAGGGTGTCGTCGAACAGCCGCGCGGCGTACAGGCCCAAGTCGAAGGCGCCTTCCACGTAGGCTTTCTGGGTCAGCAGCATGCGCCGCACGTCGGCGTGGTTGATGATCGCCACCGGCGCGGTGGTCGGGTCCTTGGCATCGGGCAAGCGGCCCTGGGGCCGTTCGCGGGCATAGTCCAGGGAATACAGGTAGCCTGCGTAGCCCAGCATCACCGCGCCCATGCCGACGCCGATGCGTGCCTCGTTCATCATCTGAAACATGTAGCTCAGGCCCTGGTGCGGTTTGCCCACCAGGTAGCCGACGCAGTTGCCGTTATCGCCGAAGTTCAGCGCCGTGGAGGTGGTGCCGCGCCAGCCCATCTTGTGGAACAGCCCGGCCAGCAGCACGTCGTTGCGCGGGCCCAGGCTGCCGTCGTCGTTGACCAGGAACTTGGGCACGATGAACAGCGAAATACCCTTCACCCCCGGCGGCGCGTCCGGCAGCTTGGCCAGCACCAGGTGCACGATGTTCTCGGACAGCGGGTGATCGCCGCCGGAAATGAAGATCTTGTTGCCCTTGAGGCGGTAGCTGCCGTCGGCGGCAGGCTCCGCACGGGTACGGATGTCCGACAGCGACGAGCCGGCGTGCGGCTCGGTGAGCGCCATGGTGCCGAAGAAACGCCCGTCGATCATCGGTTGCAGGAAGCGGCGCTTCTGCTCGTCGCTGCCGAAGCTCTCGATCAGGTTGGCGGCGCCCATGGTCAGGAACGGGTACGAGGTACTGCCGGCGTTGGCGGCCTGGAAATGCGCGAAGCAGGCTTGCGACAGCAGGGTCGGCAGCTGCATGCCGCCGTCCTCGAACGCACGGGCGGCGTTGAGGAAGCCGGCCTGCAGGAACGCATCCACCGCAGGCTTCACTTCCGGGATCAGCACCGCGGCGCCATTTTCATAGCGCGGCTCGTTCTCGTCGGCCTTGCGGTTATGCGGCGCAAAATACTTCTCGGCGATGCTGCGCGCGGTGCTGATGGCGGCGTCGAAGGTCTCGCGGTTGTGCTCGGCGAAGCGCTCGCGCTGGGTGAGGCTTTCGGCGTCCAGCACTTCGTACAGCTCGAAAGCCAGGTTGCGGGCGCTGAGGAGGGTCTCGGACATGGCGGCATCCTTTTATTTGATGCGCCGAGTGTAGAAGCGAGGTGGGGGCAGGAACAGCAAGATAGACAACAGTGATGATGCAAGCCCTGTAGCAGCGGCCGCCAGGCCGCGTCCCAAGCGGCGCGGTATCTGGTCGCCTTGAGCTTTTGCTTTACTTTATTGGAATTTTGTAACGGTTAGTTCAAGCTCAAAGATATAGCCGCTGGTAATGAAAGTGAATTTGGTGGTTGCGCCTGCAATCAACGCAGATATGGCCAGGGGCTGTGTGACTGCTGCGGCCAGCGTATTAGCGAAAGGAATTGAAAAAGGGAACGCGGAAATCTTGAGGGTGACGTCAAACTCTAGAATGCTTTTGCCGGGTAGCGGTGGATTGAAGTATGTGTTGGAAACATGTTGGTATCCAGGCGTCTGTAGTTTTGTCGGGTCGCCATTAACTGCTAATCCTGACAAGTTTGTAACGATAATTTCCTGTAGGGCTGTGAACACTGCTGCCTGCTCTGCCAAGAAAGGCTGTGCGGGTGGGAGGGGAGCCCAGGCTGGCGGTGGCGGGTTAGCCCCCAAGACTGTGGGATACAGGCCGATGGCCAGGGGATGAAGTGTGGGAGTTGCCATGTTACTTCTCCTGATACTGTTCGGCTCTCGGCCGGGAGTACAAGGTAACGCGAAATTTCATTGTTGAGGAAGGAAAATGATTGTACATAAATAACCAATAACTACGGTGTTTATCGTGTTGCGTGGGTGTATGAGATTGTTCGGTGAAGTCTGTTTCTCATGTGGGGGCGGTGAGGTCGGTTTATAATATTTGGTGCATAAAAAAGGCGCCCATAAGAGCGCCTTTTTTTTGTTGCAGCTATCAGCCGATGGTCATCAAGCTGGCATTCCCCCCCGCCGCAGCGGTGTTCACGCTCAACGCACGTTCGATCACCAGCCGCTCCAGGGCGATGTTGCTTTCGCCGTGGGACAGCCCCTGCACGCCAACGATGGCGCCGGCACGCTTGGCCACTTGCTGGCACACCGCGCGCAGTTGGTCGGAGTCGCCGTGGTGGATGACGGCGTCGAACACCACTTCATCCTTGGTCCACTCCGGCACCAGCTGGATGCGGGCCTGTACTTCCTTCGGCAGGCGCGCGCGCAGCGGTTTGGCGATCTCGCCTTCCGGCCATACGGCGGTGCTGCCCACGGCCAGGGCGGCGGCCAGTTGCACCAGCAGGTCGGCTTCCTGGTCGGCCAGGCACAGCACGTGTTCGCGCGGCAGGATGCTGTAGCTGTTGCGCTCGCCGGTAGGGCCTGTCAGCTGGCGGGTCACGCCGCTTTGCGACTGCTGGGCGAATTGGCCGCACAGGGTGGCCAGTTCCGCGTGCTGGTTGCTGCCGGCCCAGGCTTGCAGGGCTTGCAACGGCTTGGCCATGGCGTCGCGCAGGCGCACGTCGGGGGCGGCTTCGCTGTCGGCGCGCTTGAAGGTGTGCTCGATGGCGCCTTCAGGGCGGGTGGACAGCAGGCGGTACAGGTACAGCGGGCCGCCGGCTTTCGGGCCGGTGCCCGACAGGCCTTCGCCGCCGAACGGCTGCACGCCCACCACGGCGCCGACGATGTTGCGGTTGACGTAGACGTTACCGGCGTTGACGTTATCGATGACCTTGGCGATGGTCTCGTCGATGCGGGTGTGCACGCCCAGGGTCAGGCCGTAGCCGGAGGCGTTGATCTGCTCGATCAGCTGGTCGAGGTTCTTGCGGCTGTAGCGCACCACGTGCAGCACCGGGCCGAAGATTTCGCGTTGCAGCTCGTCGAAGCTGTCCAGTTCGATCAGCGTTGGCATCACGAAGGTGCCGCGCTTCACTTCCTCGGCGTCGGCGATGGCCACCTGGTACACGGCGCGGCCTTTGTCGCGCATGCCCTGGATGTGCTTCTCGATGCCGGCCTTGGCTTCGGCGTCGATCACCGGGCCGATGTCCACGGACAGGCGCTCGGGGTTGCCCAGGCGCGATTCGGCCATGGCGCCCTTGAGCATTTCGATCACGCGGTCGGCGGAGTCTTCCTGCAGGCACAGCACGCGCAGGGCCGAGCAGCGCTGGCCGGCGGAGTCGAAGGCCGATGACACCACGTCGATGACAACCTGCTCGGTGAGCGCCGAGGAATCGACGATCATCGCGTTCTGGCCGCCGGTTTCGGCGATCAGCGGGATCGGCCGGCCCTGGCTGTCCAGGCGCCCGGCGATGTTGCGTTGCAGCAGGCGCGCCACCTCGGTGGAGCCGGTGAACATCACGCCTTTCACGCGCTCGTCACCTACCAGGCGCGCACCCACGGTTTCGCCGCGGCCCGGCAGCAGTTGCACCACGCCCTCGGGGATGCCGGCTTCCAGCAGCAGGCGCACGGCCTGGGCTGCCACCAGCGGGGTCTGTTCGGCCGGCTTGGCCAGCACCGGGTTGCCGGCGGCCAGCGCCGCGGCTACCTGGCCGGTGAAGATCGCCAGCGGGAAGTTCCACGGGCTGATGCACACCACCGGGCCCAGGGGGCGGTGGGCGTCGTTGCTGAAATCGTTGCGGGCCTGCACCGCGTAGTAGCGCAGGAAATCCACGGCCTCGCGCACCTCAGCGATGGCGTTGGCGAAGGTCTTGCCGGCTTCGCGGGCCAGCAGGCCCATCAGCGGCTGGATCTCGGCCTCCATCAGGTCGGCGGCGCGTTCCAGGATGGCGGCGCGCTCGGCCGGCGGGGTGGCCTGCCAGATCGGGCCGTTGCTCATGGCGCACAGAATGGCGTTGTCGACGTCGGCGACGGTGGCTTCCTGCACGTGGCCGACCACGTCGCGGTGGTCGGACGGGTTCAGCACTGCCTGGGCCACTTCGGTGCTGGCGTCGCAGCCCAGCATGGGCGCGGCTTTCCAGTCGGTGTGGGCGGTGCTCAGCAGCGCGCACGACAGCGACGCCAGGCGGTGTTCGTTGGCCATGTCGATGCCGGCCGAGTTGGCGCGTTCGCTGCCATACAGGTCACGCGGCAGCGGAATGCGCGGGTGCGGCAGGCCGGTGGTGCCTTCCTGGGTGGCCATGCGTTCGATGGTGCTGACCGGGTCGGCCACCAGTTCCTGGATGGAAATGGAGGTGTCGGCAATGCGGTTGACGAACGAGGTGTTGGCGCCGTTTTCCAGCAGGCGGCGTACCAGGTAGGCCAGCAGCGTTTCGTGGGTGCCGACCGGTGCGTACACGCGGCACGGACGGTTCAGCTTGCCATCGGCGACCTTGCCTACCACCTGTTCGTACAGCGGTTCGCCCATGCCGTGCAGGCACTGGAACTCGTACTGGCCGGGGTAATAGTTCTGACCAGCGATGTGGTAAATGGCCGACAGGGTGTGGGCGTTGTGCGTGGCGAATTGCGGGTAGATGACTTCCGGCACCGACAGCAGCTTGCGTGCGCAGGCGATGTAGGACACGTCGGTGTACACCTTGCGGGTGTACACAGGGTAGCCTTCCAGGCCTTCCACCTGGGCGCGCTTGATTTCGCTGTCCCAGTAGGCGCCCTTCACCAGGCGGATCATCAGGCGGTGGCGGCTGCGGCGCGCCAGGTCGATGACGTAGTCGATCACGTACGGGCAACGCTTCTGGTAGGCCTGGATCACGAAGCCGATGCCGTTCCAGCCAGTCAGCTGCGGTTCGAAGCACAGGCGCTCGAGCAGGTCCAGGGACAGCTCCAGGCGGTCGGCTTCCTCGGCGTCGATGTTCAGGCCGATGTCGTATTGCTTGGCCAGCAGGGTCAGCGACAGCAGGCGCGGGTACAGCTCGTCCATCACGCGCTCGTACTGGGCGCGGCTGTAGCGCGGGTGCAGCGCCGACAGCTTGATGGAGATGCCCGGGCCTTCATAGATGCCGCGGCCGTGGGAGGCCTTGCCGATGGAGTGGATGGCCTGCTCGTAGGACGCCAGGTACTTTTGCGCGTCGTGCTCGGTGAGCGCGGCTTCACCCAGCATGTCGTAGGAGTAGCGGAAGCCCTTGGCTTCGAACTTGCTGGCGTTGGCCAGGGCTTCGGCGATGGTCTCGCCGGTGACGAACTGCTCGCCCATCAGGCGCATGGCCATGTCGACGCCCTTGCGGATCATCGGCTCGCCGCTCTTGCCGATGATGCGGCTCAGGGACGAGGTCAGGCCCGCTTCGTTGTGCGTGGACACCAGCTTGCCGGTCAGCAGCAGGCCCCAGGTGGCGGCGTTGACGAACAGCGACGGGCTGTTGCCCAGGTGCGGCTGCCAGTTGCCGTTGCTGATCTTGTCGCGGATCAGCGCGTCGCGGGTGCCCTTGTCGGGGATGCGCAACAGCGCTTCGGCCAGGCACATCAGCGCCACGCCTTCCTGGGAGCTCAGGGAGAATTCCTGCAGCAGGCCCTGGACGATGCCGGCACGGCCGCCGGCGCTTTTCTGGTTGCGCAGTTTTTCGGCGATGCCGGCAGCCAGCTTGTTGGTGGCCTCGGCCATGGCGGCGGGCAGGCGCGCCTGCTCCAGCAGCATCGGCACCACTTCCGGCTCGGGGCGGCGGTAGGCGCCGGTGATGGCCGCGCGCAGCACCGATTGCGGCAGGATGCTCTCGGCAAACTCCAGGAAGCACTGGTGGGCGTGGTCGGCCTGCAGGTCGCCGGCGTCGTCGTTGGCCGAGTGTGGCTGGCCGTTGAGTTCAGGCAGGGTGGCGCCACCCTCGAGCTTTTCCAGGTAATTGAAAATCGCCTGCTTGATCAACCAGTGCGGGGTGCGGTCGATGGACTGCGCAGCTGATTTCAGTCGCTCGCGGGTAGGGTCGTCAAGTTTGACCCCCAGGGTGGTCGTCGCCAATTTCTTGTCCTCATCAAGGCCACGTAGGTGTGGCAATAAAGCCGGCGGCAAGATTAGCCGTTGCTCACGGTAGGGTGCAACTAGGTGCAACCCGTATTTCGATGAAAAGTTGCACCTGTCATCGACTTGCTTTTTTTGTGTGGCGAATCTGCACAACGGCAGTGCGCGGCGCGCGCCCAATGCTCCCAAAGGAAGCAGAAGCAAGGCTTTGCGGGCGGCAGCCGGCTGTTGTGTAACAAGGTGCAACTTGCAGGCCATTTCGGTTGCGCCCTGTCCGCTGATCGCACCAAAATGCACTTCGTTGGTGCAACCCTTTCCCGGGGCATCAGCCTTCGTGCAAAAAGGTGCAACCCGGTGGTTGCTACATAACAACAACTAAAAGGAAGTTTCCCCGATGGGTGCGAGCAACCCCACCTTGATCACGTTCGTGGTCTATATCCTCGCCATGGTGCTGATCGGCTTCATGGCCTACCGCGCCACCAACAACCTCTCCGACTACATCCTGGGCGGGCGCAGCCTGGGCAGCGTGGTCACGGCGCTGTCGGCCGGCGCCTCGGACATGAGCGGCTGGCTGCTGATGGGCCTGCCTGGCGCGGTCTACCTATCCGGGCTGTCGGAAAGCTGGATCGCCATTGGCCTGATCGTCGGCGCCTACCTCAACTGGCTGTTCGTGGCTGGCCGCCTGCGGGTGCAAACCGAGCACTGCGGCGACGCCCTGACCCTGCCGGACTACTTCGCCAGCCGCTTCGAGGACCGCAGCGGCCTGCTGCGAGTGATCTCGGCGGTGGTGATCCTGATGTTCTTTACCATCTACTGCGCCTCGGGCATCGTCGCCGGCGCGCGGCTGTTCGAAAGCACCTTCGGCATGAGCTACGAAACCGCCCTGTGGGCCGGCGCGGCGGCGACCATTGCCTACACCTTCGTCGGTGGCTTCCTGGCGGTGAGCTGGACCGACACCGTGCAGGCGACGCTGATGATCTTCGCCCTAATCCTCACGCCCATCGTCGTGGTGCTGGCCACCGGCGGCGTCGATACCACCTTCCTGGCCATTGCCGCCCAGGACCCGGCGCACTTCGACATGCTGCGCAATACCAGCTTCATCGGCATCGTCTCGCTGCTGGGCTGGGGCCTGGGCTATTTCGGCCAGCCGCACATCCTGGCGCGGTTCATGGCGGCCGATTCGGTGAAATCCATCGCCAAGGCCCGGCGCATTTCCATGACCTGGATGATCCTGTGCCTGGGCGGCACTGTGGCCGTGGGCTTCTTCGGTATCGCCTATTTCGCCGCGCACCCGGAGCTGGCCGGGCCGGTCAGCGACAACCACGAGCGGGTGTTCATCGAACTGGCGAAGCTGCTGTTCAATCCCTGGGTGGCCGGCGTGCTGCTGTCGGCCATCCTGGCGGCGGTAATGAGCACCCTGAGCTGCCAGCTGCTGGTGTGCTCCAGTGCCCTGACCGAAGACTTCTACAAGGCCTTCCTGCGCAAGGCGGCCGGCCAGCGCGAACTGGTGTGGGTGGGGCGCGGCATGGTGCTGCTGGTGGCGCTGGTGGCCATTGCCATGGCCGCCAACCCGGAGAACCGCGTGCTGGGCCTGGTCAGCTACGCCTGGGCCGGCTTTGGCGCGGCGTTCGGGCCGGTGGTGCTGCTGTCGGTACTGTGGCGGGGCATGACCCGCAATGGCGCCCTGGCCGGTATCGTCGTGGGCGCGGCAACGGTGGTGCTGTGGAAGCAGTTCAGCCCGGTGCCGCTGTACGAGATCATCCCCGGCTTTGCCTTCGCTACCCTGGCCATCTGGCTGGTCAGCGTGCTCGGCAAGGCGCCGTCGCTGGCGGCGCGTGACCGTTTCGACGCCTCCAGCGCGGCTTACCACGCCGGCAAATGATCGGATCGCGGCCCTGCAGCCTTGGGTTGCAGGGCCGCCCCGAGGTAAACTCCCGGGCCTTGCAGGAGTTGCCATGAACTATCGTCACGCCTATCACGCCGGCAACCACGCCGACGTCTTCAAACACCTGGTCTTGAGCCGCCTGCTTGCGCTGATGTCGCGCAAGGAGCAGCCCTTTGCCTACCTGGACACCCACGCCGGCATTGGTCTGTACGACCTGCGTGGCGACCAGGCCAGCCGTACCGGCGAGTTCCTGGAAGGCATCGCCCGCCTGTGGCAGGCCGATGACCTGCCGGCGCTGACCGCCGACTACATGGGCCTGGTGCGCGACATGAACCCCGACGGTGAGCTGCGCTACTACCCCGGTTCGCCCGAGGTGGCCCGCCGCCTGACCCGCCCGCAGGACCGCGTGCAGCTCAACGAGAAGCACCCGGCCGACGGCCTGCTGCTGAAAGACAACATGAAGGGCGACCGCCGCGTGGCCGTGCACCTGGGCGAGGGCTGGCACGTGCCGCGGGCCCTGCTGCCGGTGCCGGAAAAGCGCGCGGTGATGCTCATCGACCCGCCGTTCGAGCAGCTGGACGAGATGCAGCGTTGCGCCAAGGCGCTGAAAGAGGCGGTAGGGCGCATGCGCCAGACCGTGGCAGCCATCTGGTACCCGGTGAAGGACCAGCGTGCGCTGAAGCGCTTCTACCAGGACCTGGCCGGCAGCGGCGCGCCAAAGTTGTTGCGCGTGGAGCTGCTGGTGCACCCGGTGGATACGCCGCAGAGCCTGAACGGTTCGGGCTTGGCCATCGCCAACCCGCCGTGGGGCCTGGAAGAGGAACTGCGCGAGCTGCTGCCGTGGCTGGCCGAGAAGCTGGGCCAGACCCAGGGCAGCTGGCAGATGGACTGGCTGATCGCCGAGTGATTCGGCGGCGCCTGTGACGCGGCCTTGCGGCCGCTGCTACAGAGGTGCCGGGCCCCGAGATCGTAGCCGCTGCCGAAGGCTGCGCTGGCCGGTGTGAACACTGGAGGTTTCCAGTGGGGCATAGGGCCAGCGCAGCCTGGCGGCAGCGGCTACGCAATAGGCGTAGTTAGCGGTTCAACCAAGGCGGCATGCACACGCCGGTGCCACCCAGGCCGCAGTAACCCTCGGGGTTCTTGGCCAGGTACTGCTGGTGGTACGCCTCGGCGTAGTAGAAGGTCGGCGCTTCGGCGATTTCAGTGGTGATCTCACCTTCGCCGGCCTTGGTCAGTTCCTCTTGGTACGCGGCCTTGCTGGCCTCGGCCGCAGCCAGCTGCTCAGCCGTGGTGGCAAAGATCACCGAGCGGTATTGGGTGCCGATGTCGCCGCCCTGGCGCATGCCCTGGGTAGGGTTGTGGGATTCCCAGAACGGCTTGAGCAGTGCCTCGTAGCTGGTTTCCTTTGGATCGAACACCACCAGCACCACTTCGCTGTGGCCGGTCAGGCCCGAGCAGGTTTCTTCATAAGTAGGGTTGGGCGTCATGCCTCCGGCGTAGCCCACGGCGGTGGTGTACACGCCTGGCTGTTGCCACAGCAGGCGCTCGGCGCCCCAGAAGCAACCCATGCCCAGGATGGCCACTTCCAGGCCCTCCGGGAACGGCCCGGTCAGGGTGCGGCCGTTGACGAAGTGCTCGGTGGGCACGGTCATGGCGGTTTCACGGCCAGGCAGGGCCTGGGCAGCGGTGGGCAAGACGTTTTTGTTCACAAGAATCTCCGAGCGCAGAACCATGTCCCATTCCCCTGAAGGCAGGTGTGGATAACCTGGGTGGTCATCTATTGATAGCCCGGTAGTTTGCCCGAGAGTGGCGCCGATGTCAGGCGCCGGGGCCGCGTGGGTAGCGCTTGAGGCGGCGCAGCAGCTCGTGGCTGGGAATAGGGCGGTCGAACAGGTAGCCCTGGCCCACGTCGCAGCGGTGGCGGCGCAGGAAATTCAGCTGCTCGGCGGTCTCGATGCCTTCGGCCACCACCTTGAGCTTGAGGTTGTGGGCCATGGCGATCACCGCCGAGGTGATCTCCATGTCGTCCTGGTTGTCGGGAATCTCGTGGATGAAGCTGCGGTCGATCTTGAGAATGTCGATCGGGAATTTCTTCAGGTAGCTGAGCGACGAATAACCGGTGCCGAAATCGTCCATGGCCAGGGTCAGGCCCAGCGCCTTCAGCTGGTCCAGCTGCTGGTGGGTGTCGTCGGTGGCTTCCAGCAGCAGGCCTTCGGTGAGTTCCAGCTCCAGCAGCGCCGGGTCCAGGTCTTCGTCCTTGAGGATGTGGGCGATGGACGCCACCAGGTCCGGGTCGGAGAACTGCTTGGGCGACAGGTTGATGGCCACCTGCAGGCGGCCTAGCCCGGCGGCGATCAGGCTCTTGGTCATGCGGCAGGCCTGGCGCGCGATCCATTTGCCGATGGGGATGATCAGGCCGGTTTCTTCAGCCACGCTGATGAACTGGTCGGGGCGGATCATGCCCTTTTCCGGATGGTTCCAGCGCAGCAGCGCCTCCATGCCCAGCAGGCGCCCGGTGCGCAGGCACAGCTTGGGCTGGTAGAACACCTCCAGCTCGTTCTGGGTCAGGGCGCGGCGCAGGTTGTTTTCCACGAACAGCTTGTAGCTGGCCTCGGCGTTCAGCGCCTCGGTGAACACCTGCACCTGGTGCTTGCCGTTGGCCTTGGCCTTGTGCAGCGCCAGGCCGGCGTTCTTCATCAGGGTCTGCGGGTCACGGCCGTGCAGCGGTGCGCAGGCCAGGCCCACGGAGCCGGTGACGTTGATCAGCTGGTTGTCGACGAACATCGGCTTGTCGAGGGTCTTGAGCACCTGCACGGCGGTCTGCTGGCCGGCTTCCAGGTCGGTGTTATCCAGCAGCACCGCGAACTCGTTGCTGGCGAAGCGCGCCAGGCTGCCGCTGGGGCTCAGGCTGTTGCGCAGGCGCCGGGCCAGGCTGATCAGCAGCTTGTCGCCGGTCTGGTGGCCGAGGCTGTCGTTGATGCGCTTGAAGTTGTCGATGTCCACCAGCAGCAGGCTGATGGGGGTGTCGCTGTCGCGGGCGAAGCGCTCGTCCAGGTTGCGGATGAACGCCGGCCGGTTGCCCAGGCTGGTGAGGTTGTCGGTGTAGGCCAGGCGCTCGATGCGCTGCTGGGCCAGCTTGCTCTGGGTGATGTCTTCGTAGATACCGATGTAATGCGTCAACTCGCGGTTGTCGCCGTACACCTTGGAAATCGACAGCTGGCCCCAGTAGGGTTCCAGGTTCTTGCGGCGGCTCTTGAACTCGCCCTGCCAGCTGTTGCTGTTGGCCAGGCTGCCGGGGGCGTCGAACAGAATTTCGCTTAGGTTCTCCAGGGCCGGCAACTGCGACAGGCGCTGGCCGTGGACCTCTTCGGTGCTGTACTGGGTGATGGCGGTGAAACTTGGGTTCACGTACTCCACCACGCCGTCGCAGTTCACCAGCAGGAAGGCGTTGGCGCTCTGTTCCACCGCGCGCTGGAACAGGTGCAGGGCGCTGGTGGCGGCGCGGCGGTTGTGGTTGTTGATGACCTGGGCGAACTGGTCGGCCAGCTCGCCGGCAAAGGCGATCTCGTCGGACTGCCAGGGCCGGGTTTCGCCGGTCTGCTCCAGGCACAGCACGCCCACCACCTGGCCGTCGATGCGGATGCTGGCGTCGAGGATGGCGTTGATGTCGCGCGCGCGCAGGCTCTCGACCATCTCGTGGGTGCGCGGGTCGAAGGCGGTGTCGTTGACGTCCACCGCGCGGCTGGTGTGCAGCGCCTCCAGGTAATCGGGGTAGCGGCTGACGTCGATGGGTTGCAACGGGCGGTATTCGCCCTTGAGGCCGTCGTAGGCGGCGATGGGCTCCATGCGCTGGTCGTTCAGGTTCCACAGGCTGGCGCCGCCGATGTCGTAGATTTCGCAGGCGCTGCGGGTGATCAACTGCGCCGCTTCGAGCATCGGGTTGTTGGTGCTGTAGCGCTGGCGGGCCAGGCGCAGGATCAGGTCCTGCTGGGCGCGCACGCGGTCCAGGTGTTGCAGTTGCTCTTGCTGGGCGCGCTGGTTCAGCTCCAGGGCGATCTGCAGGCGGTTGTTCTGCGATTCCAGGTCGCCCTGGCCGGGTAGTAGATCGCCCAGCAGGTCGTCGATCACCAGCAGGTAGCCGCGCAGCAGCTGGCGGTTGTGCTGCTTGTAGGGCTCGCCCAGCTCCAGCAGCGCCAGCGGGCCTGCCGAGGTGTGCAGGGTGTAGCGCACCAGGTAATGGGGCTTGCTGGCCAGCTGCAGCTGGATGGCGTCGTGCAGTTGGTAGCGAGCCTCGGGCTCCATCAGGCTGGCGTAGGGCGAACCGACCAGCGCGCACAGCTCCGCCGCGGGCAGGCCAAATTGGCGCTCGCAGTTGGGGTCCAGGAACAGCAGAGCCCAATTGGCTTCATTCAGCCGTTCGAAACGCAGCATACCGAGGCGCGAAGGCACCGGTAACTGCGTCACTACCTCGGCCGCCATACGGCTGGCGGCATCGGGTTGGCTTTTCATGGGGAGCTCGCTTCAAGAGTGCTGGTCGTGCGCGGGCGGGTACAAACCCTCAGGTTTCCGGGCGCATGTGGCAAGGTTGCATCATGGCGCTCAGGCTGACAAGCAATACAGTGGCTCCGTGCCTGTATCGTTATCGGCAGTGCGGTTC
This sequence comes from Pseudomonas imperatae, assembly GCF_057128625.1. Classification (NCBI taxonomy): domain Bacteria; kingdom Pseudomonadati; phylum Pseudomonadota; class Gammaproteobacteria; order Pseudomonadales; family Pseudomonadaceae; genus Pseudomonas; species Pseudomonas imperatae. The sequence continues at coordinate 200,743 of NZ_JBSKHP010000003.1, read as the reverse complement.
GATACTTCAATTTCCAGTGAAAATCAGTGTTTGTGGCGGTTTTGTTGGCGCCAGAGACCGGGTGGTTCTGAAGCGAAATCACTTGGGGCAACCCCAATTTGTTGCCCTGCCAACAAGGCGGACTGCGCAGATGCCACCGACTGTGCACGCCCGAAACAGATGTAGGACCGGGCTTGCGCGTCAGGCGGGGAAGCGCCGCGCGGGCGGTGCGCGGTCTGACGAACGCCGAAAATCCCAAGCGCACACCTCCAAGGCCCCACTACAACCTGTAGCCGCTGCCGCCAGGCTGCGCTGGCCTGCGTGAACCCTGAAGATCTCCAGCATAAGCGAGGGGCAGCGCAGCCCAGCGGCAGCAACTATAACGCCTAGCTTTGCGCTGCTTGATCCAATCCTTCCAGCGCAGCCGCCAGCAAGCCGCTGCTGCTGTCGATCAGTTGGCCCATGATTTGGTTCAAGGCTCGAGTTGTCCTCGTATCTGCGTCACATGCCTCGTCACACAATACGGCCATGTTTGCGAGGCTGGCGGCGAGGTGTTCGAGGGCTTCGTGTAGTGGGATGCCTGGTTGCACGCTGAAAAGCGCGTTGCCGGAAGATGTATGTCCGAAGGGGATGGCGAGCGTGGTCAATGCGTCTGAAGTCATGTTCATGGTCAGTTCCTCAAGTTTTGCCGCCACCTGTCGCCGTCAAACGAATAGGTGGCAGCTGTACGCAGGTTGACGGACCGGAGGAACCAACAAACCCGGCGCACCCGAAGGTGCCCCGCGCACAGCCGCCATAACGCGTGGACGAGCGCGTGCGCGTCCGAAATCTGCGATGGGACTTTGTTGATTTTCGAGGCCGTCAAACCTCATCACGAATGGGTCGTGACGGAGGCGAGGATAGGGGGTGAGTTCGGCAGGGTCAATCGTGGATGGTCTGGATTGTTGGGAAATATCCGCCACTAAAAATTGATCTCGCCGATCTTCAGTCGGCCAAACAAGGCGGACGGTGGAGAGGCCACTGACTGTGCACGCCCGAAACAACTGTGGGAGCGGGCTCTGCCCGCGAAGCGCCGTGCGGTGTGATGGGCGCCGAAAATCCCAAGCGCACACCTCCAGGCCCCACGACATGCGCTGGCCTGCGTGAACGCTGAAGATCTCCAGTGTAAATGAGGGCCAGCGCAGCCTTCGGCAGCGGCTACAGGGATTTTGGTGGGCCTCTGAAGTGTGCGCTTGAGATTTTCAGTGTTCACACAATCGAGCGCCGCCCGCGCGGCGCTTCGCGGGCAGAGCCCGCTCCCACAGTTTGTTTCGGGCCAATCATGCCAGTGGCATCTCCACCGTCCGCCTTGTTTGTTCGCCATTGGATGGGTGGCGCGCCGTTTTAAAAGCAAAAAAAAGCCCCGCCAAATTGGCGGGGTTGAGGTACGAGCGTGGCGCTCGGAAAAAACAGGCCGCCCCCCACGTGGGGAGGCGGCGAACAGCGGTTTACAGCAGCATGGTGCGGATGTCGGTCAGCAGGTCGCCCAGGCGCTTGGTGAAGCGCGCGGCCGCGGCGCCGTTGATCACGCGGTGATCGTAGGACAGCGACAGTGGCAGCATCAGCTTGGGTTGGAAGGCCTTGCCGTCCCACACAGGCTGCATGGTGGCCTTGGACACGCCCAGGATCGCCACTTCCGGCGCGTTGACGATCGGCGTGAAGCCGGTGCCGCCAATGTGGCCGAGGCTGGAGATGGTGAAGCACGCGCCCTGCATGTCGTCGGCCGAGAGCTTCTTGGTCCGGGCTTTTTCAGCCAGGGCCGCGGCTTCGGCAGCCAGTTGCAGCAGGCTCTTCTGGTCGACGTTCTTGATGACCGGTACCAGCAGGCCTTCAGGGGTGTCTACCGCGAAGCCGATGTTGACGTACTTCTTGCGGATGATGGCCTTGCCGCTCGGGGCCAGGGACGCGTTGAAGTCCGGCAGCTCCTTGAGCAGGTGGGCGCACGCTTTGAGCAGCAGCGGCAGCACGGTCAGCTTGACGCCAGCCTTCTCGGCCACGGCTTTCTGCGCGACGCGGAAAGCTTCCAGCTCGGTGATGTCAGCCTGGTCGAACTGGGTGACGTGCGGCACGTTCAGCCAGCTGCGGTGCAGGTTGGTGGCACCGGCCTGCATCAGGCGGGTCATCGGCACTTCTTCGATTTCACCGAAGCGGCTGAAGTCCACGACCGGGATCGGCGGGATGCCGGCGCCGCCGGTAGCGCCGGCTGCAGCAGCAGGGGCTTCCTTGGCCTTGGTCATGATCGACTTCACGTAGGCCTGAACGTCTTCCTTCAGGATACGGCCGTGTGGACCGGTGGCGCTGACAGCGCTCAGCTCGACGCCGAACTCGCGGGCCAGCTGGCGAACCGCCGGGCCTGCGTGAACCTTGGCGCCCGACGCGGCAGCCGGGGCGGCAGCGGCAGGGGCTGGGGCGGCCGGGGCCTTGGCAGCCGGGGCTGCGGCAGGCGCGGCGGCGGCCGGTGCGGCAGCTGGGGCCGGGGCAGCAGCGGGGGCTGCGCCTGCGACTTTCAGCTTGAGGATCAGGTCGCCGGTGCCGACTTCGTCGTCCAGCTTGACGCTGATGCTCTCGACCACGCCTGCGGCAGGAGACGGGATCTCCATGCTGGCCTTGTCCGATTCCAGGGTGATCAGCGATTGGTCGACTTCGACGTTGTCGCCGACCTTGACCGACAGCTCGATGATCTTGGCCTTGCCCGACGAGCCGATGTCCGGCACGTGGATGTCCTGCACGCTAGGCGCAGCGGCGGCAGCGGCTGGCGCCGGTGCAGCAGCAGGTGCCGGAGCAGCGGCAGCAGCAGGTGCGGCCGCCTGGGCCGGTGCAGCGGCTGAGGCAGCGCCCGCCACCTTCAGCACCAGGATCAGGTCGCCGGTACCCACTTCGTCGTTCAGCTTGACGCTGATGCTTTCCACCACGCCGGCTTCCGGCGACGGGATTTCCATGCTGGCCTTGTCCGATTCCAGGGTGATCAGCGACTGATCAGCCTCGACGGTGTCGCCGACCTTGACCGAGATCTCGATGATCTGGGCCTTGCCCGACGAGCCGATGTCCGGCACGTGCACGTCCTTGCTGGCGGCAGCAGCGGCCGGGGCCGGTGCTGCAGCTGGCGCAGGGGCCGCGGCTTGTGGCGCAGCAGCCGGGGCGGCAGCGGCAGGCGCAGGCGCCGCGGGTGCTGCGGCAGCACCCTCGACTTCCAGCTCCAGCACGTCGTCGCCTTCTTTCAGGCGGTCGCCCAGCTTGACCTTGATGGCCTTGACCACGCCGGCCTTGGGAGCAGGGATTTCCATGCTCGCCTTGTCCGACTCCAGGGTCAGCAGGCTCTGGTCGGCTTCAATGCGGTCGCCGACCTTCACCAGCAATTCAATTACTTCACCCTCACCGCTGCCGATGTCAGGTACGCGAATGATCTCGCTCACGAAAATTCTCCTCAGCAGTCCAGTGGGTTGCGTTTCTCGGGGTCGATACCGAACTTCACGATGGCCTCGGCCACCACTTTAGGTTCGATGTCGCCACGATCAGCCAAGGCTTCCAGGGCAGCCAGCACGACGAAGTGGCGGTCGACTTCGAAGAAGTGACGCAGCTTCTTGCGGCTGTCGCTGCGACCGAAGCCATCGGTACCCAGGACTTTGAATTCCTTGGAAGGAACCCACTGACGGATCTGCTCGGCGAACAGCTTCATGTAGTCGGTGGAGGCGATGACCGGGCCCTTGCGGCCAGTCAGGCACTCTTCGACGTAGGTGGCGCGAGGCTTCTGGCCTGGGTGCAGGCGGTTGAAGCGCTCGGCGGCCAGGCCGTCGCGACGCAGTTCGTTGAAGCTGGTGACGCTCCATACATCGGCGCCGACGTTGAACTGCTCGCGCAGGATCTTCGCCGCCTCGCGGACTTCGCGCAAGATGGTGCCCGAACCCAGCAGTTGTACGTGGTGGGCCGCTTCCTTCTTGTCTTCTTCCAGCAGGTACATGCCCTTGACGATGCCTTCCTCGACACCGGCCGGCATGGCTGGCTGCTGGTAGGACTCGTTCATCACGGTGATGTAGTAGAAGACGTCCTGCTGCTCTTCGGTCATCTTCTTCATGCCGTCCTGGATGATCACCGCCAGCTCGTAGCCGTAGGTAGGATCATAGGTGCGGCAGTTCGGGATGGTGGCAGCCAGGATGTGGCTGTGACCGTCTTCGTGCTGCAGGCCTTCACCGTTCAGGGTGGTACGGCCGGCGGTGCCGCCGATCAGGAAACCACGGGTGCGGCTGTCGCCAGCGGCCCAGGCCAGGTCTCCGATACGCTGGAAGCCGAACATCGAGTAGAAGATGTAGAACGGCAGCATTGGCTGGTTGTGGCTGGAGTACGAAGTACCGGCAGCGATGAACGAGCTCATGGCGCCAGCTTCGTTGATGCCTTCTTCAAGGATCTGACCTTTCTGGTCTTCCTTGTAGAACATCACCTGGTCTTTATCGACCGGCTCGTACAGCTGGCCGACGGAAGAGTAGATGCCCAGCTGGCGGAACATGCCTTCCATACCGAAGGTACGGGCTTCGTCCGGGATGATCGGGACGATGCGTGGGCCGATTTCCTTGTCCTTGACCAGCTGCGCCAGGATGCGCACGAAGGCCATGGTGGTGGAGATTTCACGGTCGCCCGAGCCGTCCAGGATAGCCTTCAGGGTATCCAGTGGCGGGGTCGGCACGCTGAAGCTGTTGGCGCGACGCTGTGGCACGAAGCCGCCCAGTGCGTTGCGACGGTCAGCCAGGTAACGGGCCTCGGCGCTGTTTGGCTCTGGCTTGAAGAACGGCAGGTTTTCCAGCTCTTCATCCTTGACCGGGATGTCGAAGCGGTCACGGAACAGCTTCAGGCTGTCGACGTCGACCTTCTTGGTGTTGTGCGCGGTGTTCTTCGCTTCGCCCGCACCGGTACCGTAACCCTTGATGGTCTTGGCCAGGATGACGGTAGGTTGTTCCTTGTGGTTGACCGCTTCGTGGTACGCCGCGTAGACCTTGTACGGGTCGTGGCCGCCACGGTTGAGCTTCCAGATCTCGTCGTCGGACAGGTCGGCAACCATCGCCTTGAGTTCAGGCGTGTTGAAGAAGTGCTCACGTACGAAGGCGCCGTCTTTGGCCTTGTAGTTCTGGTACTCGCCGTCGATGACTTCGTCCATGCGGCGTTGCAGGATGCCGTCGACGTCCTTGGCCAGCAGTGGGTCCCAGAAACGGCCCCAGATGACTTTGGTAACGTTCCACTGGGCGCCGCGGAACACGCCTTCCAGTTCCTGGATGATCTTGCCGTTGCCGCGAACCGGGCCGTCGAGGCGCTGCAGGTTGCAGTTGATGACGAAGATCAGGTTGTCCAGCTTCTCGCGGCCGGCCAGGGAGATGGCGCCCAGGGATTCGGGCTCGTCGCACTCGCCGTCGCCCAGGAAGCACCAGACTTTCTGCTTGCCTGGCTGGATGAAGCCGCGGTGCTCCAGGTACTTCATGAAGCGTGCCTGGTAGATCGCCTGGATCGGGCCCAGGCCCATGGATACAGTCGGGAACTGCCAGAAGTCAGGCATCAGCCAAGGGTGCGGGTAGGACGACAGGCCCTGACCGTCCACTTCCTGGCGGAAGTTGTTCATCTGGTCTTCGGTGATGCGGCCTTCCATGAACGCGCGGGCGTAGACGCCTGGCGAGGTGTGGCCCTGGAAGTAGATCAGGTCGCCGCCGTGCTCGTCGGTCGGGGCCTGGAAGAAGTAGTTGAAGCCGATGTCATACAGGGTCGCACTGGAAGCGAAGCTGGAGATGTGACCGCCCAGGTCCGAATCCTTGAGGTTCGTGCGCATAACCATTGCCATGGCGTTCCAGCGCACCAGCGAGCGAATGCGGCGTTCCATGAACAGGTCGCCAGGCATGCGTGCTTCGTGGGTGACAGGAATGGTGTTGCGGTACGGCGTGGTGATTGCGTAGGGGAGTTGCGAACCACTGCGGGTGGCCAACTCGCCCATGCGAGTCATCAGGTAGTGAGCGCGGTCTTCGCCTTCTTTGTCGAGAACCGACTCCAGGGCGTCCAGCCATTCCTGGGTTTCGACGGGATCGAGGTCTTGCATGGCTTGCTCCAGGGCGGAAAGGCTTCCAGAATCGAAGCCTGAGTTTGCGACGGCCTTGTGGGCAGACGATATAGATTCTTGGATTACCGGGGGTTGTGCCGGCGTCGTGTAGTTTTACTACAAATCGTTCGTCATTTCATGCGTTGACATTGCGACCATCGTAGTAAAACTACAGGCAGAGGGCTTTTGGCCACCTGTCCCGTTGTGAGAAAAATCGATAACGTGGGTTAAAAACAAGTCCTCGAAAGGTTGAGTGCGATGCTTTCTGCCAGGAAATACGAATTTTCAGCTATTTCTAACTTTTGTACGACAGTCCAACCGGCGCGAATCAAACGCCCGGTGCCGTGCAACCCCCTTCGCACGCCGATCAAGGATAGACCATGAGCCTGCCAACAACGGTGCAATTGCCGGCCATTTTGACGCAACTTGTTGCGCGCAATCGCCAGACCTTCGAAGCCGCCGTGGCCACTACCGAACGTGCCGGCGAGCTGGCCAATTGGCCTGCAGCGACCTGGCAGGCGTTCGACCATGTGTGCGCCGCCAGCGACTTCGTCATCCAGCAGGCCAGCGCCACGCCCACGCTGTTGCTTGACCTGGTGGCCAGCGGCGAACTGGACCGCAGCTTCGCCGCCGGCGAGTTGCGCGCACAGCTTGCCGCCGCCGTGGCCGCCGCCGGCAGCGACGATGAACTGGGCCGCCAGCTGCGCCGCCAGCGCGCGCGCCAGCAGGTGCGCATCATCTGGCGCGACCTGACGCGCCAGGCCGACCTGGTGCAAACCTGCCGCGATTTGTCCGACATGGCCGACGCTGCAATAGATGAAGCATATAAATGGTTGTATAGACGTCACTGCGACCAATTCGGCGTGCCCAAGGGGCGGCGCACGGGCGAAGTGCAGCAGATGGTCATCCTGGGCATGGGCAAGCTGGGGGCAGTGGAGCTGAACCTGTCCTCGGACATCGACCTGATTTTCGCCTACCCCGAGGGCGGCGAGACCGAGGGCGTGAAGCGCCCGCTGGACAACCAGGAGTTCTTCATTCGCCTGGGCCAGCGGCTGATCAAGGCGCTGGACCCGGTGACCGTCGATGGCTTCGTGTTCCGCGTCGACATGCGCCTGCGCCCCTACGGCTCGGCCGGCGCCCTGGTGCTGAGCTTCAACGCCCTGGAACAGTACTACCAGGACCAGGGCCGCGACTGGGAACGCTACGCCATGATCAAGGCGCGGGTGGTGGCCGGCGACCAGCAGGCTGGCGCGCAGTTGCTGGAGATGCTGCGGCCGTTCGTGTACCGCCGCTACCTGGACTTCTCCGCCATCGAGGCGCTGCGCACCATGAAGCAGTTGATCCAGCAGGAGGTGCGGCGCAAGGGCATGGCCGAGAACATCAAGCTGGGCGCCGGGGGCATCCGCGAGGTGGAGTTCATCGCCCAGGCGTTCCAGCTGATCCACGGCGGCCGCGACCTCAGCCTGCAACAGCGGCCGTTGCTCAAGGTGTTGGCCACCCTGGAAGGCCAGGGCTACCTGCCGCCTGCGGTAATCGCCGAACTGCGCGAGGGCTACGAGTTCCTGCGCTACACCGAGCACGCCATCCAGGCCATCGCCGACCGCCAGACGCAGATGCTGCCCGATGGCGCAACCGACCAGGCGCGCATCGCCTTCATGCTCGGTTTCGCTGACTGGAACAGTTTTCACGAGCGCCTGATGCACTGGCGCGGCCGTATCGACTGGCACTTCCGCCAGGTCATCGCCGACCCCGATGAAGACGAGGGCGACGAAGGCGAGGTGGTAGTGGGCGGCGAGTGGCTGCCGCTGTGGGAAGACGTGCAGGACGAAGAGGCAGCCTGCCGGCAGTTGCAGGACGCCGGTTTCAGCGACGCCAGCAAGGCCCTGCGGCAGTTGGCCGGCCTGCGTGCCAGCCCGCAGCTGCGCGCCATGCAGCGCATCGGCCGCGAGCGCCTCGACGCGTTCATCCCGCGCCTGCTGGCCCAGGCCGTGGAACACGACAACCCGGACCTGGTGCTGGAGCGCGTGCTGCCGCTGGTGGAGGCCGTGGCCCGGCGTTCCGCCTACCTGGTGCTGCTGACCGAAAACCCCGGTGCCCTGCGCCGGCTGCTGACCCTGTGTGCCGCCAGCCCGTGGATTGCCGAGCAGATCGCCCGCTACCCGCTGTTGCTGGACGAGCTGCTGAACGAAGGCCGGCTGTTCAATCCGCCGCTGGCGCCGGAACTGGCCGCCGAGCTGCGCGAGCGGCTGACGCGCATCCCCGAGGACGACCTGGAGCAGCAGATGGAGGCCCTGCGCCACTTCAAGCTGGCCCACAGCCTGCGCGTGGCGGCCTCGGAAATCGCCGGCAGCCTGCCGCTGATGAAGGTCAGTGATTACCTGACCTGGCTGGCCGAGGCCATTCTTGAACAAGTCTTCATGTTGGCCTGGCGCCAGACCGTGGCGCGCCACGGCCTGCCGCAGCGGGCCGACGGCAGCCCCTGCGATCCGGGTTTCATCATCGTCGGCTACGGCAAGGTCGGTGGCATCGAGCTGGGCCACGGCTCGGACCTGGACCTGGTGTTCATCCACGACGGCGACCCCACCGCCGAGACCGATGGCGCCAAGCCCATCGACGGCGCGCAGTTCTTCACCCGCCTGGGCCAGCGCATCATTCACCTGCTGACCACGCAGACCAACTCAGGGCAGTTGTACGAGGTGGACATGCGCCTGCGGCCCTCTGGCGCCGCGGGTTTGCTGGTCAGTTCCTTGAACGCCTTCGGTCGTTACCAGGAGCACGAAGCCTGGACCTGGGAGCACCAGGCGCTGGTGCGCGCGCGGGTGCTGGTGGGCTGCAAGCACGTGGGCACCGCCTTCGAGCAGGTGCGCGCGCAGGTGCTGGGCCGCGAGCGCGATTTGCCCAAGCTGCGCGCCGAGGTCAGCGAGATGCGCGCCAAGATGCGCGACAACCTGGGCACCAAGGCCACCGCCGCCGGCACCGGGGCCAACGCCTTCGAGCCGGGGGCGCCGTTCGATATCAAGCAGGACGCCGGTGGTATCGTCGATATTGAATTTATGGTGCAATACGCGGCCCTGGCGTGGTCCAGGGATTATCCGGCGTTGCTGAAATACACCGATAATATCCGCATTCTGGAAGGGCTCGAGCAGGCCGGGTTGATACCCGCCACCGACGCGAGCCTGTTGCGCGAAGCCTACAAGGCCTACCGCTCGGCCGCCCACCGCCAGGCCCTGCAGAAGCAGGCCGGGGTGATCGGCGGGGATCAGTTTGTCGCCCAGCGTAGGGAAGTGCTGCGCATTTGGGCCGAAATGGGCTTGAGTTGATGTAGCAGGGCTGGGAGGCCTGGAAGGCCTGAAAGGGGCGCAGGCGGTCAATCTGCGCCTGACCAAAAGACAAGACGGGGAGGCCAGGCTGTACACCAACGGCCTGCTGCCTCCTCGGTCGTTTCTGGAAAAAGCATGAAAATTCTGATCATTGGACCCAGCTGGGTCGGCGACATGGTGATGGCGCAGACACTGTTCCAGTGCCTCAAGGTGCGCCACCCCGACTGTGTGATCGATGTGCTGGCGCCCGAGTGGAGCCGGCCGATCCTGGAACGCATGCCCGAAGTGCGCCAGGCCTTGAGCTTCCCGCTCGGCCACGGCGCGCTGGAACTGGCCACGCGGCGCACCATCGGCAAGTCGCTGAAGGGGCAGTACGACCAGGCGATCCTGCTGCCCAACTCGCTGAAGTCGGCGTTGGTGCCGTTCTTTGCCGGCATCCCGAAGCGCACCGGCTGGCGTGGCGAGCTGCGCTATGGCCTGCTCAATGATGTGCGGCGCCTGGACAAGGCCCGGTACCCGTTGATGATCGAACGCTTCATGGCCCTGGCCTTCGAGCCAGGCGCCGAGCTGCCCAAGCCGTACCCGCGCCCCACCTTGCGCATCGACCCGGCCAGCCGCGACGCGGCCCTGGCCAAGTTCGGCCTGGTGCTGGACCGGCCGTTACTGGTGCTGTGCCCCGGTGCCGAGTTCGGCGAGGCCAAGCGCTGGCCGTCGGAGCACTATGCCAAGGTCGCCGAGATGAAAATCCGCGAAGGCTGGCAGGTGTGGCTGTTCGGCTCGAAGAAGGACCACCCGGTGGGCGAGGCCATCCGCGGCCGGTTGATCCCGGGCCTGCGCGAAGAGTCGGTGAACCTCAGCGGCGAGACCTCGCTGGCCGAGGCCATCGACCTGATGAGCTGCGCCGACGCCGTGGTGTCCAACGACTCGGGCCTGATGCACGTGGCCGCAGCGCTGAACCGCCCGCTGGTGGCGGTGTACGGCTCGACCTCGCCGGGCTTCACGCCGCCCCTGGCCGACCAGGTGGAAGTGGTGCGCCTGGGCCTGGATTGCAGCCCGTGCTTTGACCGCACCTGCCGCTTCGGCCACTACAACTGCCTGCGCCTGTTGGAGCCGCAACGGGTGTCCGATGCCCTGCAGAAGCTGGAAGGGCCGGCCACGGTCGAACTGACGGTCGGGGTCGATTAAGTTGCGGGTACTGTTGATCAAGACCTCGTCCCTGGGCGATGTCATCCATGCGCTGCCGGCGCTGACCGATGCCGCCCGGGCCATCCCGGGCATCCGTTTCGACTGGGTGGTGGAAGAAGGCTTCGCCGAGATCCCCACCTGGCACCCGGCTGTGGATAAAGTCATTCCGGTGGCCATCCGCCGCTGGCGCAAGAACGTCTGGGAAACCATCAAGAGCGGCCAATGGCGGCGCTTCAAGCAGGCGTTGGGCGAGCGCAAGTACGACCTGGTGATCGATGCCCAGGGCCTGCTGAAAAGCGCCTTGCTGACCCGCTATGTGAAAGCACCGATCGCCGGCCTGGACCGTGAGTCGGCGCGCGAATCCCTGGCCAGCCGCTTCTACGACCGGCGCCTGGCCGTGGGCCGCGGCCAGCACGCGGTGGAGCGCCTGCGCCGGCTGTTCGCCCTGGCGCTGGGCTACGACCTGGCCCCCGGCCCGGGCGAATACGGTCTGGCGGCCGAGCGCCTGGGCAACGGCAAGTCGCGCGTGCCCTACGTGGTGTTCCTGCATGGCACCACCTGGGACACCAAGCACTGGCCCGAGATCTACTGGCGCGAAATGGCCGAGCGCTTGGGCCATGCCGGCATCGAAGTGCGCCTGCCCTGGGGCAACCCGGTGGAGCATGAGCGCGCCGAGCGCATTGCCGCAGGCTTGAAAAACGCCGTGGTGCTGCCCAAATTGAACCTGGCGGGCGTGGCGAAAGTGCTGGTGGCGGCGCGCGCCTGCGTGGCGGTGGACACCGGCCTGGGCCACCTGGCCGCAGCGCTGGACGTGCCGACCATTTCCCTGTTTGGCCCTACCAACCCGGGGCTGACCGGGGCCTATGGCCGCGACCAGGAGCACCTGGCCAGCGACTTCGCCTGCGCCCCGTGCCTGTCCAAGACCTGTACCTATCAGCCGACGCCGGAAGACCAGCGTCGGTTCGATCTTAAACGCGAGTGGCCCCTGTGCTTCACTCGCCTGAATCCCGAGCGTGTGGCGAGCCGACTAAGCGCATTGTTACTGGCTGAGGATCTTCGTTGATGCAACTGGCGTTTGTTCTATACAAGTATTTCCCGTTTGGCGGGCTGCAGCGCGACTTCATGCGCATTGCCCTGGAGTGCCAGAAGCGCGGGCACCAGATTCGCGTGTACACGCTGATCTGGGAGGGCGAGGTGCCGCCCGGTTTCGAGGTGCTGGTGGGCCCGGTGAAGGCGTTCTCCAACCACCGCCGCAACATCAAGTTCAGCGCCTGGATGGACAAGGACCTGGCCAAGCGCCCGGTCGACCGCGTGATCGGCTTCAACAAGCTGCCGGGCCTGGACGTGTACTACGCCGCCGACGGCTGCTACGAGGACAAGGCCCAGACCCTGCGCAACCCCATGTACCGGTTCTGGGGCCGCTACCAGCATTTCGCCGAGTTCGAGCGCGCGGTGTTCGCGCCCGAGGCCAAGACCGAAATCCTGATGATTTCCGAGGTGCAGCAGCCGCTGTTCATCAAGCATTACCACACCCCGCTGCAGCGCTTTCACCTGCTGCCGCCGGGCATTTCCCTGGACCGCCGGGCGCCGGCCAACGCCGCGCAGATCCGCGCCGAGTTCCGCGCCGAGTTCAAGCTGGGCGCCGACGACCTGCTGATGGTGCAGATCGGCTCCGGCTTCAAGACCAAGGGCGTGGATCGCAGCCTCAAGGCCCTGGCGGCGCTGCCGCCGGAGCTGAAGAAGCGCACGCGGCTGTTCGTCATCGGCCAGGACGAGCCCAAGTTCTTCCAGCTGCAGGCTGCTGCCCTGGGCCTCAGCGACCAGGTGGAGATCATGAAGGGGCGCAGCGATATCCCGCGCTTCCTGCTGGGCGCCGACCTGCTGATTCACCCGGCCTACAACGAAAACACCGGCACCGTGCTGCTGGAAGCCGCCGTGGCCGGCCTGCCGGTGCTGGTGTCGGCGGTGTGTGGCTACGCCCACTACATCGCCGAGGCCGACTGCGGCCTGGTGCTGGACGAGCCGTTCGAGCAGGCGCAATTGAACCAGTACCTGGTGCGCATGCTCAGCGATGGCCAGGCGCGCGCCGACTGGGGCCGCAACGGCCTGGCGTTCGCCGACAGCGCTGACCTGTACAGCATGCCGCAGCACGCCGCCGACGTGATCCTGGCCGGAGCCGCCTCATGAAGCTGATCCTTGCCGAGCCGTTCAAGACGCTGTGGGCCGGACGCGACCCGTTCGAGGCCGTGGAGGCCTTGCAGGGCGAGGTGTACCGCGAGCTGGAAGCGCGCCGCACGCTGCGCACCGAAGTGGATGGCCGCGGCTATTTCGTCAAGATCCACCGCGGCATCGGCTGGGGCGAGATCGTCAAGAACCTGGTCACCGCCAAGCTGCCGGTGCTGGGCGCCGGCCAGGAATGGCAGGCCATCGAACGCCTGCAGCAAGCGGGCGTGGCGACCATGACTGGCGTGGCCTACGGCGAGCGCAACAGCAACCCGGCCGACCAGCATTCGTTCATCATCACCGAAGAGCTGGCGCCGACCGTCAGCCTCGAAGACTACAGCATCAACTGGCGCGCCGAGCCGCCGCAGCCGCGCCTCAAGCGTGCGCTGATCGCCGAGGTGGCGCGCATGGTCGGCATGATGCACCGCGCGGGCGTCAACCACCGCGACTGCTACATCTGCCACTTCCTGCTGCACACCGACAAACCGGTGACGCCGGACGATTTCAAGCTATCGGTGATCGACCTGCACCGCGCCCAGACCCGCTCGGCCATCACCCGCCGCTGGCGCAACAAGGACCTGGCCGCGCTGTATTTCTCGGCGCTGGACATCGGCCTGACGCGCCGCGACAAGCTGCGCTTCCTGCGCGGTTACTTCCAGCAGCCGCTGCGCCAGGTCCTCAAGGACGAAGCGCGCCTGCTGGCCTGGCTGGAAGGCAAGGCCGAGAAGCTCTACGCGCGCAAGCTGCGCTACGGGGATGCGCTCTGATGGCGGGTTGGAACCTGGCGCCGGAATACGCGCACCTGCACGCCGAGTTCGGCACCCTGGACGCGGTGTTCGCGCTCAAGGGCGAGCACCTGACCCGCGACCCGCTGTCGGAAGTCAGCCGCGTCAACGTCGCTGGCGTGAACTACTACGTCAAGCGCTACACCGGCGCCGGCAAGGGCCTGCGGCGGTACCTGGGGCGGCCACGGGTGAAGTCCGAGTGGCAGAACCTCAAGCGCTTCGCCAAGTGGGGCATTCCCACTGCCGAGATCGTCGGCTGGGGCCTGGAGCGCAAGGGCGCGGCCTTCCACCGTGGCGCGCTGATCACCCGCGAGTTACCCAACACCGTGGACATGTCGGCGCTGGCCGACCAGCACGACCCGCGCCTGCAAGACCGCGCCTGGGTCGATGTCATCAGCCGCCAGCTGGCGCGCGCCACGCGGGCGATGCACGACGAGCACTTCACCCACAACGACCTGAAGTGGCGCAACCTGCTGGTGGACGACAAGAACACGCTGTTCTTCATCGACTGCCCCAACGGCGCGTTCTGGGTCAGTTTCTGGCTGCGCTACCGTATCACCAAGGACCTGGCCTGCCTGGACAAGGTGGCCAAGTACCAGCTGTCCAACACCCAGCGCCTGCGTTTCTACCTGCAGTATCGCAACCGCAAGCACCTGAACGCTTCGGACAAGCGCCGCATTCGTCACATCATCACGTTTTTCGAGGGCCGCGAATGAGCGACTTCATCGCCGACGCCGAGCAGGGTTTGCTGCAGCGTCATGGCCTGGACAGTTTCGATGCGCTGTGGACCCTGCAGCTGGACCCGGTGGACGAGCCCAACACCGCCCGCGGTGGCTACAGCCAGGTGTTCCGCCTGGAGCTGGAAGGCAAGGGCTACTACCTCAAGCGCCAGCGTGGCTACCTGACCCGCACCTTGCACCACCCGCTGGGCGAGCCGACGTTCTCCCGCGAGTTTCGCAACATCCGGCGCTACCAACAGCTGGCGATTCCTGCGTTGCAGGCTGCCTACTACGGGCAGCGCAAGCTGGACGGCGACCTGTGCGCCATCCTCATGACCCGCGCGCTGGACGGCTGGACTGACCTGGACGCGCTGTTGCTGGATTGGAGCGCCTCCACGGCCTCGCGGCGCCAGGCCATCCTGGCTGCCTGCGGCACGCTGGCGCGCACGCTGCACGGTGCCGGCCAGGTGCATGGCTGCTTCTACCCCAAGCACATCTTCCTGCGCCAGGGTGCCCACGGCTACCAGGCGCAGCTGATCGACCTGGAGAAAACCCGCCCGGCGCTGTTTGGCCGGCGTGATCGCGTGCGCGATCTGGAGCCGCTGCTGCGCCGCGCGCCCATGTGGGGCGAGGCCGACATTCGCGTGTTCCTGGCCGCCTACCTGAACCAGGACGCCGCCAGCCCGCTGGTGCGGGACTGGCTGCAACGCCTGACCCGCCGCCGCAGCCACAAGGAGGGCCGCTGATGCGCCTGTCCGAACTGACCAGGGCCGGCCGTGCGCCGGCCTTGCCGTTGAGCCTGACCCTGGCCGACGCCGCTGGCAGCGCCGAACTGCAACTGCTGAGCCTGCTGCGCGTACTCCCCGGCCAGCGGTACGTCGGTGCCGGCGTGTGGCGTGGCCGCACGGTGCTGGCCAAGCTGCTGGTGGGGCCCAAGGCGGCGCGACACTTCCAGCGTGAGCGCGATGGCGTCAAACACCTGGCCTCCCAAGGCCTGACCACCCCGCAACTGCTGGCCGAAGGGCTGCAGGACGGTGAGGGCGGCTGGCTGCTGTTCGAATACCTGGAAGGCGCACAAAGCCTGGCCCAGGCCTGGGCAGCGGTGGAAAACCTGCCGGTGCTGGCCGATGCGCAGACCGAGGTGCTGGGCGAGGCCCTGGCCGCCGTCGCCGCCATGCACGCCAAGGGCCTGTGGCAGGAAGACTTGCACCTGGACAACCTGCTGCGTCACGACGGCCAGCTGTACCTGATTGACGGCGCCGGCATCTGCGTGGAAGAACCCGGCAAGCCGCTGTCGCGCCAGCGCGTGCTGCAGAACCTGGGCGTGTTCTTCGCCCAACTGCCCAAGCCGTTCGAGCCCTTCATCGAAGAACTGCTGGTGTATTACCTGCTGGCCAACGGTGAGCACGCGTTGCCGCTCGAAGCCCTGCTCAAGCAGGTCGATAAGGTGCGCGCCTGGCGCCTGAAGGATTTCCTGGCCAAGGTGGGCCGCGAGTGCAGCCTGTTCGCCGTCAAGCGTGGGGCGTTCATGCTGCGCGCCATCCGTCGCGGGGAGGAGCCGGCCATGCTACCGGTGCTGGCCCAGGCCGACGCCTTGCTGGACCAGGGCCACCTGTACAAGACCGGCGGCGCTGCCAGTGTCGGCCAGGTGCAGGTGGGCGGCCGGCCGCTGGTGATCAAGCGCTACAACATCAAGCACTTCGCCCACTGGCTCAAGCGCTTCTGGCGCCCCAGCCGCGCCTGGCATTCGTGGGTGCAGGGCAACCGCCTGGCGTTCCTGGGCATCGCCACGCCCAAGCCGCTGGCCGTGCTGGAGAAGCGCTTCCTGTGGCTGCGCCGCAGCGCCTACCTGGTCACCGAACACCTGGCCGGCCCCGACCTGATCGAGCGTTTCGCGCCCTATGTGGATAACGCCGCCGTGCCGGAAGCCGAACTGACCGCCCTGGACCAGTTGTTCGCCGACCTGACCCGCGAGCGCATTAGCCACGGCGACCTCAAGGGCCACAACCTGTTCTGGGACAGCGGCCGCTGGGCGCTGATCGACCTCGATGCCATGTGCCAGCACAGCAGCCAGGCCAGCTTCGCCCCGGCCTACGCCCGCGACCGCGCGCGCTTCCTGCGCAACTGGCCAGCGGACAGCGCCCTGGCCCGAATGCTGGACCAGCGCCTGCCGCGTTTGCCCTGACGCCGCCTGCGGCAGCTGCTACGCCAATCTATGTAGCAGCGGCGGGGCGGCCATCCGCCGAAGGCCGCGTCATTGGCTTAAAACCCGTATTCCAACCCCACCCCCGCATACCACGACCGCCCCGGCGCCGCCTCGTAGTAGCGCTTGTTGCTGTCGCCCACGATCACCGAGCCCACGTACTGGCGGTCCAGCAGGTTGTCCAAACGCACGATCTGGTGGAAGGTCCAGTGGTCGACTTTCTGTTCGAAGCGCGTGCGCAGGTTGAACACCGCATACGAGGGCGCAGCCTTGTCCTGGTTGGTGTCCTCGACGTAGACCTTGCTGCGGTACATGCCTTCCAGCGCGGTGCTGACCCAGTCCTGCGGCTGCCATTTCAACTCGCCGAACAGGGTGTCCTTGGGCACGCCGGGCAGGTAGTTGCCCTTGTCCACCTGCCTGGCGGTGGTGCCGCTGCCGCTGGTGAAGTCGCTGTCGTAGGTGGCATTGAGGTGGGTGTAGGCCAGTTGGGTGCTCCAGGTGGGCGTCAGCTGGCTGTCCAGCGACAGCTCCAGGCCGCGGCGCAGGGTGCGGCCGGCGTTCTGGTAGCTGGTGCGGCCGTCGGTGGATTCGGCCACCACCAGCTCGTCGTCGGTGGTGATCTGGAACAACGCCGCGTTGATGCGGGTGCTGTCGCCGACCTTGGCTTTCAGGCCGATTTCGTACTGGCGGCTTTCCGAAGGCTTGAGGTTGAAGTTGAAGCCCTCGACGTTACCCGGCGCGTAGGCCATTTCCGCCTGGGTCGGGGTTTCGAAGCCTTTGCCGGCGCTGACGTAGCCATGCAGGTTCTCGGTGAAGGCGTACATCACGCTCAGCGACGGGGTGTTCTGCTGGTAGTCCTTGCTGCCGCTGGCGTCGCCGTTGCTGAGGAACTTGTCGTCCACGTCCATGCGCATGGTGCTATGGCGGACGCCGGCCTGCAGGGTCCAGTCGCCCAGGGCCCAGTTGGCCTGCACGAAGGGGTCGAGGCTGGTGGCGGTGTCGATCTCGTCGCGGGCCATGGCGCCTTTCACGCCCAGGGTGCTGCCCACGTAGTTCTGGTAGCCCTGGCGGTCGTCCTGGCTGCGGTCGTAGTCCAGGCCGGCAATGAGCTTCAGGTCGCCGGGGGCGGCCAGGATCGGCTGAATCCAGTGCAGGCTGCCGCCGTAGAAGGTGCGGTCGAAGTTGACCACGCCGCCGCCACGGGTGTCCGCTGGCGTGCCTTTGGGAATCGACAGGTACTGAATCACGCTGCGCGTGCCGTAGTAGCTGGTGACCTGCAGCGTCGCGTCGCCAATGTAGCGCTCGTAGTTCAGCCCCAGTTGCTGGTGGTCGATGCTCTTGCGCGTGTTGTAGTTCAACGCTGCAGCGGCCACCGAGCGCGGGTCGGCCTTGTAGGCGTCCCAGGTCTGGCCCAGTGGGTCCTGGGTGCCGTTCTGCTCCAGGCTGCTGTAGATCAGCGCCAGCTTGCTGTCTTCGTCGGGCTTGAGGTTGAGCTTGGCGAAGGTGGTGTCCCGGCGTGCGGCGCTGTGGTCGCGGTAGCCGTCGGTGTCCATGCGCGAGGCGTCCAGCACGAAGCCGGTGTCGGCGTCGATGCCGCCCTCGGCGTACACGTGGTGCTTGCTCATGCCATCGCTGCCCATCACCGTCTCGGCACCCACCTTCGGCGCGCCGCTGCCGTCGCGGGAGAACATCTGGATAACGCCGCCGGCGTTGCTGCCATACATGGTGGCCGCCGGCCCGCGCAGCACCTCGATGCGCTCGGCGGTGTCGAGGTTGAACGTCGCTGCCTGGCCCTGGCCGTCCGGCGTGCTGGCCGGAATGCCGTCGGCAATCAGCTTCAACCCGCGCACCCCGAACGCCGAGCGCGCGCCAAAGCCGCGCGAGGAAATCTGCAGGTCCTGGGCGTAGTTCTGGCGGTTCTGCACCACCAGCCCGGGAATGCGTTGCAGCACCTCCGAGGCATTGATGCCCAGCTGCCCGTCGTGAATCTGCTCTGCACTGACGCTGTCCACCGAATAGGGCAGGTCAAAGCTGCTGTTCTCGCTGCGCGCGCCGCTGACCACCACCGAATCGAGCACGATCTCGGGCGTATCGGCCTGGGCCAGGGGGCTGGCCAGCAACAGGCCGGTGAGCAGGGAGCGACGGCGCAGGAAGGGTGGGGCAGAAGTCATCGTGGGGAAAGGTCCGCAAGTGAAGATATGTACTGAATCGGACAAGTTTACCAACTCTGAAGCCCAACCGGTCCCGTAGCAGCTGCCGCCAGGCTGCGCCTGCCGCGCGCGACGTGCCTGGATAACCGCAGCGCCTGTGACGCGGCCTGGCGGCCGCTGCTACGGGGTTTGGGCTTGGTCCTACGATTGTGTGGGAAATGGCTGGCTTTCAGGGAGCAAGGTTCACCCTAGGCTCCGGGTTCCCAATCTGGAGGATCGCTTCATGCTAGTTCGCGGTGCATTGCTACTGAACCTAACGCTGTTGGCGGGGTGTGCGGAATTCGAAGTGGTAGACCCGGCTGATCGCTGGCCGGAGCCGGTTCAACCGTACCAATGCCAGGGCGATGGGGCGCGGTTTGGGTGTGCGCATAAGTGGCCGGGGTATACGGAGGATTATCGGCTTCGTCGGCGCAAGTAAGGCATTTGGGCATCATGGCGTAGGAAAAATCGCTCAACTACATCGGATCCACCTTTCGTTGTCGACGGAATCTGCTGACTTCCTCCCGCAGGTTTCCATGCGCCTAATACCACCCTCTTACCCTGCAAGCGGTGGCGCGATGTGTAGATTCATCCTCTTATCTGTGGGCGGCTTCCTCCTCACCGGCTGCGCCCTTATGGAATGGGCCGCCGACCAGGGCTTCGGCTGGCACCCAGGCGACGCCCGCCAGCGGTTCAAGTGCGACATGGACCCGCTCAAGCCCGGCTGCGCCTACTACCAGCGTGAATACAAGGAACAGCTGCTGAAATGGCGTGAGCCGCCGGCGCTTCTTGAGCAGGAGGGCTGAGCCCCGCGACACCCAGGCAATGCCCCCATATGCAGCCGCCACCGTGAATGCGCTATAATCCCGCCCTTTCGCCGCCGACAGCCCCACGGCCCTCGGCGCATATATTCCGTTGAAAGAGGCTAGACCCTTGGCATTGACGATTCTTGGCCTGTCCGGCGCCCTTAGCCATGATCCTTCCGCAGCCCTGTACATCGACGGCAAGCTGATCGCGGCTGCCGAAGAAGAGCGCTTCGTTCGTGACAAACATGCAAAGAACCGCATGCCCTATGAGTCGGCGAAGTTCTGCCTGGAGCAGGCCGGCATCAAGCCTTCCGACGTTGACGTGGTGGCGATTCCGTTCGCGCCCATCAGCCTGTTCGGCAAGGCCCGCTGGCACTACGCCAAGCGCTACTGGTACGCACCGGACCGCGCCCTCGACGCGCTGCTGATGGGCAACCGCCGCTACAAGCGCTACCGCAACAAGATCGTGTGGTGCCTGGAGCAACTGGGCTTCGACCCGAAGAAAATCAAGATCGAGCCGGTGGAACACCACCTGGCCCACGCCTCCAGCGCCTACCACTGCTCGGGTTTCAAGGAAAAAACCGCGATCCTGGGTATCGACGGCAAGGGTGAGTACGCCACCACGTTCTTCGGCTACGGCGAGAACGGCAAGATCCACAAGATCAAGGAATTCTTCGACCCGGATTCGCTGGGTGGCCTGTATGGCGCCATCACCGAGTTCCTGGGCTTCGAAATGCTCGACGGCGAGTTCAAGGTCATGGGCATGGCGCCGTACGGCGACGCCAGCAAGTATGACTTCTCGCGCCTGGCCAGCTTCGAGAACGGCGAACTGGTGATCAACACCGACTACGCCAACGTCGTCGGCATCCGCCGCTACAAGGAAAAAGGCAAGGGCTTCTACTTCTCGCCCAAACTGATCGAGTGGCTGGGGCCCAAGCGCGAAGGCGACATCGCCGACGAGCCGTACATCCACTACGCGGCCAGCATGCAGGCGCTGTTCGAGAAGCTGGCGCTGCAGATGATCGACTACTACCTGGGCGACGTGCTCAAGGAAACCGGCAAGCTGGCGTTCGCCGGCGGCTGCGCCCTGAACGTCAAGCTGAACCAGAAGATCATCGCCCGCAACGACGTGAAGGAGCTGTTCGTGCAGCCCGCTTCCGGCGACGCCGGCACCGCCGTGGGCGCTGCCGCCTACGTGTCCCACGCCCGTGGCGTGCCGGTCGAGAAGATGGAGCACGTCTACCTCGGCCCGTCGTACAGCAACGAAGACGTAATCGCCGCCTGTGCCCGTCACCCGGACAAGCCGGCGTTCCGCAAGCTTGAGAACATGCCCGAGCAGATCGCCCAGATCATGGTCGACGGCAACCCCGTGGCCTGGTTCCAGGGCCGCATGGAATTCGGCCCGCGTGCCCTGGGTGGTCGTTCGATCATCGGCTGCCCAAGCGTGCCGGGCGTGGCCGACCGCATCAACCACCAGATCAAGTTCCGCGAGCGCTGGAGGCCTTTCTGCCCGTCGATGCTCGACACCGTGGCCCCGCAGATGATCAAGATCGACCACCCGGCGCCGTTCATGACCTTCACCTTCGAAGTGGCTGAAGAGTGGAAGACCCGCGTGCCGGAAGTGGTGCACGAGGACGGTACTTCGCGTGCCCAGGTGCTCAAGCGCGAATACAACCCGCGCTACTACGACATGATGAAGGCACTGGAAAACCTGACCGGCAACGGCGTGTCGCTGAACACCTCGCTCAACCGCCGCGGCGAGCCGATGATCTGCTCGCCTACCGACGCCCTGAACATGTTCTTCGGTTCCGACCTGCAGTACCTGATCATGGAAGACATCCTGGTGGTCAAAGACGGCGCGAACGCTTATGACACGCTCGGCTGAGCGTCATGTGCTGCAGTTCTGCCACGGCTATGACGGGCCGTTCCTGGACTGCGCACGGCAATACGCCAGCCTCTTCGCCGGTACCGGCTATCGCGTGACCACGGTCTTTTTGACCGGGGTCGCCGACCCGCAGGTGGCGGCGGGCTGCGCCAGCGATGAAGTGCTGTTCATGGAATACAGTTCCAAGGCCATTCGTGGCCTGAAGCTGGGCGCCATTCGCGACTTGCGCAAGATTGCCGCCAGTCGCGACTTCAGCTTCTGCATCGCCCACCGTTTCAAGCCCATCTACATCACCCTGCTGGCCACCGCGTTGCCGGTGATCGGCGTGCACCATGCCTTCGGCGACTACCAGCGTGGCTCGCGCAAGCTGTTCGCGCACCTGTTCCGCAAGCGCCTGAGCCTCCTGGGCGTGTCGGACGCGGTGCGCGACGACATGCGCCAGTGCCTGCCCAAGTGGCCGACCGGGCGCATCCGCACCCTGTACAACCGCATCGACGTGGCCGCGCTGCAAGCCAGCCAGCTGCCTGCGGCCCAGGCGCGTGAAGCGCTGAAGCTGGACGCCGATGCCTGGATTGTCGGCAACGTCGGCCGCCTGCACCCGGACAAGGACCAGGCCACGCTGCTGCGTGGCTTCGCCCAGGCGCTGCCAACGCTGCCGGCCAGTGCACAGCTGGTGATCATGGGCACCGGGCGCCTGGAACAGGACCTCAAGGAACTGGCTGCGGAGCTGAAAATCAGCGAACGTGTGCGCTTCCTGGGGCAAGTGCCGGAAGCGCGGCGCTATTTCCGCGCCTTCGACGTGTTTGCCTTGAGCTCGGACAACGAGCCGTTCGGCATGGTGCTGCTCGAAGCCATGGCCGCCGGCGTGCCGCTGTTGGCCACGGCCTGTGGCGGTGCCAAGGAAGTGGTCGAAGGGGTGGGTATCCTGTTCCCCTTCGGCGACGCCGAACACCTGGCCCAGGCGCTGGTGCACCTGTCGACGCTGGACGGCGAACAACGCCAGGCCTGCGCCGACCTTATGCTGCAACGCCTGGCCGAGCGTTTCTCGGACCAGGCCGTACGCGAGACTTTCTGGCGCTTGCCGCAAGTCACCGACATTACTGCGGAGGCTTGATGCTCAACCGTTTTCAAGGCTGGCGCGAGCGCGGCTGGACCCAGATCGACGCTGGCACTTATGCACAGGCATGGCAGCGTTTTGGCGGTAGCGTGGCCACCCACCCACTGGTGGTGGAGCGCCTGGCCGGTTTGGCCGGGATCCCGGTGCGCTACCTGGGCTGGGAGCAGGCGGGCGAGCTGCGCGCGGCCATTCCTACCTGGGGCCGCTCGCTGGCCTTGTCCAAGGACGAGCTCAAGCGCGCGGGCAAGAAAGGCCTGTTCGACCTGGGCAACGCCGAGCTGATCCTGCCCGCCGCCAGCGACGCCCAGGCGCCGCTGCGGCATGCCGGGCGCTACCTGTCGGAACTCAACCAGGGCCGTTTCGCCACGCTCAAGCCCCAGGCTGAATCGCTGGCCATGGCCCGCACCCCCGAAGACCTGTCGAAGAAATTCCGCTACAACCAGCGCCGCGAGCTGCGCCTGCTGGAAGAGGCGGGCGGGGTGGTGCGCCCGGTCAGCGACTTCAGCAGCAGCGAACTTGCCGCCATGTACTGCGACCTGTTCCTGCGCCGCTGGGAATTCCCGGCCACCGGCGCCGAGCACATGGCCGAGGTGGTGGAGCTGTTGCGCGAGCTGCTGATCGGCTCGGTGCTGTTCCTCAACGACGCGCCCATCGCCATCCAGCTGGTTTATCGGGTGGAGGCGCCCGAGTGGGTCAGCGTCGAATACATCAACGGCGGCGTCGACCCGCAGACCCGTGCCTTCAGCCCGGGCAGCGTGCTCAGCTTCCTCAACACCCAGGCTGCGTGGGAAGATGCCCGTTTCCTTGGCAAGGCGTTGCGCTTCTCCTTCGGCCGCGCTGACCGCGAGTACAAGGATCGTTGGTGCAACCCGGTACCGGTATTCCAGATTTGAGCCGAAAACAGCAGCTCCTCAAGCGTCATCGTCGCAACAAGCGCCTGGCCCTGCTGGCAGGGCTGGTGGTGTTGGTCCTGCTGGGCGTACTGGTGAAGTGGTGGCTGGCGCCGCTGCTGGCCGTGCTGGCGTGGGTGGCTCACGAGGCCTGGTTTGCCGACCACCTGTTCTACGCCCCTGGCGACGACTACCAATACAACTTTGGCGACAGCGCCACGCAGCCGGCCGTGACCCTGGCCGACGGCCGCCTGCGCCTGGGCGAGCCGCTGGCATTGGACGGCAGCGAGACGCTGGTGCTGGCAGTCAAGGTCAAGGCCGGCTGGCTGGGGCGTTTCGTCGATCCGTGGGTGGAAATCAGCGGTGGCGGCCAGGCTGACCGCCAGGCCTTCGAGCGTGGCGTCGATGGCCTGCGCTACCTGAACCTGAGCAGCTTCGGCCCGGCCCTGGCGGCGGGCGAGCTGCAACTGCGCGGGCGTCATTGCCGCCTGCAAGGCGAGCCGCAGGCGTGGCTGTGGCGCCACCCGGACCTGCGCCAGCAGCGCGTGATGGTCATCGCTCCCCATGCCGACGACGCCGAACTGGCAGCTTTCGGCCTGTACAGCCAGGCGGATACCTGGGTGGTCACCCTAACCGCAGGTGAGATCGAAGCCGAGCACTACCAGGCCATGGGCCTGCCCATGGCAGACGCCGCGCGCCTCAAGGGCCGCCTGCGCGCCTGGGACAGCATCGCCGTGCCGGCCTGGGCCGGCGTGGCCCAGGAGCGCTGCGTGCAGCTGGGCTATTTCTGCCTGCAGCTACCCGCCATGCAGGCCGCGCCTGACCAGCCGGTGGCGTCCCGCGAGGCGCAGCTGGACGACACCCGCCTGTTCCGCCAATACAACCGCATTGCCCTGCCCGGCGATGATGGGGTGCCCAGCTGGAACAACCTGCTGGCCGACCTGCGCGCGCTGATCGAGCTGGCGCGCCCCGAGGTGCTGGTGATGCCCGATGCGGCCATCGACCCGCACCCGGATCACATCTGCTCACAAACTGCCGTGCTGGAAGCCTTGCAGGGCACTGGGTGGCAACCGCACACTTTGTTGGGTTATGCCAACCACCTGCATGACAACGACCGCTGGCCCATGGGCGATGCGCATGCCGGTGTCAGCCTTCCACCTTTTTTTGATGCGTCGCAGGTTATGGTGCCGCTCAGCCTGGAACTGGCCCCCACCGTGCAGGTGGACAAGGCCATGGCCCTGGGCATGATGCACGACTTGCAGCCGGCGCCGCCGTTCAAGCGCAAGGTGCGTCGCTGGTTGCAGCAGCTGCTGGCCGGGCGCCGCTGGCCGCCGTATGGCGAGAATGAATTCATGCGCAAGGCCGTGCGCCGCCATGAGCTGTTTTGGATCGGTTCGCCGTCGCGGAGTAAATGATGAAGGTCCTGTTTCTGGTTCAAAAAGAGCAGCGGGTGATCCTGGACCGCCTCTATCAGGCCGTGGCCGACCATTGCGAGTGCGACCTGCGCTGGCTGGACAGCGCCGACCAGCGTGACCTGCGTGGCTACTTCCGCCGTGAGGTGGACGCCAGCCAATATCACCGCATCCTGTTTTTCCTGCGTTTCAAGCAGGAGATCCGCCAAGTGGCGTTCATCCGCAGCGTGCCCAACCTGGTGATCCTGGAGCACGACGCCTACCAGAACTACATTGATTGCAAGTACACCGGCAAATTCAGCCGGCACTACCGCAACATTCCCTGGGTGCGGGTGATCAGCTCCGGCTACCAGGTCACCCAGCGCCTTGCGCAGGAGGGCTTCGACGCCGCCTTCGTGGCAAAAGGCTATGACCAGACGTTGCTCCGTGACCTGGGCGTGGAACGTGACATCGAATTGGCATTCGTGGGCAGCACCGGCAGCGTCGCCTACAGCGGGCGCAAGGCGCTGCTGGATGAGCTGGGCGCGTGTGAAAATCTGCTGGTGACCCGAACGAAGTCCGGTGACGACTATCTGAATACCCTGAACCGTATTCGCTTCTTCGTCAGCGCCGACGTGGGCATGGGCGAGTACATGATCAAGAATTTCGAAGCGATGGCGTGCGGGTGCGTGCTGCTGGCCTACGATCAAGGTGAGGCAGAGAACCGTGCGTTGGGCTTCGTCGACATGCACAACCTGGTGCTGTACACCTCGGTAAGCCAGTTGCAGGAAAAGCTGCAAGCGTTACGCGCCAATCCGCAGCTGGTGCGCGCCATCGCGCAGAACGGCAAGGAGCTGGTGGAGAGCCGCTACGGTTTCGATCGTATCGGCGCGCAGATTGTCGAGGCCATGCAGGCGCCGCTGCGTCCATCTAGTCTTGAGGGAAGCCTGGGCGAGTTCTGGCTGCGGGTGCGCCGATGGGTGTCAGGATAGGGTGTCTACGCAAGGCGGTGACACAGGGATAGGGACCGTTGGACGAAGGCTGTGCCACAGCAGTAAGGGACTGAGCATCAAGATGAAATGGCCATTGGTATCGATACTGGTTCCTTGTTACAACCACGAACTCTACATCGAGGAATGCCTGCTGAGCATCTTGCGGCAGGACTACGACAATGTAGAGCTGATCGTGGTCAATGACGGTTCTACCGACAGCAGCGGCGAAAAGATCAAGGCGCTGGCCCAGGCACACTCATTCCAGTACTACGAACAGAGCAACCAGGGCGTCAGCGCGGCGTTGAACCTTGCCTTGAGCCACGCCCGGGGCGACTTCATCATCACCCCCGATTCCGATGACGTGATGCTGCCTGGCCGCTTGAAGCTGCAGGTCAGCCACCTGCAGCAGCACCCCGAGGTCGGCTGCGTCGGCGGCCGGGTCATCTTCATCGATGCCCAGGGCGCCGAAATCAAGCGCGAGGCCTCAAGCTACGTGGACATCGAGCGCTTCGATTTCGCCCGGTTGCTGGAGCAGGCGTACTCGGTGGGTGCGCCGGTGGCCATGTATCGCCGTGAGGCCATCGAGCGGGTGGGTGGCTATGACCCGAGCATCCGTATCCAGGACTTCCAGATGACGCTGAAAATCGCGCACCTGGGGTACACCATCGACGTGCTGCCGCAGGCGTTGACCCTCTACCGTCGCCACGACACCAACATCTCCAAGACCGCCTACAAAAGCCAGCTGACCTACGACATGCAGGTCATTGACCGCTACAAGGACCACCCCGCCTATGCACGTGCGCGGGTGGCGGTGGTCAACAAGGCGCTCAAGCAGGCGGTGCGGTATGACTACTGCCTGGCTCGCGAGCTGTTCGCCAGCCTGCCGGTGCGCAGCTGGGACCGCGTCACCTGGAAGCGCTTCAGGCGCTACCTGTTCAAATCAAAATTCGGTTTCTCCAAGGAATAAGGCGTGGCATCACTTTACCCCCAGCAGCACCATTTCGATTTCGCCGTGGGCCCTATCCGGGCGGGCGTGCAGCAGTTGCGCGGCAAGCTGGGCATCGCCGGCCTGCTGTTGGGCTTCGGGCTGTTCTGGAGCGTGGCGGGTGTGCTGCTGACGCCGAACCTGAAGTTCTACGTGTGGCTGCTGTCGGCGTTCGCCTACGCGCCAAGCCTGTACCTGCTGGTGCGCCATTACCGTGACGCCGGGGTGATGCTGCGCGAGCGCAAGGAGTTGTGGGGGTACCTGGCGCTGCTGGCGTGGGCGCTGGTGACCCAGGCCTGGCCCATGGACAACCTGGACATGCCGTTGACCATGGTCAAGCGCGAGTCGCTGTTCCTGCTGCTGGTGCTGGGCTGGGCCTTGTGGGGGCGGTTCAACGCCTGGGGCCTGCAGTTGATGATCATCCTCTGGGGCGCGCTGGCGGGGCTGTATGCGTTGGCCGGGCTGGTGACCTACCCGATGCGCCACATCGACCGCCTCTTCGGCTTTGGCGGCTTCATGGACAACCCCAACCCGGCGGCCTATTCGATCGCCTGCCTGATGATAATGGGCCTGACCTGGTGGCCGCGCGCAGGTTGGGCGCGGGTGTTGTGGGGGGCGCTGAATCTTTGCTCGCTGGTGTTCGTGGTGTTGTCGGGCAGCCGTGGCGCGCTGCTGGCGACGGCTGCCGCGGCTATCGCCTATGTGCTGGCCGGGGGCAGGAAATTCCATTGGTTGACCGCGCTGGTGGGCCTGGGCTGCGCGGGGCTGGTGCTGTGGGTCGACCCATCGCTGCTGGCGCGGGGTGATTCCGAGCGCCTGGAGCTGCTGCGCCAGGCCGTCGGGTTCATCAAGGCGCACCCGTGGGTGGGCATCGGCATCAGTGGTGACTACCGCATGGACATGCCGGGCCAGGACCTTGAGCACTGCCACAACTTCATTCTCGACACCGCCATTCGCTACGGCGTGATCGCCACGGGCGTGTGGCTGGTGATGTGGGGCTGGGTGGGGGTGCAGGCCTATCGCCTGCGGCACCAGGCCCTGGGCATGGCGGCGTTGCTGTTCTGGGTGTTTGCCTGCGTGGCCATTCAGTTCGATGTGTTCGCCCTGTTCGGCCGCAACCGTGCCATGTGGCTGGCGGTGTGGGTGCCGGTGCTGCTGGTCATGTGCCTGCCCCGCCAGCCCACCGAAGCCCCGTAGCAGCAACTGTCTTTGTGGGAGCTGGCTTGCCAGCGAGCTTTCAGGGCATCAACAGCTCGCTGGCAAGCCAGCTCCCACAGGGAGATTTCAGGCGGGTCAGCTCAGGCGTTCAGCCAGCTGGCCGCTGTCCCAGCGCTGCGGCGCATGGGCGGCGTAGGCCTGGAAGAACGGCAGGCCGCCGTCCTGCATCAGCCAGTCGCGGTCCTGCTCGTAGCGCAGCATGTGCTGGAAGTTGCGCAGGCACAGGCTCTTGCGCAGGGCCCAGGGGTAGGTGCGCAGGTCGGCGATGTCGATCAGCCCCAACTCGCCTTCCGGCGTCATCACCACGTTGCCCAGGTGCAGCGAGCGGAAATACACGCCGCGTTCATGCAGGCCGGCGACGAAGGTGGCGAATTGGGTCAGCAGCGCCCGCGGCGGCGGCTCCGCCCCGGTGATCAGCTGGCGCAGGGTGTCGCCGGGCAGTGGCGCGTAGTGCACCACGTCGCGCTCGATCTCGGCCACCCGGTAGGTGGCCAGGATGCGCGGGCAAGGAATGTCACGCTTGCGCAGGGCCTCGGTGTTGCTGGCGAAACGCTGGGCGTAGGGGAACAGGGCGGCGGAGGTGATGACGCGCTTGCGGCGGAACAGCTTGAGGAAGTTGCCATCGGGCAGCAGCAGTACCTTCTCGCCGTGGCCGTCGGCCTCGATCACCCGGGCGCCCTGGCGAAGGACCTGATAGTCCGCGTAGTCGAGTCTTTGCATGCCGGCCCCCTGAAAATAGCCGGCTATCATACCCCAGCCGGGCCCCATACGCTTAACCGGCCGACCCTGTGTTAGTATTTCCGCTCTCTTGTACGTGCAGATTTCTATGAGTCAGTCAGAAAAAGCCGAACCGTCCAGCCTCAAGGTCTACTTCCGCCTGCTGTCTTATATGCGGCCATATGTAGGCATTTTCGCCTTGAGTATCGTGGGCTTCCTCATTTTCGCGTCCACGCAACCGATGTTGGGCTACATCCTCAAGTACTTCGTGGATGGCCTGACCAACCCTAACGCCTCGCTGTTCCCCACGGTCCCTTACCTGCGTGACCTGCGCCTGTTGCAGGCGGTGCCGCTGCTGATCGTGTTGATCGCCGCCTGGCAGGGGCTGGGGTCGTACCTCGGCAACTACTTCCTTGCCAAGGTTTCCCTGGGCCTGGTGCAGGACCTGCGCATCGAGCTGTTCAACAACCTGTTGACGCTGCCCAACCGCTATTTCGACCAGAACAACTCCGGGCGCCTGATCTCGCGCATCACCTTCAACGTGACCATGGTCACGGGCGCGGCCACCGACGCGGTCAAGGTAGTAATTCGCGAAGGCATGACCGTGGTGTTCCTGTTCGGCTCGCTGTTGCTGATGAACTGGCGCCTGACCCTGGTGATGGTTGCCATCCTGCCGCTGATCGCGATCATGGTGCGCACCGCCAGCGGCAAATTCCGCAAGCAGAGCAAGAAGATCCAGGTGGCCATGGGCGACGTCACCCACGTGGCCTCCGAGACCATCCAGGGCTACCGCGTGGTGCGCAGCTTCGGTGGCGAGGCCTTCGAGCGTGATCGCTTCCTGGCCGCCAGCCAGAGCAACACCGACAAGCAACTGCGCATGACCCGCACCGGTTCCATCTACACGCCGATGCTGCAACTGGTGATCTACACGGCCATGGCCGTGCTGATGTTCCTGGTGCTGTTCCTACGTGGCGACGCCTCGGCTGGCGACATGATCGCCTACATCACCCTGGCCGGCCTGCTGCCCAAGCCGATCCGCCAGTTGTCCGAGGTCAGCTCCACCATCCAGAAAGGTGTGGCGGGCGCGGAAAGCATCTTCGAACAGCTGGACGAGACCCCGGAAGTCGACACCGGCACCGTGGAGCGCGACCGCGTCAGCGGCCGCCTGGAAGTGCGCAACCTGAGCTTCACCTACCCGGAAACCGACCGCCGTGTGCTGGACGACATCAGCTTCAGCGTCGAGCCGGGGCAGATGGTGGCGCTGGTGGGGCGTTCGGGCAGTGGCAAGTCGACCCTGGCCAGCCTGATCCCGCGTTTCTACCACCACGACCAGGGTGAAATTCTGATCGACGGTGTCGAGGTCGAGGACTTCAAGCTGATCAACCTGCGCCGCCACATCGCCCAGGTCACCCAGCATGTCACGCTGTTCAGCGACACCGTGGCCAACAACATCGCCTACGGCGACCTGGCCGGTGCCCCGCGCGCCGACATCGAGAAAGCCGCGGCCGATGCCTATGCCAAGGAGTTCATCGAGCAGCTGCCCGAAGGCTTCGACACCCAGGTGGGCGAGAACGGCGTGCTGCTGTCCGGTGGCCAGCGCCAGCGCCTGGCCATTGCCCGTGCGCTGCTCAAGAACGCTCCGGTGCTGATCCTCGACGAGGCCACCTCGGCGCTGGACACCGAGTCCGAGCGGCATATCCAGGCGGCCCTTGACCAGGTGATGAAAGGCCGCACCACCCTGGTGATCGCGCACCGCCTGTCGACCATCGAGAAAGCCGACCTGATCCTGGTGATGGACCAGGGCCGTATCGTCGAGCGTGGCACCCACGACGAGCTGCTGGCGCACAACGGCTTCTACGCCAAGCTGCACGCCATGGGCCTGGACGAGCCGGTGACCGCCGACATCACCTGACGGCCAATGTAAAGCGCGTGGTACCTGGGGGGCGGCATATGTGTCGCCCCCTTTACGTTGTTGACCAAGGCTAAATATTTCTTCAGCTGCCAGTTGCTATTGTCTGCCCTCGATGCGCGGGTAACCCACACGGGGCCCGCCTTTAACACTCGGGTGCTGCAATGCTGCAACGTATGATCTGGAAGTTGCTTCCAAAGCCCCAGCGGGCGTTCCTGCTGGGGCGCCTGTCCGTGGTCGACCGCCAGGCTGTGAACAAGTCCATGTCCGGCTCCCTGACATTTCCCCAGGCGTTCGCCGAACGCGGCTGCCTGTTCATCCATGTGCCCAAGTGCGCGGGCAGCAGTGTCAGCACGGCGCTGTTCGACGGCTGGTTCCCCGGTCATATTCCCCTGTACTGGTACGAGCAGCAGTTTCCCGAGCAATTCGCCGCAAGCTTCAAGTTTGCCTTCGTGCGCGACCCGCTGGAGCGCGCGTATTCGGCGTTCGCCTACCTCAAGGGGCGCCCCAACGCCCGCGACGGCCAGGCCCATGCCATGGTCAGCCGCTACAACGACTTCAACACCTTCGTCAGCCATTGGTTGCATGGGGACAACCTGCGCAAGCAGATCCATTTCGCGCCGCAGACCGATTTCCTGGTGGACTCCCTGGGCCACCTGTCGATGGACTTCATCGGCCGCCAGGAGCATATCCAGCGCGACTTCGGCCAGCTGTGCGAGCGCTTCGGCGTGAGCCGCGAGCTGCCGCTGGTCAACCGCTCGCGCAACCGGGTCGAGGCCCTGGCCCGGGAGTTCTGCAGTGTACGAACCCGGCGCCTGGTGCGCCGCGCCTATCAACGTGACTATGAGTTGCTTGGCTATGAATGAAGTGCTGCTGCGCCGTAGTGAGCAACCACAGATACGCCCCTATACCCTGGCCGTGCCGGTGCAGGCCCGGGCCGCCATCAAGGGCCAGCGCCCGCGGTGCATCTGGATGACCGGGTTGTCGGGGGCCGGCAAGTCGACCCTGGCCAATGCCCTGGAGGTGCAACTCAATCAGCGCTCGCTGCACACCTTCCTGCTCGACGGCGACAACGTGCGCGGCGGGCTGTGCAACGACCTGGGCATGAGCGCCGCGGCGCGCAGGGAGAACATCCGCCGGGTTGCCGAAGTGGCGCGGCTGATGGTGGACGCCGGGCTGATCGTCATCGTCTCGGCGATTTCGCCGTTCCGCGCGGAGCGTGACGCCGCGAAGGCGCTGTTCGGGCCGGGCGAATTCTTCAGCGTGTATGTCAGTACCTCGTTCGCCACCTGTGCGCGGCGCGACCCCAAGGGCCTTTACCAGAAAGCCCTGAGCGGCCAGATCAAGGATTTTACCGGCCTGGACAGCCCTTATGAGGCCCCTCTGGACGCAGATTGCGACATCGACACCGAGCTGCTGGACCTCGGCCAGGCCACCGCCATGCTGCTGGACCGCCTGCAGATCCCTTGAGCGAGCCAGCCGGTCGCATGCCTTCTGAAGGCAAGCGCCGCCCTGTGCTAATATCGCGCCCTTGTCTATTTTGTATGTGGGTTGCCCATGAAGTTGTCCATGCCGCGATTCGATCAAGCCCCTGTCCTGGTGGTCGGCGATGTCATGCTCGACCGCTATTGGCATGGCGGTACCTCACGCATTTCGCCTGAGGCACCGGTGCCGGTGGTACGGGTCGAGCAGATCGAGGATCGCCCAGGTGGCGCGGCCAACGTTGCCCTGAACATCGCCGCCCTTGGCGCCCCCGCTTCGCTGGTGGGTGTCACCGGCCAGGACGAGGCGGCCGAGAGCCTCGCCAACAGCCTGCACGCTGCAGGCGTGCGTGCCCATTTCCAACGCATCGCCCACCAGCCGACCATCGTCAAGCTGCGGGTGATGAGCCGCCACCAGCAACTGCTGCGCATCGACTTCGAAGAACCCTTCGCCACCGATCCGCTGTCGCTGGGCGCGGAAGTCGACGCCTTGCTCGAAGGCATCAAGGTGCTGGTGCTGTCCGACTACGGCAAGGGCGCGTTGAAGAACCACCAGAGCCTGATCCAGGCTGCCCGCGCCAAGGGTATCCCGGTGCTGGCCGACCCCAAGGGCAAGGACTTCTCCATCTACCGTGGCGCCAGCCTGATCACCCCGAACCTCAGCGAGTTCGAGACCATCGTTGGCGGTTGCGCCGATGAGGCCGAGCTGGTGGCCAAGGGCGCCAAGCTGATGAGCGACCTGGAGCTGGGCGCCTTGCTGGTGACCCGTGGCGAGCACGGCATGACCCTGCTGCGCCCGGGCCACCCGGCGCTTCACCTGCCAGCCCGTGCCCGCGAAGTGTTCGACGTGACCGGTGCCGGCGACACGGTGATTTCCACCCTGGCCGCTGCCATTGCCGCGGGCGAGGAACTGCCCCACGCCGTGGCCCTGGCCAACCTGGCTGCGGGCATCGTGGTTGGCAAGCTGGGTACCGCGGCCATCAGCGCCCCGGAACTGCGCCGCGCCATCCAGCGCGAAGAAGGTTCGGAGCGCGGTGTGCTGGGCCTCGACCAGCTGCTGCTGGCGATCGAGGATGCCCGCGCGCACAACGAGAAGATCGTCTTCACCAACGGCTGCTTCGACATTCTGCACGCCGGCCACGTAACCTACCTGGAGCAGGCCCGCGCCCAAGGCGACCGGCTGATCGTGGCGGTCAACGACGACGCCTCGGTGAGCCGCCTGAAAGGCCCGGGCCGGCCGATCAACAGCGTCGACCGGCGCATGGCCGTGCTGGCTGGGCTGGGCGCAGTGGACTGGGTGATCAGCTTCAGCGAAGGCACCCCGGAAAACCTGCTGACCCACGTGCGTCCCGACGTGCTGGTGAAAGGCGGTGATTACTCGGTGGACCAGGTAGTGGGCGCCGACATCGTCAGCGCCTACGGCGGCACCGTGAAGGTGCTGGGGCTGGTGGAGAACAGCTCGACCACCGCCATCGTCGAGAAAATCCGCAGCAACTGACGCCCTGCGTAGCCGCTGCCGCAGGCTGCGCTGGCCCTGTGCCTCGCCGGAGATCTCCGGTGTGCAATCGGGCCAGCGCAGCCTGCGGCAGCGGCTACGGGGTTGTGTGTCTACTCAGGTTTTATGCAAATTGCCACGCGCCAGGCGCAGCAGCGCCCGCGCCTTGTGCGTCAGTTTGCGCAGCCCGGTGCGCGGTTGATGCACCGGCGCCAGCCCCTGCTGGTGCAGCCAGTCCTTCCAGCGAATCCGCTCGTCGTGCACCACCCAGCCCTGCTGCTGGGCGAAGCTTTCGGCCAGGTGCACGCCGCGCGTGCTGGCCGGGTGCAGCTGGCCTTTCTTTAGCGTGTACAGCTCGGCGGCCGGCTTGCCGTCGTCCACCGGCATCAGATACAGGTCCGGCTTGCTGCGGTCCAGCCGCGCGACCAACTGGTCATTCTCCAGCCGCTCGTCGACGTGGAACAGGCTCAGCGACTTCACTTCCTTCGGCACTTCCAGGCGCAAGTCGTACACCAGCTGCAGCGACGCCGTGGGCAGGTGCACGTAGGCGCGTGGCCGCTCGATCAGGTTCAAGCTTCCGGTGCGCACCGGCAGCGCCGCGCCGGACAGCGGCCGCAGCTTGAACGGCATTTTCTCGCGGTAGTGCAGGGCGCCGGTGTAGGGCGTGGGCAGCCAGGTGTCGTTGAATTTGCCGACCAGCCAGCCTTCGCTGGTTTCCAGCAGGCATTCCTCGGCCACCTCCTGGATGGCGGTAAGCAATGGCAGGTTCAGCTCGTGGGCCGGCACGTAGCCGGAGATCAGCTTGAGCACCACGTCGCCGCGGTCCTGGCGGCGCTGGCGGACCAGAATCCAGTAGTCGCGGTTCTGCCAGGTCAGGGTCAGGCGCACCGACACGCCCAGGTTGGCCAGCTCCAGGGAGAAGCGCTGGGGGTCTTCGACGGCCACCTGGCGGCGGCGCTGCAGGGTCTGCGCGAAGTTCAGCGGCATGCCGATGCTCTGGTAGCTCAGGCCTTCGGGCGTGGCTTCGACGAACAGCGGCAGGGTCTTGAAGTTGCTGGGGTTTTTTCTTATCAGGGTACGCGGCATGTCGGCTCCTCCTTGCGTCGGGGTCGGCCGCGTGGGCGGCTCCGTATGTGTCAGCTCCCGCGTATCACAGCGGCTGCGGTGGCCACGTTGTGGGCCAGGTGCAACGGGTTGATGGTGCCGACAATAGCACTGGCGACACCAGGGTGGGCGAACAGCAGCTCGAAACTGGCGCGCACCGGGTCGGTGCCCGGGCTCAGGCAGGCGTGGCCGCTGGCCAGGGCCTTCTTCACCAGGATGGCCTTGCCGTGCGTGGCAGCGTAGTCCAGCACCGGGCGTTCGCCCTGTTCGTTGAGATTGTAGGTGACCATGGCGCAATCGCCGGCCTCAAGCGCTTTCAGGCCGCCGGCCACGGTCTTGCCGGAGAAGCCGAAGCCGCGGATCTTGCCTTCCTGCTTCAGGCGCGCCAGGGCTTCGTACACCCCGGTCTGCTCGAGAATGGCCAGGTCGTTGCCATCGGAGTGCACCAGCACCAAGTCGATGAAGTCGGTTTCCAGGCGCTTGAGGCTGCGTTCCACGGAGAAGCGCGTGTGTTCGGCGCTGAAGTCGAAGCGGGACTGGCCGGCCTCGAACTCTTCGCCCACTTTGCTGACAATCACCCAGTCCTGGCGCTGGCCGCGCAGCAGCGGGCCCAGGCGGGTTTCGCTGGTGCCGTAGGCAGGCGCGGTGTCGATCAGGTTGATGCCCAACTGGCGCGCCTGGTCCAGCAACTGGCGCGCCTGCGCGTCGTCGGGAATGGTGAAGCCGTTGGGGTATTTCACCCCTTGGTCACGGCCCAGCTTGACGGTGCCCAGGCCCAGCGGCGAGACGCTGAGGCCGGTGCTGCCCAGCGGGCGGTGCAGGTTGTGCAAGGTGGCGACGGTCATGGCAGCAGCTGCTCCCAAGGGGTCTGGCCCATGGGCGGGCGGGGCAGGGCCGGCAGCGGTGCGTGGCTGCCCGGCTTGATGCCGGCGCCTTCCAGGCTGGCGATGACCCGGTCGGCGAAGTCCGGCGCCAGGGCCAGCTTGGTCGGCCAGCCCACCAGCAGCGCGCCCTGTTCGGCCAGGAAGGCGTTGTCGGGACGCACCAGGCCGGACTGTGCCGGCTCGGCGCGGTCCACGCGCAGGGTGGCCCACTGCACTTGGCTGAGGTCGACCCAGGGCAGCAGTTGCCCCAGTTCCTTCTGCGCGGTGGCGATCTGCTCGGCCGGCGAGCGGGCCACGCCATCGGCCTCGGCGATGTCGCCGCCCAGGTACCACACCCACTGGCCATCGGCCGCCGGGTGGGTGGTCACGGTGATGCGGGGCTTGGTGCCACCGCCCAGGCAGTGGGCGTACAGCGGCTTGAGGCTGGCGCCCTTGGCCAGAATCATGTGCAGCGGCCGGCGTTGCATGGCCGGCTGGTCCACGCCCAGGCTGGCCAGCAGCTCGGCAGTGCCGGCACCGGCGCTGAGCACCACGCGCTGGGCGCGGATCTCGCGGCCGTCGACGCGCAGGCCGGCCAGCTGGCCGTTGTCCAACAGCGGTTCCAGGCGTTCGCCGGCCAGCAGGCCGTCACCGCCCAGTTGCGCCAGGCGCTCGATTACGCCGGGGGTGTCGATGACCAGCTCGGCCAGGCGGTAGACCTTGCCCTTGAAGGCCTTGTCCTGCAGCGCCGGCGGCAGCTCGTCGCCCTTGACCTGGTCGACGCGGCCACGCACGGCCTTGCTGGCGAAGAAACTGGTGAGGTTGCCCGCGATAGTGCCCGGCGACCACAGGTAATGGGCCTGGGACAGCACGCGCACGCCGCTCAGGTCCACCTCGCCGGTGCCGGCCAGGGCCTCGCGCCAGCGCCGCGGCATGTCGGCGATGGCCTCGCTGGCGCCCGTCAGGGCACCGTGCAGCGCGTACTTGGCGCCGCCATGGATGATGGCCTGGGACTTGAGGCTCTGCCCGCCGCCCAGGCTGGCGTTTTCCACCAGCACGGTCGAATAGCCCAGGCGCCGCAAGCGGGCGTTGAGCCACAGGCCAGCGATGCCGGCGCCGACAATCAGCACGTCAGTGGAAATAGCGGAAGACATCAAGCAACCTCACAGGCGAAAACAGACCCGCAGTATACAGACTCAGTGCCCGGCGGTTTTCGAGAACAGCTGGATCACCACCACGCCCAGCAGGATCAGGCCCATGCCGGCGATGGCGGGCATGTCCAGTTTCTGCCCGTAGACCACCAGCGCGGCGATGCTCACCAGCACGATGCCCATGCCCGACCAGATGGCGTAGGTCACGCCGACGGGAATCACCCGCACCACCAGGATCAGCATCCAGAACGCGATGGCGTAGCCGCAGATCACCAGGATCAACGGCAGCGGGGTGCTCAGGCCCTTTACAGCTTTCATGCTGGTGGTGGCGATGACTTCGCAGCAGATGGCGATAGCGAGGAAGTAGTAGGCAGTCATGTGTGAACCCTCTTGAGATGGCTCGCATTCTAGAGGCTGGGCAGATGAGGTAAAGTGAATACCTATCGCTATTGGAGATAGGTTGCCATGGGCATCCAATGGAATCTGGAGCAGATCCAGCTGTTCGTGCAGGTGGCCGAGCAGTGTTCGTTTTCCGCCGTGGCGCGGCAGCAGGGCCGTGCCCAGTCGGCAGTCAGCAGCGCGATTGCCCTGCTCGAGGACGACCTGGGCGTGAGCCTGTTCAACCGCAGCAGCGGCCGCCAGCCGCAGCTCACCGAGGCGGGCAGGGCGCTGCTGGAAGAAGCCCGGGAGCTGCTGCGCCAGTGCGAGCGCCTGGACGGCCGCGCGCTGGCCCTGCACCGCGGCCAGGAAGCGCAGCTGCGCCTGGCCCAGGACGAGGCCATGCCCTACCAGCCGGTGCTCGACAGCCTGGAGAAGCTGGCGGGCCGCTACCCCGCGGTGGAAGTGCAACTGGCCAACAGCGCGCCGGGCGACGTGGCGCGCAAGCTGGTGGAGCGCCGTGCCGACCTGGGCTTGCTGTTTCACCATGAGCACATGCCCGCCGCGCTTGAACGCCGCGCCCTGGGCAGCGTCGAGATGGTCACCGTGTGTTCGGTCGACCATCCGCTGGCCAGCCACGCCCACGTCAGCCGCCAGCAGTTGGCCCGGCACCGCCAGCTGTTGGTGGCCCTGGAAAGCAGCCGCTACCCCGGCGGCGACCCCATCAGCCCGCAGATTTGGCGCGCCGACAGCTTCTACGTGATGGCCGAGCTGCTGATGCGCGGCCTGGGCTGGGCCTGGCTGCCACGGCATGTGGTGCAGTACCCGGCGTACCAGCAGCAGATGGTGGAGCTGAACAGCGAATGGGTGCCGCCGGCGCTGGTGGTTGAACTGGTGTGGCGCCGCGACGAGCCACTGGGCCCGGCCGCGCGCTACCTGGCCGAGTGCTTTACCTGGCACCTGCGGGCCATTGGTTAAGCGGCCGCGCTGCTAGTAAACTCCGCCGCCATGAACAGAACTCTCTATACCCTGCTGTTTCACCTGGGGCTGCCACTGGTAGCGTTGCGGCTGTGGCTGCGTGCACGCAAGGCGCCGGCCTATGCCAAGCGGATCGGCGAGCGCTTCGCGCGCAACCTGCCAGCCATGCGCACCGGCGGTATCTGGGTGCACGCGGTGTCGGTGGGCGAGAGCATCGCCGCCGCGCCGATGATTCGCGAACTGCTGCTGCGCCACCCCGAGCTGCCGATCACCATCACCTGCATGACCCCTACCGGGTCCGAGCGCATCCAGGCGCTGTTCGGCAACGAGCCACGGGTACAGCATTGCTACCTGCCGTATGACCTGCCGTGGGCGGCGGGGCGTTTTCTGGATCATGTGCAGCCACGCCTGGCGGTGATCATGGAAACCGAACTGTGGCCCAACCACATTCACCAGTGCGCCCTGCGCGGCATCCCGGTGGCGCTGGCCAACGCGCGGTTGTCGGAGCGTTCGGCGCGCGGCTATGCGAAGTTCGCCAAGCTGACGGCGCCGATGCTGGCGCAGATGAGCCTGATTGCGGTGCAGACCGAGACCGAGGCCGAACGCTTCCGCCAGCTGGGCGCACGGCCTGAGTGCGTGCAGGTGACCGGCTCGATCAAGTTTGACCTGAAGGTCGATAGCCATCTGTTGGAACGTGCTGCTGCGCTGCGCCAGGCATGGCAGGCCGGCAGCCGGCCGATCTGGATCGCCGCCAGCACCCACGAGGGCGAGGACGCCATTGTCCTGGCGGCCCACCGTCAGTTGCTGGCCCTGCATGGCGACGCCTTGCTGATCCTGGTGCCACGGCACCCGGAACGCTTCAACAGCGTGTTCGAGCTCAGCGTGGGCCAAGGGTTTGCCAGTGTGCGCCGCTCCAGTGGCGAGGTGGTGGGCGCGCAGCACCAGGTGCTGGTCGGCGACACCATGGGCGAACTGCTGTTTCTCTATGCCCTGGCCGACAGCGCTTTTGTCGGCGGTAGCCTGGTGCCCAATGGCGGCCACAACCTGCTGGAACCGGCGGCACTGGCCAAGCCAGTGCTAAGTGGGCCACATGTGTTCAACTTTCTGGAGATTGCGGCGATGCTGCGCCAGGCCGATGCGTTGATCGAGGTCGATGATGCGGCGGGGTTGGCAGAGGCGGTACGCAAGTTGATCGAGCTGCCGCAGGATGCCCGGCGCATTGGCCAGGCGGGGTTGGCGGTGATGCAGGCCAACCAGGGCGCGTTGGAGCGGTTGTTGGTTGGCCTGAGCAAATTGTTGCGCCCATGACGCGGCCTGGCGGCCGCTGCTACAGGGCTATTTCTTCACAGGCTTGAGTAACTCCTGCGCAGCCTTGGCCAGGTCCGGCGGCAGGAAGTCCTTGTCCGGGTTGTAGTCGGGCTTCAGCCAGCGCGCCAGGTCCTGCAGATCCTGTGGGCTGAGTGTCCCGGCGGCCTGCTTCAAACGCAGGTTGTCGAGGATGTAGTCGTAGCGGCTGTTGTTGTAGTCACGCACCGACGAGTACAGCTGCCGCTGCGCATCCAGCACGTCGACGATGTTGCGCGTGCCCACCTGGTAGCCGATCTCGGTCGCCTCCACCGCGCTCTGGTTGGAGATGATCGACTGCTTGCGCGCCTGCACCTGTTCCACGTCGGTGTTCACCGCGCGGTGCAGGTTGCGGGTGTTCTCCACCACCTGGCGGCGCAGGCCTTCGCGCTGCTGCTCGCTCTGGCTCAGGCGCTGGTAGGCCTCGCGCACCTGGGAGCTGGTGAGGCCGCCGCTGTACAGCGGGATGTTCACCTGCAGGCCCACCGTGCGCTGTTCCACGTCACCGTGGTAGGTCACGCCGGGGAACGGGCTGGGGTTGCTGAAGCCCAGCAGGTCGTTGTCACCTTTCTCGTATTTGGCCACCGCGTCCACCGTGGGGGCATGGCCGGCCTTGCGCTGGCGCAGGGTTTCCTCGGCGCTGGTGACGGCGAAGGCGCTGGCCTGCAGGTTGAGGTTCTGCTGCGAGGCGGTCTCGACCCAGGTCTTGGCGTCGTTGGGGCTGGGCGGCAGCACCGGCAGGGTATGCACCACGCCCTGCACCGAGTTGTAGTCGCGGTTGGTCAGCGTCACCAGGGCCTCGAAGGCGTCGTCCACCTGGCGCTGGGCGAGGATGCGGTTGGCGCGGGCGGTGTCGTAGCTGGCCTGGGATTGCAGCACGTCGGTCTTGTCCGACAGGCCCACGTTGAAGCGCTCGTTGGACTGGTCGAGCTGGCGCTTGAACGCCGCTTCCTCGGCCTTGGTGGCGGCCAGGGTGTCCTGGGCGCGCAGCACGCTGAAATAGTCCTCGGCGGTCTGCAGGATCAGGTTCTGCTCGGTGGCTGACAACTGCAGGGCCGCCTGTTCATTCACGGCCTTGGCCGCCTTGAACTGGAACCAGCGGTCGGCGCGGAAGATCGGCTGGCTGAGCGTGGCCTGGTAGCTGGTGCCGCTGCGCGTGGTGGTCTGCGCCGGCTCGTCGAGCTGGGTGCGCACGTTGGTGATGTCGCTGCCGGCCGACAGGTTGGGCAGCAGCCCGGCGCGGGCCTGGGGCACCACTTCGCTCTGGGCGGCGTAGTCGGCGCGGGCGGCGGCCAGGTCGGCGTTGTTGTTCACGGCTTCCTGATACACGCTGACCAGGTCGGTACGGCTGGCCAGTGGCGCAATCTCTGCTGCCTGTAACATTGCGTTGAACGCACCTGACACCGCAATCGCCAGTGCAATTTTGCGCAGCATGATTCAATCCTTGTAATTAAACGCTGTGCGAGTGTAGTTGCACGGGCGTGCTGCAACAATCCGGCATATCCGCCATTTATCCAGCACCATCACACAACCCTTGGCGTTTTGCCTGCCGCGCGTCTAGACTGACTGGGTTCTTGTCGGGGTGCCTTGAGTGAAAGGCTGAGATCGGTTAATCCGGATCCCGTTGAACCTGATCAGGTTAGCGCCTGCGTAGGGAACAAGATTTCTCGTCCTCCCGGCGAGTCCTCTTGTGCTTCGTCCGGGAAATTGTTCATTTTGTGAGCAGTTTGCGACGGCCAAAGCACAGCACCGCCCCAGGTGCAGTCCGTGCCTTTTCAGGTTCCACTCCCGACATTCCACTGCTGGATGCTGTCTGGAGAGCCTGTGATGAGTAAACAAGAAAAAAACCTTGCCCACCTGAGCGAATCGGCCCAGGTCGACGCGCAATCGGTAAAGCCGTTCACCCGTTCGCAAAAAGTCTACGTGCAGGGCTCGCGCCCCGACATCCGCGTGCCCATGCGTGAAATCAGCCTGGACGTGACGCCCACTGACTTCGGTGGCGAGATCAACGCCCCGGTCACCGTGTATGACACCTCCGGCCCCTACACCGACCCCAACGTTGTGATCGACGTGCGCAAGGGCCTGGCCGACGTGCGTTCGGCGTGGATCGATGACCGTGGCGACACCGAGCGCCTGGACGGCCTGAGCTCCCACTTCGGCCAGCAGCGCCTCAACGACGAAGAGCTGACCAAGCTGCGCTTCGCCCACGTGCGCAACCCGCGCCGGGCCAAGGCCGGCGCCAACGTCAGCCAGATGCACTACGCGCGCCAGGGCATCATCACCGCCGAGATGGAATACGTGGCCATCCGCGAGAACATGAAGCTGGCCGAGGCTCGCGCCGCCGGCCTGCTGAAAGAACAGCACAAGGGCCACAGCTTCGGCGCCAGCATCCCCAAGGAGATCACCGCCGAGTTCGTGCGCGAAGAGATCGCCCGCGGCCGCGCCATCATCCCTGCCAACATCAACCACACCGAGCTGGAGCCGATGATCATCGGCCGCAACTTCCTGGTGAAGATCAACGGCAACATCGGCAACAGCGCCCTGGGCTCCTCCATCGAGGAAGAAGTGGCCAAGCTGACCTGGGGCATCCGCTGGGGTTCGGACACGGTGATGGACCTGTCCACCGGCAAGCACATCCATGAAACCCGCGAGTGGATCATCCGCAACTCGCCGGTGCCCATCGGCACCGTGCCGATCTACCAGGCGCTGGAGAAGGTCAACGGCGTGGCCGAGGACCTCACCTGGGAGCTGTTCCGCGACACCCTGATCGAACAGGCCGAGCAGGGCGTGGACTACTTCACCATTCACGCCGGCGTGCTGCTGCGCTACGTGCCGCTGACCGCCAAGCGCGTCACCGGCATCGTCAGCCGCGGCGGCTCGATCATGGCCAAGTGGTGCCTGGCGCACCACAAGGAGAACTTCCTCTACACCCACTTCGACGAAATCTGCCAGATCATGAAGGCCTACGACGTCAGCTTCTCGCTGGGCGACGGCCTGCGCCCCGGCTCCATTGCCGACGCCAACGACGAAGCGCAGTTCGGCGAGCTGGAAACCCTCGGCGAGCTGACCAAGATCGCCTGGAAGCATGACGTGCAGTGCATGATCGAAGGCCCGGGCCACGTGCCCATGCAGTTGATCAAGGAGAACATGGACAAGCAGCTGGAGTGCTGCGACGAGGCGCCGTTCTACACCCTGGGCCCGCTGACCACCGACATCGCCCCCGGTTACGACCACATCACCTCGGGCATCGGCGCGGCGATGATCGGCTGGTTCGGCTGCGCCATGCTCTGCTACGTCACGCCCAAGGAGCACCTGGGCCTGCCGAACAAGGATGACGTGAAGACCGGCATCATCACCTACAAGATCGCCGCCCATGCCGCCGATCTGGCCAAGGGGCACCCCGGCGCGCAGATCCGCGACAATGCCCTGAGCAAGGCGCGCTTCGAGTTTCGCTGGGAAGACCAGTTCAACCTGGGCCTGGACCCGGATACCGCGCGCGCCTACCACGATGAAACCCTGCCCAAGGACTCGGCCAAGGTGGCGCACTTCTGCTCCATGTGCGGGCCGAAGTTCTGCTCGATGAAGATCACCCAGGAAGTGCGCGAATACGCGGCGAACCAGAAGATCGAGGCTGTGGATATCTTCATGGAGGAGGGCATGCGCGAGCAGGCCGCGCGCTTCAAGCAGGAAGGCAGCCAGCTGTACCAGAAGGTCTGACACTGCGTTGAATCTTCACGAATAACTGTGGGAGCTGGCTTGCCAGCGAGCTTTTCGGCGGCTTTGAAAAGCTCGCTGGCAAGCCAGCTCCCACAGTCCCAATGTGCATAACAACCCATCTCCTCCGAGATCCAAATTGAACACACCCAGCCATTACTCTCCGGACGTTGCCGTCCCTTCGTCCCAGCGCGTGTTCGGCGCGCGGGACCTGTTTTCCCTGTGGTTCTCCCTGGGCATCGGCCTGATGGTGCTGCAGACCGGTGCGCTGCTGGCGCCGGGCCTGGGCCTGTCGGGTTCGTTGCTGGCGATTCTGCTCGGCACCGCGGTAGGCGTG
This sequence comes from Pseudomonas imperatae, assembly GCF_057128625.1. NCBI lineage: Bacteria > Pseudomonadati > Pseudomonadota > Gammaproteobacteria > Pseudomonadales > Pseudomonadaceae > Pseudomonas > Pseudomonas imperatae. The sequence continues at coordinate 157,276 of NZ_JBSKHP010000003.1, read as the reverse complement.
GTGCTGCTGGCCGCCGTCGGCGTGATTGGCAGCGACACCGGCCTGTCGTCCATGGCCGCCTTGCGCCTGAGCCTGGGCCAACATGGCGCCGCGCTGCCGGCGCTGCTCAACCTGCTGCAGCTGATCGGCTGGGGCGCGTTTGAAATCATCGTGATGCGCGACGCCGCCAGCCTGCTCGGCGCGCGGGCGTTTGGCGAGGGCAGCGCGCTCACCCACCCGATGCTCTGGACCCTGGTGTTCGGTGCCCTGGCCACCTTGCTCGCGGTCAGCGGCCCGCTGACCTTCGTGCGCAAGTTTTTGCGCAAATGGGGCATCTGGCTGCTGCTGGCCGCCTGCCTGTGGCTGACCTGGAACCTGTTCGCCAAGGCCGACCTGGGCGCCCTGTGGGCCAAGGCCGGCGACGGCAGCATGAGTTTCGCGGTGGGCTTCGACATTGCCATCGCCATGCCGCTGTCCTGGCTGCCGCTGATCGCCGACTACTCGCGCTTCGGCCGTGCGGCCAAGGGCGTGTTCGGTGGCACCGTGCTGGGCTTCTTCATCGGCAACTTCTGGCTGATGAGCCTGGGCGTTGCCTACACCCTGGCCTTCGCGCCGAGCGGCGAGACCAACGCGCTGCTACTGGCGCTGGCTGGCGCCGGGCTGGGCATCCCGCTGCTGCTGATTCTGCTGGACGAGTCGGAAAACGCCTTCGCCGACATTCACTCGGCAGCGGTGTCCACCGGCCTGCTGGTGCGCCTGAAGGTCGAGCACCTGGCGCTGGCCATCGGCATCGTCTGCACCTTGATTGCCTGCTTTGCGCCGCTGGCGCAGTACCAGAACTTCCTGCTGCTGATTGGCTCGGTGTTCGCGCCGCTGTTCGGCGTGGTGCTGGTGGACCACTTCATCCTGCGCAAGCGCAGCAGCCAGGCCCCAGCCGTGCCGCTGCGCTGGACCGCGCTGGTGGCCTGGGTGGGCGGCATCGCCACCTACCACGTGCTGGCCAACCTCTACCCCGAGGTCGGCGCTACCCTGCCGTCATTGCTGCTGGCCGGGGTGCTGCACGCGGTGCTGGCGGCCTTCAGCCGCGGCCGGGAAACAGTGCCGGCTTGATCACGCCATTGAGCCGCTGGTAGTCGACCTTGATCTCGGCCTGCCCCAGCGCATAGGGGGCGATGGTGTTGACGTCATACTTGAGGATGATGCCTGCCGAGGTCAGGGCGATGTGCGTGGTGTGCTTGAACGGCCAGTCCTTGACGAACTTGGGGTCGCTGGCCAGGCCGTTGTCCACCAGCCAGCCGCGGTGGGCCTCTTCCGCGGCCTTCCAGAACGCCGGTTCTTCGCCGGGCACCAGCATGTCCGCCAGCGTCAGCACCTTGTGCTGCTGGCGCGACCAGTTGATGAAGTCGCGGCCGGGGACGCCCTCGGGCGCGCCGGTGTCCAGGTAGCTCGACACCTCCACGATCACCAGCCCGTCATGCTGGTCGCGTACCTTGGATTGCAGGTAGCTGCCGTAGCGGTTGGGCGCGTGGGCCAGGAAGCTGTCCTCGTAGGCTTTCAAGGACGTGGGCAGCGGCGCGTCGGCGTCGGTGCGGGTCAACTGCAGCATGCCGCGTTCCATGATCGGGTCGAGGGCCGGCTCGCCAGGGAAATGGATCACGTCCAGGTTGAACAGCGGGCAGTCCGGCGCCGTGCAGCCAGGCTTGGTGTGCTCGAAGGCGTCGCGGCGGGTGTCCAGCGGTTTGTTCATGCTCGGCTGAAACAGGCTTTGGCAGGCGCCCAATGTCAGGGCCACGGCGGCCATGGACGTGAATTTCAGAAGCGACATGGTGTTCCTTGACGGTCAGGAAGGGGGTTGCGGGCAAATGTTGTCGTGCTTCGACTCTCGGCATCGCCTTCAGTTCGCCACTAAGCTCAATAGTAACGGGCTGGGGCCCTGCCGCCTATCTTGCCGGGCGCGAATGGCGGTTCAAAGGGGCTGCAAAGCGCTGGCATCGCAGTTAGGATGGCGCGAAGCTGCACGGACGATGACGAGGTTTTACATGACAGACAGGGCACAGCCGACCAAGGTCGAGATCCTCAAGCGCGAGAACTGCTACAAGGGGTTCTACCAACTGGACCGCCTGCACCTGCGCCATGAGCTGTTCGATGGCGGCACCAGCAAGGACATGACCCGCGAAGTGTTCGTGCGCCACGACGCCGTGTGCGTGCTGCCCTACGACCCCAGGCGCGACGAAGTGGTGCTGCTGGAGCAGTTCCGCGTCGGCGCCATGTTGAAAACTGCCAACCCCTGGCTGGTGGAGATGGTTGCCGGTCTGATCGACAAGGCCGAGCAACCGGAAGAAGTTGCGCACCGCGAGGCCGAGGAGGAAGCTGGGCTTGTGCTGCAGTCGCTCTGGCCGATCACCAAGTACTTCCCTTCGCCAGGCGGCAGCACCGAATTCGTGCATCTGTACCTGGGGCATTGCAGCAGCGAAGGCGTGGGCGGCCTGTTCGGCCTGAAGGACGAGAACGAGGACATCCGCGTCACGGTATGGGCGTTCGAAGACGCCCTGCAGGCCGTGCGCGATGGCAAGATCATCAACGCGGCAACGATCATCGCCCTGCAGTGGCTGGCGTTGAACCGCGAGGAAGTCAGGGGGCTGTGGAAGTGAACCTGTTGCGCGACCGCTACCGTGTCGACCTGGTCGGCCTGCAGGCAGCCTGCGAGGCAAACTACGCGCGCCTGATGCGCCTGTTGCCGAACATGCGCCATGAACAGCATTCGCGCAAAGTGGCCATGACCCAGGGCGAGCAGATGCTGGGCGTGCTCACCCTGGAAGTGCTGCTCGCCTGCCCCTATACCACCACCCTGCGCGTGCGCCAGGAGCACAGCCTGCCCTGGCTGCCGGTGCCGCAGCTGGAAGTGCAGGTCTACCACGACGCGCGCATGGCCGAAGTGGTCAGCGCCGAACACGCCCGCCGCTTCCGCAGCGTGTACCCGTACCCCAACGCCAGCATGCACCAGCCCGACGAGAAGGCGCAGTTGAACCTGTTCCTGGGAGAGTGGCTGAGCCATTGCCTGGCGTGTGGGCATGAGTATGAGTATGTGCGCTAGCAAACCCCTCGATCTCAAGGACGAGACAACACCTGCGCCGTGCAGCTCCAGGCCTGGCCACGTTCAGGCTTTTTATCCGCAGATGTGAGCCACATCCCGCCCCCGCGTTTGCCCCCCGCCCGCATCCCCACCATAATCCTTGCTGGTACCCCCTGAAGGAGACGGCCTTGCCGAGCGCACCCACCCCCACCACCGACGAAGCCGTGCTGCTGGTGCAGATTTCGGACAGCCACCTGTTCGCCGACGTCGACGGCGCCCTGCTGGGCCTGAAGACCGCCGGCAGCCTTGCGCGGGTGGTCGAGAAGGTGCTGGCCGAGCAGCCGCGCATCGACCTGGTGGTGGCCAGCGGCGACCTGTCCCAGGACGGCAGCCTGGAGTCGTACCAGCGCTTCGAGGCCCTGACCGCACCCATCCAGGCGCCCAAGCGCTGGTTCGCCGGCAACCACGACGAGCCGTTGCCGATGGAGCAGGCCGCACAGGGCCGTGACTACCTGCAACCGGTGGTCGACCTGGGCAACTGGCGCATCACCCTGCTTGATTCGTCGGTGACCGGCTCGGTACCGGGTTACCTGGCCGACGACCAGCTGCAATTGCTGGCCCAGGCCCTCAGCGAGGCCCCGGAGCGCCACCACCTGATCTGCTTCCACCACCACCCGGTGTCCATCGACTGTCCATGGATGGAGCCCATCGGCCTGCGCAACCCCCACGCGCTGTTCGAGGTGCTCGACCGCTTCCCACAGGCCCGCGCGCTGCTGTGGGGCCACATCCACCAGGACTTCGAACGCGAACGCAACGGCGTGCGGCTGATCGCCTCGCCGTCCACCTGCATCCAGTTCAAGCCAGGCAGCGAGGATTTCGCCCTGGACGAGCTGGCGCCGGGCTACCGGTGGTTGCGGTTGTTGCCGGACGGGAAGATTGAAACAGGGGTTTCGCGGCTCGAAGGTTTCGAGTTCACCCCGGACATGGCCGCCGAAGGGTATTAATAGCCATGGATGACGAATCGCGAGGCACCAAATTAGGGCAACGCCAGGATGTCAGGGTACTGATCGTCGAAGGCAGCACCGTCGGCGCCCATGCCCAAGAGAGTTTGCAGAAGTGTTTCTGCATTGAGGCTCTGGAGTCTTGGAGGGATTACCAGCAGTCCGGTAATCATTCGAGCGGAGATCAAGTCAGCAGATGGTTGAAAACCTGGGGTAGCGATGAACAGAGTGAACTGCCAGGATGCAACGACTCGCAGCCGGCACCGTAGCCGCTGCCGGAGGCTGCGCTGGCCCTTGGGTACACTGAAAAACTCCAGCGAAAACCCGGGCCAGCGCAGCCTGGCGGCAGCGGCTACGGTGGTCAGCGAGCCATAAAATCGTTACAGAACCTCTTCCCCTGCCTAAACGTCACCAAGGCGCTGTAAACTGGGCGCCTTTTGCAAGGGAGGTGTCGGCGTGACGGGTTCCATTCTCTATATCCACGGTTTGAACAGCGCGCCGGCGTCGAAGAAGGCCAGCATGCTCACCGAGGTCATGCAGCGCATGGGCCTGGAAGGGCAGCTGCGGGTGCCGGCTTTGCACCATCATCCACGTGAGGCCATTGGCCAGCTGGACGCCGCCATCGCCGAGCTGGGCGCGCCCTTGCTGGTGGGAAGCTCGCTGGGCGGCTACTATGCCACTCACCTGGCCGAGCGCCACGGCCTCAAGGCCCTGCTGATCAACCCGGTGGTCAACCCGCACCGCCTGTTCGACGGTTTCCTCGGCACCCAGCAAAACCTGTATACCGGTGAGAGCTGGGAACTGACCCTGGACCACGTGGACGCCCTGGCCGCCCTGGAAGTGGCGGCCCCGCAAGACCCCCTGCGTTATCAAGTGTGGCTGCAGACGGCCGATGAAACCCTTGATTACCGCCAGGCCGAGCGTTTCTACCGGGCCTGCGCGCTGCGCATCCAGGCCGGCGGCGACCATGGCTACCAGGGCTTCGGCGCGCAGCTGCCGAGCCTGCTGAATTTCGCCGGGATCGAGCCCGGGCTGTACCGCGGCATCGATTTTGCCCAGCTTTGAGCTGTTTATTTTTCATGAACGACTGACGACGAGAACCCATGGCCAATCCCAGCGCTAGCTCTTATAACGCAGACGCCATCGAAGTCCTCTCGGGCCTCGACCCGGTGCGCAAACGCCCGGGCATGTACACCGACACCACGCGGCCGAACCACCTCGCCCAGGAAGTCATCGACAACAGTGTCGACGAAGCGCTGGCCGGCCACGCCAAGTCGATCCAGGTGATTCTGCACGCCGACCACTCGCTGGAAGTAAGCGACGACGGCCGCGGCATGCCTGTGGATATCCACCCCGAAGAGGGCGTGAGCGGCGTCGAGCTGATCCTCACCAAGCTGCACGCCGGCGGCAAGTTCTCCAACAAGAACTACCAGTTCTCCGGCGGCCTGCACGGCGTGGGCATCTCCGTGGTCAACGCCCTGTCCAACCAGGTGCGGGTCAAGGTCAAGCGCGACGGCAACGAGTACCAGATGACCTTCGCCGATGGCTTCAAGGCCACCGACCTGGAAGTGATCGGCACCGTGGGCAAGCGCAACACCGGCACCAGCGTCTACTTCGCCCCCGACCCAAAATACTTCGATTCGCCGAAATTCTCGGTCAGCCGCCTCAAACACGTGCTCAAGGCCAAGGCCGTGCTGTGCCCGGGCCTGTCGGTGACCTTTGAAGACAAAGGCACCGGCGAGAAGGTCGAATGGCACTACGAAGACGGCCTGCGCTCCTACCTGGTGGACGCGGTCACCGAATTCAGCCGCCTGCCCGACGAGCCGTTCTGCGGCAGCCTGGCCGGCAACAAGGAGGCGGTGGACTGGGCGCTGCTGTGGCTGCCCGAGGGCGGCGACAGCGTGCAGGAAAGCTACGTCAACCTGATTCCCACGGCCCAGGGCGGCACCCACGTCAACGGCCTGCGCCAGGGCCTGCTGGACGCCATGCGCGAGTTCTGCGAGTTCCGCAACCTGCTGCCGCGCGGCCTGAAGCTGGCGCCGGAAGACATCTGGGAACGCATCGCCTTCGTGCTGTCGATGAAGATGCAGGACGCGCAGTTCTCCGGTCAGACCAAGGAACGCCTGTCCTCCCGCGAGGCTGCGGCCTTCGTGTCCGGCGTGGTCAAGGACGCCTTCAGCCTGTGGCTCAACGCCCACCCCGAGCTGGGTATGCAGCTGGCCGAACTGGCCATCAGCAACGCCGGCCGCCGCCTGAAGGCCAGCAAGAAGGTCGAGCGCAAGCGCATCACCCAGGGCCCGGCGCTGCCGGGCAAGCTGGCGGACTGCGCGGGCCAGGACCCGATGCGCTCCGAACTGTTCCTGGTGGAGGGTGACTCCGCCGGCGGCTCGGCCAAGCAGGCGCGGGACAAGGAATTCCAGGCCATCCTGCCGCTGCGTGGCAAGATCCTCAACACCTGGGAAGTGGACGGCAGCGAAGTGCTGGCCAGCCAGGAAGTGCACAACATCGCCGTGGCCATCGGCGTCGACCCGGGCGCCGCGGACATGAGCCAGCTGCGCTACGGCAAGATCTGCATCCTCGCCGACGCCGACTCCGACGGCCTGCACATCGCCACCTTGCTATGCGCGCTGTTCGTGCAGCACTTCCGCCCGCTGGTGGACGCCGGCCACGTCTACGTGGCCATGCCGCCGCTGTACCGCATCGACCTGGGCAAGGAGATCTACTACGCCCTGGACGAGGCCGAGCGCGACGGCATCCTCGACCGCCTGGTGGCCGAGAAGAAGCGTGGCAAACCCCAGGTCACCCGATTCAAGGGCCTGGGCGAGATGAACCCGCCGCAGTTGCGCGAAACCACCATGGACCCCAACACTCGCCGCCTGGTGCAGTTGACCCTGGGTGACTTCGAGGACACGGCGAAGATCATGGACATGCTGCTCTCGAAGAAACGCGCCGGCGACCGCAAGACGTGGCTGGAATCCAAGGGCAACCTGGCCGAGGTGCTGGCCTGATGCGGCACGCGTTGGCAGCGCTGCTGCTGACCGTGTTGCCGCTGTTGGCGCACGCCGCGCCAGTGGAGCAGCTCAAGTTGCTGGCCGAGCACCCGGTGGACGGGATGGTCGGCGGCAACCTGTCGGGCATCGCCGCCTGCGGCGACCGGCTGTGGACGGAATCGGACCGCGACGACGGCATCATCTACCGGCTCGACACCCGTGACACCGTGTGGAAGGCCGAGAACGTGCTCATCGACGTGCCGCCGCCACCGGCCGACACCGGCCTGCCGATGATGCTGCGCGCCACGGCCCATGCGGCCGCGGTGATCCGCGGTGGCATTCTCGACTTCGAAGGCATCAGCTGCGACGCCCAGGGCAACCGCTACCTGGTCAGCGAAGGCTTTGCCGCCGTGCTGCAGGTGCCCGTGGACGGCAAGCCGAACTGGCTGAAGATCGACCCCGCGATAATCCGCGAAGCCAACGCCAAGGGCATGCTGCGCCACTTCAACGCCATTTTCGAAGGCCTGGCCATCAATGCCACCGGCGACCACCTGTGGTTGGCCGCCGAGCGCCAGCACCGCGGCCTGCTGTCGATGTACAAGCAGGCTGACGGCACCTGGGGCTGCAAGGGCAGCTGCATCCTGCTGAACGAGGGTGGCACCGAAATGCAGCCCGACAAGCTGCCCAAGCCGCACCTGGTGGCTCGCGACTTCGCCGACCTGTCGCTGTACAAGGGCAAGCTGTACACCCTGGAGCGCAACATCTACCAGATCTGCCGTCGCGACCTGCAGACCGCCAAGGTCGAGCACTGCTGGTCGTTCGCCGACGAGGCGCTGCTGCCCAACCGCCAGTATTCCCAGGAATACGGGCTGGCCGAAGCGCTGATCGTCGACGACACCGGCGCCTGGGTGGGCATCGACAACAACGATGGCGCCCGGGCCGACGGTGAGGTGCGCCCCATCGTCTGGCGCTTTGCCGCGCCCGCAGGCGGCTGGAACGCTGCCCCGTGAGCACGCAACCTGCCGGCAAGCGCGCCGGGCGGATCTTCCTGATCCTGGCCTGGGCTGCGCTGCTGTTCCTGGCCACGCGGTTCTTCGGGCATTTCCAGCAGGCCCGCGAGAACCCCAACCCGGTGGTGGCCAGCGAGCACGGCCAGGGTTACATCGAGGTGCGCCTGGCCAGCAACGGCCAGGGGCACTTCGTGGCCAGCGGCATGATCAACGGCACGCCGGTACAGTTTATGCTCGACACCGGCGCCACCGACGTGGCGGTGAGCAAGGCCCTGGCCGAACAGCTGAAGCTGCCCTACGGCTATCCGATCACGGTGAACACCGCCAACGGCCAGGCCCAGGGCTATCGCACGCGGCTGGCCAGCCTGCAATTGGGCGACATCGTCCTCAAGGACGTACGCGCCGTTGCCATCCCCGACATGGATGGCGACCAGGTGCTGCTCGGCATGAGCGCCCTGAAACAACTCGAATTTTCCCAGCGCGGCGGCACCATGCTGCTGCGCCAGACTACACAATGATGAGGCCCGCATGAGCGACTCCCTTGATCTCAGCCTGGACGGCGTAGAACGCCGCTCGCTGGCTGACTTCACCGAACAGGCCTACCTCAACTACTCCATGTACGTGATCATGGACCGGGCCCTGCCGCACATCGGCGACGGCCTCAAGCCGGTCCAGCGTCGTATCGTCTACGCCATGAGTGAGCTGGGGCTGGATGCCGATTCCAAGCACAAGAAGTCGGCCCGTACCGTGGGTGACGTGCTCGGTAAATTCCACCCGCACGGCGACTCGGCCTGCTACGAAGCCATGGTGCTGATGGCGCAGCCGTTCAGCTACCGCTACACCCTGGTGGACGGCCAGGGCAACTGGGGGGCGCCGGACGATCCCAAGTCGTTCGCGGCCATGCGTTACACCGAGGCGCGCCTGTCGCGCTATTCCGAAGTGCTGCTCAGCGAGCTGGGCCAGGGCACCGCGGACTGGGTGCCGAACTTCGACGGTACCCTCGATGAACCGGCCGTATTGCCGGCGCGTTTGCCGAACATCCTGCTGAACGGCACCACTGGCATCGCCGTGGGCATGGCCACCGACGTGCCGCCGCACAACCTGCGCGAAGTGGCCAGCGCCTGCGTGCGCCTGCTCGACGAGCCAAAAGCCACGATCGAACAGCTGTGCGAGCACATCAAGGGGCCTGACTACCCCACAGAAGCGGAAATCATCACCCCGCAAAGCGAGCTGCTGAAAATCTACGAGACCGGCCGTGGCTCGGTGCGCATGCGTGCGGTGTACCGCATCGAGGACGGCGACATCGTCGTCACCGCGCTGCCGCACCAGGTGTCCGGCGCCAAGGTGCTGGAGCAGATCGCTGCGCAGATGCAGGCCAAGAAGCTGCCGATGGTCGCCGACCTGCGTGACGAGTCGGACCACGAGAACCCGTGCCGCATCGTCATCATCGCCCGTTCCAACCGGGTGGACCTCGACGAGCTGATGCAGCACCTGTTCGCCACCACTGACCTGGAGTCCACCTACCGGGTCAACGTCAACATCATTGGCCTGGACGGCCGCCCGCAGCTGAAGAACCTGCGCGCGCTGCTGCTGGAGTGGCTGGAATTCCGCATCAACACCGTGCGCCGCCGCCTCAAGTTCCGCCTGGACAAGGTGGAGCGCCGCCTGCACCTGTTGGAAGGCTTGCTGGTGGCGTTCCTCAACCTGGATGAAGTTATCCACATCATCCGCACCGAGGAACACCCCAAGGCCGCGCTGATCGCCCGCTTCGACCTGACCGAGACCCAGGCCGAATACATCCTCGAGACCCGCCTGCGTCAGCTGGCGCGCCTGGAAGAGATGAAGATCCGCAACGAGCAGGACGAGCTGGCCAAGGAGCAAGCCAAGCTGCAGGCCCTGCTGGGCAGCGAGAGCAAACTGCGCAAGTTGGTGCGCAGCGAACTGATCAAGGACGCCGAGACCTACGGCGACGACCGTCGCTCGCCGATCGTGGCTCGCGCCGAGGCCAAGGCCCTGTCGGAAAACGAGCTGATGCCGACCGAGCCGGTCACCGTGGTGCTGTCGGAGAAGGGCTGGGTGCGTTGCGCCAAGGGCCACGACATCGACGCGACTGGCCTGTCCTACAAGGCCGGCGACGGCTTCAAGACCGCCGCCATGGGGCGCTCCAACCAGTTCTCGGTGTTCATCGACTCCACTGGCCGCAGCTATTCGGTGGCGTCGCACACGCTGCCGTCGGCCCGTGGCCAGGGGGAGCCGCTGACCGGGCGCCTGACACCGCCGCCAGGCGCCGCCTTCGAGTGCGTGCTGCTGCCCGACGACGATGCCCTGTACGTGATTGCCTCGGACGCCGGCTACGGCTTCGTGGTCAAGGGCGAAGACCTGCAGGCCAAGAACAAGGCCGGCAAGGCCCTGCTCAGCCTGCCCAACGGCGCCAAGGTGCTGGCCCCACGGCCGGTGCCGGACCGCGAGAACAACTGGCTGGCAGCGGTCACCACCGAAGGCCGCCTGCTGGTTTTCAAAGTGGCCGACCTGCCGCAGCTGGGCAAAGGAAAGGGCAACAAAATCATCGGCATTCCCGGTGAACGCGTGGCCAGCCGTGAGGAATACGTCACTGATTTGGCGGTGATTTCCGATGGCGCAACGCTTGTATTGCAAGCCGGCAAGCGTACATTGTCGCTCAAGGGCGAGGACCTCGAGCATTACAAGGGCGAGCGCGGGCGGCGCGGCAACAAGCTGCCGCGTGGTTTCCAGCGAGTAGATGCCCTGTTGGTGGAAAACGCCGGCTGACGCGATGGTGCTGTCTGGGAATCACTTCCAGACAGCACGCTAGAGCGGTTGAATGCGCTTTTTAAGCGCAGTTCGACGCTTAAGCGCTGGAGTCGTAGCGCATATTCGCGGATGATATGCCTTCTTGAGGTACCGGCGTGGCTGAGTACCCGGACGAATTCGTTGAGTATCACTGCGGTGAGCCTTGTGGCTGCCGCCTGGATGGAATGATGACTTTTTTGCGCCTTCCTGTTTTATTGCTGACCGGTGTCCTGGCCCTGGCGGGCTGCGCCGCTCACCAGCCGGTCGCGCTTTACCAGCTCGACAGCGGCAACCCCGGCCAACCCAAGCAGAGCACCGGCATGTCGGTACTGTTGGGCCCGGTTTCCGTGGCCGACTACCTGCAACGCGAAACCCTGTTGCAGCGCCAGCCTGATGGCAGCCTCAGCGCGGCGACCGATGGTCGTTGGGCCGGCAGCCTGTCTTCCGACATCGATCAACTGCTGCTGCGCCAACTGGCGTGGCGCCTGGACAGCCAGCGCGTGACCCTGGCGCCTGCCACCAACACCGGTACGCCGGACGTGCAGGTGCTGCTGTCGATTACCCGCCTGGATTCCGGTGATTCGCAGCCGGCCATTCTCGATGCCCAGTGGCGTCTGCTCGACCGCCGTGGCCAGGTGCGTGACAACCGCATCGTCCACCTGGAAGAGAAGCACGCCGGCGGCACCGCGGCCCAGGTGAAAGCCCAGGGCGTGCTGCTGCAGCGCCTGGCCGAACAGCTGAGCGTGGCGCTGAAGCCGCTGGCTAACCAGCCGGCGCTGGTGGAAGAGAAGAAGGCTGCGGCCAAGCCAGTGGCCAAGGATGAGCCGGACAAGCCGAAGATGCCGATCGCCTCGCCGATCCGCACCGACATGGAAGTGTTCCGCTTCTAACGAAAAAGCCCGCAGCGATGCGGGCTTTTTTGTTGTGGGAGCTGGCTTGCCAGCGAGCTGTTGAGGCCTGAAAAGCTCGCTGGCAAGCCAGCTCCCACAAAGACGCGTGTTTAAACGCGGGTCTCGTGCATGCGCGCCAATTGGCGCTCCAGCAACGACGGGTAAGGCTCCAGCAGCCGCTCCACGCAGCACGCACCCTCGGGGCTGGCGATGGGGCGGATGCGGGCGCGCTGGCGCACCAGGCTGTCGTCGCTGATACGGCGTTCCACCAGCAGCAGGTTGCGGCTGTGCTGCGACAGGGCCAGGGCGTCCTGGGCCGGTTCGGTCAGCAGCAGGTCGATCTGGCTCATGCCGGCCAGGTCATCGCCCAGCACCAGGCCCAGCTGCAGTTGCAGGGTGATGCCGCTGTCGGCCACCTCGATCTGCAGCTGGTGGCCCAGGGCGCGCAGCAGTTCACCGCAGCAGATGGCGTTGGTCAGGTAGTCCTCGCCGCTGCTGTCGCTGTTGAACAGCATCAGCGTGCTGCCGTCGTTCAGGGTGTGCAGCTCGCTTTCGTACAGCGAGGCGGCCTGGTCCAGGCAGGCGCGGTAGCGCTCCAGCAGCTCCAGCAGGCGGGCGCGGGGCAGGCGGCGCAGTTGTTCCTGGCCACCCAGTTGCACGGCCAATACCGCGCTGTGCTGGGGTTCCTTTGGCGCCACCGGGGCAGGGGCGGCCTGCTTGGCGGCGACCGGCGCGGTGTCGCGCAGGTCGGCGAAGGGGTCTTCGTCGTCCTCGTCCTCGTCTTCTTCGGCATGCACCACGCGCTTGGGCGCAGGCTTCACCGGCACCGGGGTGCTTTCATCGAAGCGGGCGTCGCGCAGGTTGCGCACCTCGAAGGCCGGGCCTTCGTCTTCCTCTTCGTCGAACTCGGGCTCTTCCACCTCGGGCACCGGCGCAGGCTCGGGGGCGTAGCGCTGGTGCAGGTCGCGGGCCAGGTCGCCGATCTCGTCCTGGCGCTGGGTGGCCGGGGTGTGTTCGTCGATTTCGCGCAGCCACACCCGCAGTTGCAGCAGCGGGGTGGACAGGTTGCGGCCCAGGCGCAGGCTGAGGATCAGGGTCACCAGCAGCAGGATGGCGCCCAGGATGCCCATGCTTTCCAGGCTGATGGTCATCGGCTGCTGGAACTGGGTCATGTCCAGGCTGATGCGCAGGTGGCCGGCGGTCACGTCCTGGAAGGTGATCTTGGTCTCGTACAGGCCGCCCGCTTCGCCCAGCAGGCCGCTTTTCGGGCGGCTGCCGGCTTCGGCGAGGATGCGGTTGTCGACGCTGTAGATGGCCGCGTGGGCCACCAGCGGGTTCTTCACCAGGTTATTCAGCAGCACGTTGAGGCTGAGGATGTCGTTGGACACCAACAGCTCGGTGGCTGAGGTCGCGGTCTGGGTGGTCAGGCTCTGACCCAGGGCGTCGGCCTGCTGGTGCATGGCCTGCTTGAACTGCAAACCCATCACGCAGGCGTACACCACCAGCGCCAGGGCGACCAGCAGTACGTTGAGGCTGGCGATACGCAGAGCTATCGGTGCGCGGCGGTGACGCAGGGCACGGAAGATCAGCAGGAAGAAATTGTCGGTTTTTACTGGCGTGGGCCGGTTCACTGAGCGCGGCTCTTTATGTCCGTGAAGTTGCTGCGCAGTATAGCGACAGGCCCCAGAGCGGCAAAGCGCTGCCTGTGCCCGATGGTCACTGAAAGTAGGTAGAATGCGATTTTTTTCCACGAACGGGGTGCCCTTTGCGCGAAATCGTCCTGATTAACATCACCGGTTCCGACCGTCCTGGCCTGTTGGCGGCCATCACCGGTGCCTTGGCCGAGGATGGCGTGCGCATTCTGGACATCGCCCAGGCGTTGCAGCATGGCGCCCTGGCGCTGGCTGTGGTCGCCAGTGCCGACGATGCGCCCCGCCTGGCGGCGGTGCGCGAGCGCATTGCCAGCGTTGCCGGCGCGCACGTGCAGTTCACTTCGCTGTCGGAACAGGACTACCTGAGCTGGGCCGAAGCGGGCACCGGCGACCGCCACGTGCTGACCCTGATGAGCCGCGAAATCACCGCCGCCCAGGTGCAAACCGTCACTGAAATCGCCGGCCGCCATGGCCTGGCCATCGAAGCCATCGACCGTCTGTCGGCTCGCGTCGGCCTTGCTGCCCCGGCCGCCGAAGGCAAGGCATGCCTGGAGTTCCTGGCGCGCGGCGTGCCGGCCGACCTGGGCGCGCTGCGTCGCGACTTCCTGGCTGCTGCCATGCTGCTGGACGCCGACATCGCCATCCAACAGGACGACGTCTACCGCCGCAACCGCCGCCTGGCGGTGTTCGACATGGACTCCACGCTGATCCAGGCCGAGGTCATCGATGAGCTGGCCAAGGCTCACGGCGTCGGTCACCTGGTGTCGGAAATCACCGAGCGGGCCATGCGCGGCGAGCTGGACTTCCGCGCCAGCTTCAAGGAGCGCATGGCGCTGCTGCAGGGCCTGGACGTGAGCGTGCTGGACGCCATCGGCGCCTCGCTGCGCCTGACCGAGGGCGCCGAGGTGCTGTTCGCCGAGCTCAAGCGCCTGGGCTACAAGACCGCCATCCTCTCGGGCGGCTTCACCTACTTCGCCAAGCAGGTGCAGGCCAAGCTGGGCATCGACTACGTGTTCGCCAACGAGCTGCAGGTGGTGGACGGCAAGTGCACGGGCGTGGCCGTGGAACCGATCGTGGATGCGCAACGCAAGGCTGACCTGCTGGTGCAACTGGCCGAGCAGGAAGGCCTGGCGCTGGAGCAGACCATCGCCGTGGGCGATGGCGCCAACGACCTGCCGATGCTGGCCAAGGCCGGCCTGGGCGTGGCGTTCCGCGCCAAGCCGCTGGTGAAGCAGTCGGCCCGCCACAACATCACCACCCTGGGGCTGGACGGCGTGCTCTACCTGCTGGGCGTGCGCGACAGCCAGGCGTGACGGTGACGCGGCCTTGCGGCCGCTGCTACAGGATGCCCTCCGTAGCAGCGGCCGCTACAACTCCTTCCACAGCGACTCGAACTCGCTGCCTGCCTGCGCTGCTGCTGGTGCTGTTTCCAGCAACCTGAACTCGAACTGATTGAAGCTGCCCGTGGAGCTGAGCTTGCGGCCCAGGTGCGCGCGGTTTTCCTCGCCGTGGTTGTTGATCATCACCTTCTGGCCTTCCTGGAACGGCAGGCGCGGGGCGATCAGCGAAGCCTTGATGTCGATGGCGCGGATTTCCGGCAACTGCAGACCGCGCACGTACTGGCTGTGCTGCTGGTCGCTGCGCAGCAGTTGCAGGCCGCACGGGTCGGCGTGGGGCGCAATCAGCTCGATGCCCATCTGCGTGCCGCCGCCGCGCACCTGGCGAATCCAGCGCACCACCGCCACGCTCCAGCCTTGGGCCGGTGCGTCCTGGATGCCTACCAGCTCGCCAGCCTGTAATTGCGCCGGGACGTCCTTGGGCCAGGCCAGGCAGTAGCCGCCGGGGCTGTGGTTGATGATCTGCAGTTCGTGCACCGGGTAGTCGCGGTCGGCCTGGCCGCTGCCGCCCTCCAGGTCCATGGCCGGGTAGTCGATCTCTTCATAGGGCAGCATCGAATCGCTGGTGCCACTGCCGGCGGCGTCGAACGCCAGCGTCCAGCTGTCGCTCGGGCCGCTGGGCTTGCCGCTGGCGAAGCTGGCGTTCATTCCGGCCTCGGGGCGCTTGAGCAGGTCGGCGAAACTGCGTTGGCCGCCCAGGTAGTAGTGCAGGGTGCTCATGCCAACGCACAGGCTCATGCTGCCCTGGCCCGGGGTGCGCTGGAAGGTGCGCTCGGCCACGTCGCCCCAGGCCGCCGCCAGGTGCTGGAGCATGTCCACGGTCAGGCCGGGTGGCACCAGCAGGTTGGACTGGCCGCGCTTGTCCACCGGCAGGTGCAGCCAGGCGGTGATGGCCTTGACCAGGGGTTGCGGGTCCAGGCCGACCATTTGCGGCAGCTGGCTGGCGGGGAACAGGCTCTTGTAGCGTGGCGGCGCATCGGCCTCGGGGGCCACGGCGAACTGCGCCTCGGCAGCGCTGGCGGGCACCACGCGGGTCAGCGCGCTCCATGGCTCGAGCACGTTGGCCAGTTGCACGATGGCCTGCTGGCGCATCTGGTTGCAGCGTGAGCTGCCCATCAGCAGGGCGGTGGCGTAGGTCTGCTCGATGCTTTGATGATGGGCCTGGCTGACCAGGTCATCGGTGACGAAGGTGCGGTGCAGCTGGAAGCGGCTGGCCACCTGATATAGCTGGTGCAGCTCCAGCCACAGGCCCTCGGGCACCGGGCAGTAGAGCAGGCTGGCGCGCACCAGCGGCCCTTTCAGCGCATGCATGGCGCGCTGGATGGCGGTGGCCAGCAACAGGTTGCGGTCCTTGAGGCGCGCCGAGACGCGTAGCACGATCTGCTTGTAACCCACGGCCAGCAGGTTCTGCAGGGCCTGGCACAGGTTGGCGATCTTGCGCGCGCGTTCGTCCAGCACCACCGACTGGTTGAGGAAGTGGCGTTCCAGGTGGTTGCAGACGAAATAGACTTCCGGGCGCAGCAGCTCCAGCAACTGCAGGCGGTTGTCGCTGGGGGTGATCAGCTGGTTGAGTTCGATCAGGCCCTGGTACAGCTGGCGGGCGGTCTCGCCGAGGTTGGCCTTGGGCAGCGCGGCAATCCAGCGCTTGAGGTCGCGGGGCGTGGCTTCGCAGAACGTCAGGCTGGCCTGCGAGGGCGTGGGGGCGCGCAAAAGAGGTGGCGGGGTAGCGGACATCGAGCGGTTCCCGTTGAGTCAGTCGAGCTTGGGCGGCCTATTGTCACCCTTTGCGTCAAAGACTGCACGCCCTTGGCGCTGCTTGTAGCCGCTGCCGTGAGGCAGCGGCTGCATGAACATCAGGCGGCGCTGTCGACGCCTTGGCCGATGCGCTGGCCCATGTTCACCACGGAGCCGGCGCCCAGTTCGTGGGCCCATTTGACCTGGTCCGGGCCAAACAGCACCACGGCGGTGGAGCCCAGCTTGAAGCGGCCCATCTCGGCGCCTTTCTCCAGGTGGATAGGTGCGCGGGCAGCTTCGTCGTAGCGCACGGTCTTGAGTTCGCGCTTGGGCGGTGTCACCAGCCCGGCCCACACGGTTTCCACCGAGGCGACGATCATCGCGCCCACCAGCACCACGGCCATCGGCCCACGCTCGGTGTCGAACAGGCACACCACGCGTTCGTTGCGGGCGAACAGCTCCGGCACGTTTTCAGCCGTGGTCTGGTTCACCGAGAACAGGCGGCCAGGCACGTAGACCATCTCGCGCAGGGTACCGGCCAGAGGCATGTGCACCCGGTGGTAGTCCTTCGGCGACAGGTAGATGGTGGCGAACTCGCCGCCCATGAACGGCGCGGCCAGGGCTGGGTCGCCGCCCAGCAGTTCCAGGGCGCTGAAGCTGTGGCCCTTGGCCTGGAAGATACGGCCGTGCTCGATGGCACCCCACTGGCTGATGGCACCGTCGGCCGGGCTCAGGATAGCGCCTGGGGTTGGGTCCAGCGGGCGGGCGTCAGGCTTCAGCGCGCGGGTGAAGAAGTCGTTGAAGTGCTCGTAGGCGGTCAGGTCTTCGACCAGGGCCTGGGACATGTCCACCTGGTAGCGCTTGGCGAACCAGGCGGTGAAGGCGTTCTTGAACCAGCGCACGCGGCATTCGGCCACGCAGCCGGCCAGGCGGGACAGCAGGTGGTGCGGCAGCAGGTACTGGCTGAGGATAAACAAGCGGGATTTCATCGAATGTCCTTAAACTTCTACGGGCGTGTCGGGGTGGTTGCCCCATTCGCCCCATGAACCGGCGTAGCCCTTGACGCGCGGGTAACCGAGCGCCTTGGCCACCAGGTAAGTAAAACCGGAACGGTGGTGGGTCTGGCAGTGGGTAATGATTTCCTTGTCCGGGGTGATGCCCAGGGCCTCAAGGATTTCAGGCATGTCAGTGCGGATGCGCAGCTCGCGGGTCTTGTCCATGCCGGCGGTCCACTCGAAGTTGACCGCGCCGGGGATGTGCCCGCCCTTGGCCGCCAACACCTTCTCGCCGCTGTATTCCAGCGGGCCGCGGGCGTCCCAGATGGCCAGGTCGGCGGCGCCGAGGCGGCTCTGCAGGTATTCGCGGGTGGCGGTGGGCTCGTCGTGCAGGGTCAGGGCGACGCTGCCGGCGTGGGCCGCGGGTACGTCCTGGGTCAGTGGCAGTTGCGCCGCTTCCCAGGCCAGCACGCCGCCGTCCAGGTAGTGGTATTTCCGGTGGCCGATCACGTCCAGCAACCAGATGAAACGGCCGGCCCAGCCGCCGCCTTCGTCGTCGTACACCACGTAGACCGCGTCAGCGTTGTGGCCCAGTTCGCCGAACAGCGCCTGCAGCGCGGGCAGCGTGGGCATGAGCCCCGGCGCGGGCGGCTGGCCCAGTTGGGTGCGCTTGGGGTCGACGAAGCGGGCGCCCTGGATGTGGCCGGCGCCATAGCGCGCGGCGCTGGTGAGGTCGACCAGGATCAGCTCTGGAGCATCGAGGCGCTGTTGCAGCTGAGCGGCTTCGATCACCAGCGGCAGGCCCGAGAAATCAGCCATGTGAGGTCTCCAGATGGAAAAGAGGGGAGCGATTGTAGCGCATGCGTCAGGCGCCGCGCTTGCTGAACAGGGTCAGCGCGCGTTCGATGCACTGGGCCGTCCTGGCGACGGCTTGCACCGAGATTTCCGCGAAGGGCAGGCCGCCCTGGTCGGCCACCAGCAGCATCACCACCCGTTCGTTGCTGGCCAGCGAGCGCAGCAGCAGGTGCTCGCCCTTGAACAGGCCGCGCAGGCTGGAAGGAAGCAGCGCCGAGAACTGCGCGTTGTTCTGCGGGGTCAGGCGGATCTGCGCCGGCTTGCTCAGCAGCCGTTGCAGCACGGTGCTCTGGCTGACCAGCAGGTTCAGGCTGGCGGCTTCTTCGGGCAGGCCGGCCACCTGGTGCACGCGCAGGTTGGTCTGGTTCTTGTCGAGCATCAGCAGCATCACCCGGCGCATGCCGCAGGCCAGCAACGCATCGCGGGCGAAGGTGGTCAGGTGCATGGCGTTGGTGAAGCGGCTGGGCTCCACCAGCAGCTCGGTGCAGTGCTTGCGCCAGGTGGCCAGGTCTTCGGCGGTGGGCGGCGGCGCGGGTTGCAGGCCGCGGTGCACGCGGCGGGTGCCCCAGGGCCAGATCAACGCCTCGGCCGGGTGCCACAGGGCCGGCGCGGCGTAATGACGGGCGTTCTGCACCGCCTGCTGGTGCACCTGCTGTTGCAGTTCATCCAGCGGCATCTGCAGGTACATGCACGTCAGGTACTGCCAGCGCAGGATGTGTGGGGTGTCCCAGGCTTCCTGTGCGGCCAGGGCCAGGCCGTTGGCCAGCACCACGGTGTTGGCCGGCTGGTTGAGCCAGCGGCGCAGGCCGGGGTCGTCGTCCAGGCGTTGCTGCTGGCGCAGGCGGTGCTCTTCGTCGCGGGCAATGTGCAGCACTTTGACGAACTCGCGCTGCTCGTCCAGCAGCAGGTTGTAGCCGTGGTGAATCCAGGCGGGCAGGCGCCACAACTGGGCCAGGCTCTGGCACAGGTTCAGCAGGCGCACGCCGAACAGCTCCAGCTCGACCTTGGCCACGGCTTCGCCCTTGTGCACCACGCGCAGCTCCCATTCTTCCAGCAGGCTGGGGTGGGTGATGGCCAGTGGCCAAAGGGGCGACAGGAACAGCAGGCTGCCCCAGTGGATCTCCTGCCACAGGCGCGCAAGCCGTGCGGCGAACAGGCCGTTGGCCTGCTGCGCGGCGTGCTGGCTGATCAGCAGCAACTGCCGCAGGCCGCGCGGGATGTCTTCGGGCTGCGCGGTGGGCAGGCGTTCCAGCAGCTCCTCGGTACGCTTGAGCCCCAGGCGGTTGAGGGCGATTTCCAGGCTCTCCACCGGCTCGGCCAGGCTCTGGTGCACCGGGTGGTTGGCCTCGCGAATCACGCTCAGCACCAGGGCTGGGCTATCCTGCATCAGCTCGGCAATGTCGCGCAGCGAACTGCGGCTATCGCCCAGGGCTGCCTGCACCCGCTCATGGCTTGCCATGGGGATGGGCAAACGCACGCTGTCGAGCAGCTTGAGCCAGTCTGGAAGGGTACGGGGAGTCTTGGTAGGCACGTTGGGCTCAATTGGCATGCTGTTGGGACCGAACTGGCTTTTCACCTTTTCAGGCTATAGTCTGGCGCAGAACTGCCGATAAGTAGAACAAGAGATTTAGAATCTTGCGCCCTCACCCTGACCACGACATGTAAGTGCTTCCAATCTATGGCTAAAATTATCGGCATCATCGTCGTATTCGCGAGTGTGCTCGGCGGATACGTTCTATCCCACGGTAAGATCGCAGCGTTGATTCAGCCTTTCGAAGTGCTGATCATCGGTGGTGCCGCCTTTGGTGCCTTCCTGCAGGCCAACCCGGGCTACATGACCATGAAGGTCATCAAGAAGTCCCTGGGCATGTTCAAGTCGCGGTTCTCGCACAGCTTCTATATGGAAGTGCTGGGCCTGGTCTACGAGATCCTCAACAAGAGCCGTCGCGAAGGCATGATGGCGATCGAGAGCGATATCGAGGACGCCGCTGCCAGCCCCATTTTCGCCAAGTACCCCACCGTGCTCAAAGACGAGCGCATGACCGCCTACATCTGCGATTACCTGCGCATCATGTCCTCCGGCAACATGGCGCCCCACGAGCTGGAAGGCCTGTTCGACATGGAACTGCAGAGCATGAAGGAAGAGCTCGAGCACACCTCCCACGCCGTGACCGGCATCGCCGACGGCATGCCCGGCTTCGGTATCGTGGCCGCGGTACTGGGTATCGTGGTGACCATGGCCTCGCTGGGTGATGGCGACAAGGCCGTGATCGGCGCCCACGTGGGCGGCGCGCTGGTCGGTACCTTCTTCGGTATTCTGGCGGCGTACGGCTTCATGGGCCCGCTGGCCACCTCCCTGGGCCATGACGCCAAGGAAGAGGTCAACCTGTACGAAGCCATCAAGGCTTCCCTGGTGGCCTCGGCCTCGGGCATGCCGCCGTCGCTGGCCGTGGAGTTCGGCCGCAAGGTGCTGTTCCCCGCCCATCGCCCAAGCTTCGCCGAGCTGGAACAAGCAGTTCGCGGTCGCTGAGTCATGGAAAATAACCAGCCGATAATCATCAAGCGCGTCAAGCGCTTCGCCGGTGGCCACCACGGCGGTGCCTGGAAAATCGCCTTCGCCGACTTTGCCACGGCGATGATGGCGTTCTTCCTGGTGCTGTGGTTGCTGTCCACCGCCACCCCGGAGCAGAAGCTGGCCATCGCCGGCTACTTCCAGGACCCGGTGGGCTTCTCCGAGAGTGGGTCGCCCTACATCATCGACATGGGCGGCACGCCTAAGCTGGCGCCGGACAAGACCTTGAACCCGGACATCGAGACCTCGCCGCCGACGCCGCAGACGCCGGACAAGATCAACGAGAACGACGCCGAGGCCGCTGCCGAGAAGATCGACCAGGAACGCCTGAACCTGCTGTTGCAGGAGCTGCAGAACAAGGTCGACCAGAACCCGCAGCTGCAGAAGTTCAAGGACCAGATCCTCTTCGAGATCACCCAGGAAGGCCTGCGCATCCAGATCATGGACGCCGAGAACCGGCCCATGTTCGACACGGGCAGCGCGCGCCTGAAGCCGTATTTCGAAGACATCCTGCTGGCCATGGCCGACACCATCAAGGCGGTGCCGAACAAGATCAGCGTCAGCGGCCACACCGACGCCCAGCCGTACGCAGGCCAGGGCGACTTCGGCAACTGGGAGCTGTCGGCCAACCGCGCCAACGCCGCGCGTCGCGCGCTGGAAGGTGGCGGTTACCCGGATGACCAGGTGGCGCGCGTAGTGGGTTATGCCTCTTCGTCGCTGTTTGACCGCAAGAACCCGCTGAACCCGGTCAACCGCCGCATCGACATCGTGGTGTTGACCAAGAAGGCCCAGCGCGAGATCGAGGGCGAGACCAAGCCGGATGCGCCACCCGCAGCGCCTGGCGCTGATGGCAAGCCTGCCGCGCCGGCTGCCCCTGGTGCCGCCGGCAAGCCGGGCGCCGCCATCGATCCGAACGCGCCGGTGCAGCCCCACGAGCTACGCCAGAAGCTGAACCTGTTCGAAGACGGCACGCTGAAAATGGACGAGCCGGCCAAGTAAGCCGCCGGCACTTCCGCCAACGCCCGCCCCGACCCTGTCGCGGCGGGCGTTGTGCGTTTCAGGCATGCAGGGTGATGGCGCCGACGATGGTGCGGGTGCTCCAGCCGCATTCGGCGTTGGCGGCGTTGCGCACCGTGGGCGAAATACGTTCCGGGCCGAACGGCTTGACGGCGATGATGGGCTTGCCTAACCGTCGGGCTACCTCGATTTCCTTGTCGATCCACTTGCCGAAGGTGGGGTACACCCCGGCCATGATCACCAGTGCCGAACAGGGCCGCAGGTGCTCGACGATGGCCTGTTCGAAGGCCTGCGCGTCCAGCTCGATCACCGGGTGCGGCGCCGGCACGCTGTGGCCCTGGAAGGTGAACGCAGGCTCCATCCGCAGTAGGTCCTGCAGGCGTTCATAGGCGTCCGAGTAGCGCCAGGATTGGCTGATGAACAGGTGATAGGTCGACATGGCAGTCCCTTTCCGTCGTGGTGAATGGCGGGGCTGACAATCGTTCAGATGTGTTTCATGGGGCAATAGATGGCAGGAAAAAGAGACCGTTCCTACATCACACGGTAAAAATTCCTACAGAAATTTCCCACAGGCACAGCCTGCCCGTAGCAGCTGCCGCAGGCTGCGTCGCTTCTGCGAGCGACGCGGCCTGCGGCCGCTGCTACGGGATTGCAGGTTAGTAGGTGTCTTCGGGCAGGCTCGCAATGATCGAGCGGTAGCTGTTCATCCGCTGCTGCTGCACGCGGCCTTCTTCCAGCGCCTTGAGCAGCGCGCAGCCCGGCTCGCGGTCGTGCTTGCAGTCGCGGAAGCGGCAGCGGCCCAGCAGGTCGTCGAACTCGATGAAGCCCGCCTCCACGTCCGCGCGGCTCACGTGGCCCAGGCCGAATTCACGAATACCGGGGGAGTCGATCAGCTCGCCGCCGCCGGGGAAGTGGAACAGCCGCGCGGTGGTGGTGGTGTGGGTGCCCTGGCCGGACAGCTCCGACAGCGGGCCCACGCGGGTCTGCACTTCCGGCAGCAGGCTGTTGACCAGCGACGACTTGCCCACGCCCGACTGGCCGACGAACACGCTGATGTGCCCGTCCAGCTGCGCCTGCAACTGCTGCATGCCGTCGCCATGGTGGGCCGACACTTCCAGCAGCGGGTAGCCCAGCTGGCGGTACACGGCCAGCAGCGCGTTCAGCGCCGGGGCGTTCTGCTCGTCGATCAGGTCGGCCTTGTTCAGCAGCAGCAGCGGGCGGATGCCGGCGTGCTCGGCGGCCACCAGGTAGCGGTCGATGAGGTTGGCGTGCGGCTCGGGCATGGGCGCGAAGACGATCACGATCAGGTCGACGTTGGCCGCCACCGGCTTCAGCTGGCCACGGCTGTCGGGCCGGCATAGCTCGGTGGTGCGCGGCAACTGCGCGACGATCACGCCGATGCCCTGGTTGCCGGCGCGCCACACTACGGTGTCACCGGTCACCAGTGCCGGCAGGTTGGCCCGCAGGTGGCAGCGGAATACCTGGCCCGCCAGCTCGCCTTCCTGGGCTTCCACCTCGACCTGCACGCCGAAGTGGGCGATGACCAGGCCGGTCTGCTCAGGGCCCAGGTCGCCGCCTTCCAGCACCTCGAGGGTGTGGGACTCGCGTTTGGCGGCGCGCGCGGCGCGCTCGCCCTGGATTTTTTCGATGCGCCAGTTCTGGCGACGGTTGAGCTGGCGTTTGGCCATGAGTGTTCCGTGCAGGGGGTAATTAAAACGGCGACGAGTTTAGCATGCCCGGCTGAGCTAAACTGCGCAGTCAAGCCGAGGAGCCCCCACATGCAAAACGCGAACAACCTGATCTGGATCGACCTGGAAATGACCGGCCTGGACCCGGACAGCGACGTCATCATCGAAATGGCGACCATCGTCACCGACAGTGACCTCAACACCCTGGCCGAAGGCCCGGTCATCGCCATTCACCACAGCGACGAAGTGCTGGCGCGCATGGACGAGTGGAACACCCGCACCCACGGCAACTCGGGCCTGACCCAGCGCGTGCGCGAAAGCAAGATCAGCATGGCCGAGGCCGAGGCCCAGACCATCGCCTTCCTGGAACAGTGGGTACCCAAGGGCAAGTCGCCGATCTGCGGCAACAGCATCTGTCAGGACCGCCGCTTCCTGTACCGCCACATGCGCGGCCTGGAAACCTACTTCCACTACCGCAACCTGGACGTCTCCACCCTCAAGGAACTGGCCGCGCGCTGGGCGCCGGAGGTGAAGGACAGCTTCAAGAAAGGCAGCACCCACCTGGCCCTGGACGACATCCGCGAGTCCATCGCCGAGCTGCAGCACTACCGCCAGCATTTCATCAAGTTCTGATCAGGCTGACGCTCGCAACGTCCTGATTTTCCTTGTTGCGTCGACGGTTACGGATGCCTCGCAGGTGTTCGCTTTACCTGCGATGAGGCCGGCGCCGGCTTTGCCAGCAGGAAACAATTGGCAATCCCTCTTCCATTGAATTGTTGCTTGCGGGGCGCCAACATTGCCGTCGTCGTCACTTGGCGATACGGGCTTGGCGGCCTGCCGAACAGATGCAACACTCGCAGTCGTAATCGCTAGCGGTTCATCCGGTAGCGAGTTGCGTTATGGTGAGTTGCGCACGGACTTCCTCGGAAGTGCCGGTTTCCTGTTCCGGTCCGCCAACCCTGCGTAACCCGCCACCCATTTCTGCTTGGCGGCAGAGCAAGTGGTCCAGCTAACAGGAGATGTAACGATGAACGATGCCGTTCCGCACACCACGCAAGGCCAGGTTTCCTTCGCTGCGTGTGGTTCTACTGCAACCCCAATCTTCTCAGTAAACCCTGGTATCCACGTTTTAGACGCCTTGGCCCATAGCTCCAACCTGCAGCACATCGCTAATCAGCTGATGACGGACGCTGCCTTGGGTGACGCCGGGGCTCATATGGCGTGGGCAGCAGTGTATCTAGGGGAGATGGCGCAGGCGATTGTCGAAGATTTGACGATCACGGCGGTGACACATCAAGAGGTTTGAGGTGGTCTAGCGCTTGGGCTGGATTAGCAGCTGGCTCGGCGTTCCTGGTCTGCAAAACCGTGCTATACCGACATCAAGGATCGAGTTACGGCACCGACATACGATTGCTACGTGTGCGGTTCGAGCCGCCTGTCTGGATTAAGCGGACACCAAGCTGATGCTATTGACTAACGCTTGTACGCGCCCATAATTTTCGCCCGCAAAACCAAATGCCCATGGATGGTGCAAGAGAGGTGACTCTTGATTTTTTCCGAACAAAAAGTGGCCCAAATGGCGGCTTTCTTTTTGGCTCGCCGTGAGGCCCCTATGGCCCACATCAAGTTGATGAAGCTGCTGTATCTGGCTGACCGCTTGAGCATGGAACGGTATGACGTTCCAATGACTGACGATTTCCAATGCAATATGAAAAACGGACCAGTGTTGTCTTCCACGCTGGACCTGATGAACGGCGCCCGGCCAAGTCTGGCGTGGAGTGCTTTGATCTCACCCATCCAGAATCATCAGGTCCAACTCCAGCGTCAGTTCGCCTGGGACGAGCTGGATGAGCTATCCAGAGCTGATCGGGCCATACTCGACGAGATTTTTTCCAAGTATGGCCACATGAATCGCTGGAAGCTTGTCGATCTCGTTCATGAGCTGCCGGAGTGGGAAAATCCAGGTGCCTCCAGCAAGGCTATCAACACGGAAGTGACGTTTGAGTCCTTTGGATGCACCAAAGCGCAAGCGCACGAGAAGGTTGAGCTGCTTCGCATCCGCAACCAGCTAGGGCAGAAACTATCTGAGATGTCGTGATGCCAGGGAATGTTTTTCAGCAGGGAACGTTGTTGATGCACACAGGGCCGTCTCATCATTTGCATATTGTGATGAACGATCCTGTTTTTTGTCAGGTTTTGGGCGAACTCAGCGTGTTGGTGGTCAACCTATCCTCGGTCAGGGAAACGGGCAGGCATGATACGAGCTGTATCCTCGCTCCGGGGTGTCATCCGTTTGTGCGAAGAGATAGCTGGGTTGTGTACGGTGAGGCAGCTGTACTTCGGCTTCCTCGATTGGAAGCGGACATCGTCGCAGGCGGAACAATCCCGCATCTTCCGGTGAGTCTTGATGTCTTCCGCGCGGTGCGTGCGGGCTTCGATCGTTCACCTCATGTAAAGCTCAAAATCGAGCGTTACATTCGACATCATTCTCTTTAGGTCCGTGTTGCCTGGCATTCGCCTAGACCTGGTGCCTGTTGCTGGACGCAATCGTGGTGGCAGCTGCTACGCAACCCCCTGTAGCAGCGGCCGCCAGGCCGCGTCCCAGGCGCCGCGGTCATGGCGTTGCAGGCTCAGGCACGCGCAGCGTGCTGCTTCAACGCCCACTCCACATGCTCGCGCACCAGCTCCGACGGGTAATCGCGCCGCGCTTCCAGCGCTTCCAGCACCGGAATGGTCGACGGCGCGTTGCCCAGCCCCACTGCCAGGTTGCGCAGCCAGCGCTCGTAGCCGGCGCGGCGCAGGGGCGAGCCCTCGGTGCTGCTGAGGAATTTCTCTTCATCCCACAGGAACAGCTCCGCCAGCCCGGCGTTGTCGAGGTTGTGCCGCGGCTTGAAGTCGCTTTCCCCGGTGGGCCGCGCGAAGCGGTTCCATGGGCAGACGATCTGGCAGTCGTCGCAGCCGAACACGCGGTTGCCGATCAGCGGCCGCAAATCCTCGGGAATCGCGGTCTTCAGCTCGATGGTCAGGTACGAGATGCACCGGCGCGCGTCCAGTACGTACGGCCCGACGAAGGCGTTGGTGGGGCAGATGTCCAGGCAGGCGCTGCAACGGCCGCAGTGCTCGGTGGCATGCGGTTCGTCCACCGGCAGCGGCAGGTCGACGAACAGTTCGCTGAGGAAGAAGTAGCTGCCGGCCTTGCGGTTGAGGATCAGGGTGTTCTTGCCCAACCAGCCCAGGCCGGCCTGTTCGGCGATGGCTTTTTCCAGCACCGGGGCGCTGTCGACGAAGGCGCGGAAGCCGAACGGGCCGATGGCCTGCTGGATGCGGTCGGCCAGCTGTTGCACGCGCTTGCGGATCAGCTTGTGGTAGTCGCGGCCCAGGGCGTAGCGCGAGATGTAGGCCTTCTCGGGCTGGGCCAGCAACTGCGCCATGGCCGTGTCGCCGGGCAGGTAGTCCATGCGCAGCGACACCACGCGCAAGGTGCCCGGCACCAGTTCGTCGGGGTGCGAGCGCTTGCTGCCGTGGGCGCCCATGTACTCCATGTCGCCGTGGTAGCCGGCGTCCAGCCAGCGTTGCAGGTGGTGTTCGTGCTCACCCAGGTCCAGGCCGGCGATGCCGACTTGCTGGAAGCCCAGTTCGCGGCCCCATTCCTTGATGGAGAGGGCCAGGGCGGGGAGATCGGCGGTAAGGGCGGACATGCGAAGAGGGAAACCGGTGCTGAGGTAGGTATAATTCTGCCAGACATCGCCAGCGAACGTTCAAACATGCCACTGCCAGACGACGATATGCCCGACTTGCTGTACAGCGCGGCCCAGGTGCGCGCGCTGGATGCCGCCCTGATCGCGGCCGGTACCGATGGTTTTGAATTGATGCAGCGCGCCGCCCACGGCGCCTGGCGCGCCTTGCGCCGGCGCTGGCCAGAGGCTGGCGAGATCACCGTGTTGACCGGCCACGGCAACAATGCCGGCGACGGTTTCCTCATGGCCGCCCTGGCGCGGCGCGCCGGCTGGGTGGTGACAGTGTTCGCGGTGGGCGACACTTCGGCGCTGAATGGCGACGCCGCCAGCGCGCTGGCCGAGGCCAGGGCGGCCCAGGTGGACATCCTCCCGTGGCTGCCAGGCGTGGCCTTGCGGGGCGTGCTGGTGGACGCGCTGCTGGGCACCGGGCTCAAGGGCGCCGTGCGCGCGCCGTACGCCGAAGCCATCGAGGCGATCAACGGTAGCGGCCAGCCAGTGCTGGCGGTGGATATCCCCTCGGGGCTGTGCGCCGACACCGGCCAGGCGTTGGGCCAGGCGGTACATGCCGACCTGACCGTAACCTTTATAGGCCTCAAGTTCGGCCTGTTCAGCGGCCAGGCCGCGGATCACGTCGGCCAATTGCTGTTCGATAGCCTGCAGGCCGACGCCGCCATCGTCGCCGCCAGCCCGGCCGTGGCCCGGCGCCTGAGCCCGGCGTCGCTGCCGCGGCCGGCGCCGCGGCCCATGACCGCGCACAAGGGCCAGTACGGCCAGGTGCTGGTCATCGGCGGCGACCACGGCACTGGCGGCGCCACCCTGATGAGCGCCGAGGCCGCGTTGCGTAGCGGCGCCGGTATGGTCAGCCTGGTCACCCGCGCCGAACACGTGGCCGCGGCGCTGACCCGCCTGCCCGAGGTGATGACCCTGGGCGTGCATTCGTCCAACCAGCTGCTGGACCCGCTGGACAAGGCTGACGTACTGGTAGTCGGCCCCGGGCTGGGCCAGGCCAGCTGGGGCCGCAGCCTGTTGTCCATTGCCGCCACTGGCTCTCAAGCCCAGGTCTGGGATGCCGACGCATTGAATCAGCTGGCGCAGGGGCTGGTGCGTCTGCCGGCTGGCTCGATCATCACCCCGCATCCCGGCGAGGCGGCGCGTCTGTTGGGCGTGACCACGGCCCAGGTGCAGGCCGACCGTGCCCACGCGGCGCTGGCCTTGGCCAAGAAGTTTTCAGCAATTTGTGTATTGAAGGGCGCCGGCAGCCTGGTCGCCGCCCCCGACGGCCGCCTGGCCCTGTGCGCCCACGGCCACCCGGCCATGGCTACGGCCGGCTTGGGCGACGTGCTGGCCGGTGTGCTGGGGGCGCTTCTGGCCCAGCACCTGGCCCCGTATGATGCCGCCTGCCTGGGCGTGTGGCTGCATGCCCGCGCCGGCGAGCAGCAAGGTGTGAATGGCCGCGGGCTGGCGGCCACCGATCTGATTCCAGCCATTCGTCAGTTGTTTGAGGAGTTGTCCCCGTGTCTGAAGTAGAGCTGTTTCTGGGCGATGAAAACGCCATGGTCGAGTTTGGCGGGCGCCTGGCGAAGATTACCCAGGCGGTGGGGGTCATTTTCCTCGAAGGCGACCTGGGCGCAGGCAAAACCACGCTCTCCAGGGGCCTGATCCGCGGCCTGGGGCACGAGGGCGCAGTGAAAAGCCCGACCTTCACGCTGGTGGAACCTTACGAGTTCCCGAGCTTTCGGGCCTATCATTTTGATCTGTATCGCCTTGTCGATCCCGAAGAACTGGAATTTCTTGGCATTCGGGATTACTTTGAAGGTGACGCTCTCTGTCTGATCGAGTGGCCTCAGCGTGGCGCGGGCTTTTTGCCAAAGCCTGACCTGACCATTACCATACGCCCCCACGCGGGCGGCCGTTCACTGACTCTGACGCCACAGGGCGCGCGTGGCGAGTCGTGGTGTGCCGTCCTGGCACAGGAAATCAAATAATTTTGGGTGGGTGTCTGTATGCGCATTCGCGCGCTGGTCGCGTTCGTGGGGTTGCTGTTGGCGACAGTTGTCGTCGACGCGTTTGCGGCTTCTCAGGTCAAGAGCGTTCGCCTGTGGCGAGCGCCGGATAACACGCGCCTGGTGTTCGACCTGTCGGGGCCGGTGGAACACAGCCTGTTCACCCTGCAGTCCCCGGACCGCCTGGTCATCGACATCAACGGCGCCACCCTGGCCGGCCCCTTGAACCTGCCCATCGCCAACACGCCGATCACTTCGGTGCGTTCGGCCCAGCGCACGCCCACCGATCTGCGCGTGGTCATCGACCTGAAGAAGGCGGTGACGCCGAAAAGCTTCTCCCTGGCGCCCAACCAGCAGTACGGCAACCGCCTGGTGGTCGACCTGTTCGACAACGCCGCCGACGCCGCGCCGCAGCCGCCGGAACCCACCGTGGCCACCACCCCGGCAGTACCGGTGACGCCTGCGCAGCCGGCCATCAAGCTGGCGCCGGTGCCCAACGGCAAGCGTGACATCATCGTCGCCATCGACGCCGGCCACGGCGGCGAAGACCCGGGTGCCTCGGGCTCGCGGGGCCAGCACGAAAAAGACATCACCCTGCAGATCGCCCGCGAGCTGCAGCGCCAGATCAACGGCGAGAAAGGCTTCCGCGCCGAACTGACCCGCACCGGCGACTACTTCATCCCGCTGCGCCAGCGCACCGAAATCGCCCGCAAGAAGGGCGCCGACCTGTTCGTGTCCATTCACGCCGACGCCGCGCCATCCTCGGCGGCCGTGGGCGCCTCGGTGTTTGCCCTGTCCGAACGTGGCGCTACTTCCGAGACCGCGCGCTGGCTGGCCGACAGCGAAAACCGTTCCGACCTGATCGGTGGCGCCGGGGCCGTGAGCCTCGACGACAAGGACAAGATGCTCGCCGGCGTGCTGCTGGACCTGTCCATGACCGCCTCGCTCAGCTCCAGCCTCAACGTCGGCCAGAAGGTGCTGAGCAACATCGGCCGCGTGACGCCACTGCACAAGGCGCGGGTCGAGCAGGCCGGCTTCATGGTGCTGAAGTCGCCGGATATTCCGTCGATCCTGGTGGAAACCGGGTTCATCTCCAACGCCGGCGAGGCGGCCAAGCTGCAAAGCTCCAGCCACCAGCAGGCCCTGGCCCGTTCCATCACCAGCGGTGTGCGCCAGTTCTTCCAGCAGAACCCGCCACCGGGTACCTACATCGCCTGGCTGCGTGACAGCGGCAAGCTGGCCCAGGGCCCCACCGAGCACGTGGTGCGCCCCGGCGAAACCCTGCCGATGCTGGCCGTGCGCTACAACCAGTCGGTGGCTACCTTGCGCAGCGCCAACAACCTCACCACTGACGAGCTGAAGATAGGCCAGACCTTGAATATCCCGGCCACTGTACTGGCGGCCCAGCAATGACTTCGTCCGCACGCATCGAGCTGCTCAGCCCGCGGCTCGCGAACCAGATTGCCGCCGGTGAAGTGGTTGAACGCCCGGCTTCGGTGATCAAGGAGCTGCTGGAAAACAGCCTGGACTCCGGTGCCCGGCGCATCGACGTGGAAGTCGAGCAGGGCGGCGTCAAGCTGCTGCGCGTGCGCGACGACGGCGGCGGCATCGCCTCTGACGACCTGCCGCTGGCGCTGGCGCGTCACGCCACCAGCAAGATCCGCGACCTGGAAGACCTGGAACGGGTGATGAGCCTGGGCTTCCGTGGCGAGGCCCTGGCCTCGATCAGCTCGGTGGCGCGCCTGACCCTGACCTCGCGCACCCGCGACGCCGACCAGGCCTGGCAGGTGGAGACCGAAGGCCGCGACATGGCCCCGCGCGTGCAGCCGGCGGCGCACCCGGTGGGCACCTCGGTGGAGGTGCGCGACCTGTTCTTCAACACCCCGGCGCGGCGCAAGTTCCTCAAGACCGAAAAGACCGAATTCGACCACCTCCAGGAAGTGATCAAGCGCCTGGCGCTGGCGCGTTTCGACGTGGCCTTCCACCTGCGCCACAACGGCAAGACCATCCTCAGCCTGCACGAGGCCAACGACGAGATCGCCCGCGCGCGCCGCGTGGCGTCCATCTGCGGCCCGGGCTTCCTGGAGCAGGCGCTGCCCATCGAGATCGAGCGCAACGGCCTGCACCTGTGGGGCTGGGTGGGCCTGCCGACCTTCTCGCGCAGCCAGGCTGACCTGCAGTACTTCTTCGTCAATGGCCGTGCGGTGCGCGACAAACTGGTGGCCCACGCGGTGCGCCAGGCCTACCGCGACGTGCTGTTCAACGGTCGCCACCCGACCTTCGTGCTGTTCTTCGAGGTCGACCCGACGGTGGTCGACGTCAACGTGCACCCTACCAAGCACGAAGTGCGCTTCCGTGACGGGCGCATGGTGCACGACTTCCTCTATGGCACCCTGCACCGTGCCCTGGCTGACGTGCGTCCCGAAGACCAGCTGCCCACGGCCGCTGCCGTCGAGCCCGTGGCCCGGCCCAGCGGCCTGGCCGCCGGTGAGTTCGGCCCCCAGGGCGAGATGCGCCTGGCGGCCAACCTGCTCGAACAACAGCAGCAGGAGCCCGCCAGCCGCGGCTACAGCAGCAGCTCGGGCGCCGGCTACCAGTATGTGCCGCGCCCGGCGCAGCCCATGCCCACGGCCGAGACCCAGGCCGCCTACCGCGAATTCTACGCGCCGCTGCCCCAGCAAGCCGGGGTTGCCGCGCCAAGCCTGCCCGAGGGGCAGGGCGATATCCCGCCGCTGGGCTACGCGCTGGCGCAGCTCAAGGGCATCTATATTCTTGCCGAGAACGCCCAGGGCCTGGTGCTGGTGGACATGCACGCCGCCCACGAGCGCATCATGTACGAGCGCCTGAAGGTGGCCATGGCCAGCGAAGGCCTCAGCGGCCAGCCGCTGCTGGTGCCCGAGTCCATCGCCGTCAGCCAGCGCGAGGCCGACTGCGCCGAGGAACACGCGGGCTGGTTCCAGCGCCTGGGCTTCGAGCTGCAGCGCCTGGGCCCGGAAAGCCTGGCTATCCGCCAGATCCCGGCGCTGCTCAAGCAGGCCGAGGCCAACCGCCTGGTGCACGATGTGCTGGCCGACCTGATGGAATACGGCACCAGTGACCGTATCCAGGCGCACCTGAACGAACTGCTGGGCACCATGGCCTGCCACGGCGCCATCCGCGCCAACCGGCGCCTGGCCATCCCGGAAATGAACGGCCTGCTGCGCGACATGGAAAACACTGAGCGCAGCGGCCAATGCAACCATGGCCGACCGACCTGGACCCAGATGGGCCTGGATGATCTGGACAAACTATTCCTGCGTGGCCGTTGATTGCGATGAGTGCGTTACCCCCTGCGATATTCCTGATGGGCCCCACGGCCGCCGGCAAGACTGACCTGGCCATTGAACTGAGCAAGGTGCTGCCCTGCGAGCTGATCAGCGTCGACTCGGCGCTGGTCTACCGCGGCATGGATATCGGCACCGCCAAGCCTTCCAAGGCGCTGCTGGCCGCCCACCCGCACCGTCTGATCGACATTCTCGACCCGGCCCAGGCCTATTCCGCCGCCGAATTCCGCGCCGACGCCCTGCAGGCGATGGCCGAGATCAGCGCGCGCGGAAACATCCCGTTGCTGGTTGGTGGCACGATGTTGTATTTCAAGGCGTTACTGGATGGCCTGGCCGACATGCCGGCCGCCGACGCCGCCGTGCGCGAGGAGCTCGAAGCCATGGCCCAGGCCGGCGGGTTGCAGGCCTTGCACGATGAACTGGCCCGCGTGGACCCGGTATCGGCGGCGCGCATCCACCCCAACGACCCCCAGCGCCTGATCCGTGCACTGGAGGTTTACCGGGTAAGCGGTTCCAGCATGACCGAGCACCGCGCGCGTCAATCTGCGCAAAGTACCGACGCAGGCGCTCCGGGCGGCGGTCAATTGCCCTATACTGTTGCCAGCCTGGCGATCGCGCCAACCGATCGCAAGGTGCTGCACGACCGTATTGCCCTGCGTTTTCGGCAAATGCTGGAACAGGGCTTCGTCGACGAGGTCAGAGCCCTGCGTGCCAGAAGTGACTTGCACGCGGGCCTGCCGTCTATACGTGCGGTGGGGTATCGCCAGGTCTGGGATCATCTGGATGGCAAGCTGAGCTCGGTGGAAATGCAGGAGCGGGGCATCATCGCTACACGCCAACTGGCCAAGCGACAGTTCACCTGGCTTAGAAGCTTCGGTGATCTTCACTGGCTGGACAGTCTGGCTTGTGACAATCTGCCACGCACCTTGAAATACCTTGGAACGGTCTCCATATTGAGCTGAGTCCTTGTAATTGCCGTCTATCCTTGGGGTGAGACGGCCTAAGCCATCATTTTTTCTGATTTTTCTTACTATTGATCCTTAAAGGAGTGCGGCACATGTCAAAAGGGCATTCGCTACAAGACCCTTACTTGAATACATTGCGTAAAGAGAAGGTCGGTGTTTCGATCTATCTCGTTAACGGTATCAAGTTGCAAGGTACGATCGAATCGTTCGACCAGTTCGTGATTCTGCTGAAGAACACCGTCAGCCAGATGGTCTACAAGCACGCTGTCTCCACCGTCGTTCCCGTACGCCCGATCCGTCTGCCTAGCGCAACCGAATCCGAGCATGGCGACGTCGAACCAGGTAACGCCTGATAGGAGTCTGCTTTGTTCTTTGAGCGCCACGGTGGTGGTGAGCGGGCAATTCTCGTTCACTTGGATGGTCAGGACCCTGAGGCGCGCGAAGATCCGCAGGAGTTTCAGGAGCTGGCCACGTCGGCCGGCGCCGAAACTGTCGCGTTCGTCAACGTGGCGCGGCATCAGCCCACGGCCAAATACCTGATTGGCAGCGGCAAGGTCGAGGAATTGCGCGACCGGGTCAAAGCCGAACAGGTAGATCTGGTGATTTTCAATCACACCCTCACACCTTCCCAGGAACGTAACCTCGAGCGTGCTTTCGAGTGTCGCGTGCTGGACCGTACCGGTCTGATCCTGGATATCTTCGCCCAGCGGGCGCGCACCCATGAAGGCAAGCTGCAGGTGGAACTCGCCCAGCTCGAGCACATGAGTACGCGACTGGTTCGCGGCTGGACCCACCTTGAGCGCCAGAAAGGCGGTATCGGCCTGCGTGGCCCGGGTGAAACCCAGCTGGAAACCGACCGCCGCCTGCTGCGGGTACGCCTGCGCCAGATCAAGGGCCGGCTGGAGAAGGTGCGCAGCCAGCGCGAGCAGGCCCGTCGTGGCCGGCGCCGTGCCGACATCCCTTCGATTTCACTGGTGGGCTACACCAACGCCGGCAAATCGACCCTGTTCAACGCCGTGACCTCGTCCGAGGTGTACGCCGCCGACCAACTGTTCGCCACCCTCGACCCGACCCTGCGTCGCCTCGAGCTGGACGACCTGGGGCCGGTGATCCTCGCCGACACCGTGGGTTTCATTCGCCACCTGCCGCACAAGCTTGTCGAGGCTTTCCGGGCTACGCTCGAAGAGTCGAGCAACTCCGACCTGCTGCTGCACGTGATCGACGCCCATGAGCCGGAGCGCATGGCGCAGATCGAACAGGTGATGGCGGTGCTCACCGAGATCGGTGCCCAAGGGTTGCCGATCCTGGAGGTGTATAACAAACTCGACCTGCTTGAGGGGGTAGAGCCGCAGATCCAGCGCGATGCCGACGGCAAGCCGCAGCGGGTCTGGGTTTCGGCGCGTGACGGGCGTGGCCTGGACCTGGTGAAACAGGCCGTGGCGGAGCTGCTGGGTGACGACCTGTTCGTCGGCACCCTGCGCCTGCCGCAACGCATGGGGCGCCTGCGAGCGCAGTTCTTCGAGATGGGTGTGGTGCAGAGCGAGACGCATGACGAGGAGGGCGCCAGCCTGCTGGCGGTGCGCGTGCCTCGTGTCGAACTCAACCGTCTGGTCAGCCGGGCAGGGATGGAACCGCTGGAATTCATCGAGCAACACACTTTGCAATAAAAGCCCTGCAATGCGGCGATGCCGCGAGCTCGGGCATTCTGTAGCATTGGTTGGCGCGCCGTGGGTGCGTCTTTGCTTTATCAGATGGAGAGCGCTATGGCTTGGAATGAGCCGGGTGGCAACTCGAACAATCAGGATCCTTGGGGTGGCAAGCGCCGTGGGGGCGACCGCAAGGGGCCACCGGATCTCGACGAAGCCTTCCGAAAGCTGCAGGAAAGCCTGAACGGTTTGTTCGGTGGTGGAAAAAAACGCACGGGTGATGGCGGCGGTTCGTCCAGGGGCGGTGGCTTCGGCCTGCTCGGGATCGGGCTGGTCGTGCTGGCGGCTATCTGGCTGTACAGCGCCATCTACGTGGTGGACGAGCAGGAGCAGGCCGTGGTGCTGCGCTTCGGCAAGTACTACGAGACCGTCGGTTCGGGCCTGAATATCTACTTCCCGCCCATCGACAAGAAGTACCTGGAAAACGTGACGCGCGAGCGTACGTACACCAAGCAGGGGCAGATGCTCACCGAGGACGAGAACATCGTCGAGGTGCCGCTGACCGTGCAATACCGCATCAGCAACCTGCAGGACTTCGTGCTTAACGTCGACCAGCCGGAAGTCAGCCTGCAGCACGCCACCGACAGCGCCCTGCGCCACGTGGTGGGGTCCACCACCATGGACCAGGTGCTGACCGAGGGCCGCGAGCTGATGGCCAGCGAGATCAAGAAGCGCCTGCAGGGCTTCATGGACACGTACAAGACCGGTATCACCATTACCCAGGTCAACGTGCAGAGCGCGGCCGCCCCGCGTGAAGTCCAGGAAGCCTTCGACGATGTGATCCGTGCCCGTGAAGACGAGCAGCGTTCGCGCAACCAGGCCGAGACCTACGCCAACGGCGTGGTGCCCGAGGCCCGTGGCCAGGCGCAGCGCATCATCGAGGACGCCAACGGCTACCGCGATGAAGTGGTGTCGCGCGCCAAGGGTGAGGCCGACCGCTTCACCAAGCTGGTGACCGAGTACCGCAAGGCACCGGAAGTCACCCGCCAGCGCCTGTACCTGGAAACCATGCAGGACGTCTACAGCAACACCAGCAAGGTGCTGGTGAGCAGCGAGAAAGGGGGTAACAACCTGATCTACCTGCCGCTGGACAAGATGGTCAATGCCAGCCATGGCCCAGCGCCAGTGGCGTCGGGCAGCGTGACGCCGTCGGTGACCGACGCGGCGGGCGCCCGTGCAGCGGCCGATCTGCAACAGCAACAACGTGAACTGCGTTCCAGGGAGAGTCGCTGATGGGCAATAAATCACTGATCGCCCTGATCGTTGGCGTGGTACTGGCCATCGTGGCGTGGAACAGCTTCTACATCGTGTCCCAGACCGAGCGCGCCGTGCTGCTGCGCTTCGGCCGCGTGGTACAGGCCGATGTAGCCCCCGGCCTGCACGTGAAAGTGCCGTACGTGAACCAGGTGCGCAAGTTCGACGCACGCCTGATGACCCTCGACGCCCCGACCCAGCGGTTCCTGACCCTGGAGAAGAAAGCGGTGATGGTCGACGCGTACGCCAAGTGGCGCGTGAAGGACGCCGAGCGTTTCTACACCGCTACCTCGGGTATCAAGCAGATCGCCGACGACCGCCTGTCCCGCCGCCTGGAATCGGGCCTGCGTGACCAGTTCGGCAAGCGCACCCTGCACGAAGTGGTGTCGGGCCAGCGTGACGAGTTGATGGCGGGCATCACCGAGTCGCTGAACAAGATGGCCAATGACGAGTTGGGCATCGAAGTCATCGACGTGCGGGTGAAGGCCATCGACCTGCCGAAGGAAGTCAACAAGAGTGTCTTCGACCGCATGAGCACCGAGCGCGAGCGTGAAGCCCGCGAGCACCGCGCCAAGGGTAACGAGCTGGCCGAAGGCATCCGTGCCGACGCCGATCGTCAACGCCGCGTGTTGCTGGCCGAGGCCTATCGCGAGTCCGAGGAAGCCCGCGGTGACGGCGACGCCCAGGCGGCCGCCATCTACGCCAAGGCCTACGGCCAGGACCAGGAGTTCTACTCCTTCTACCGTAGCCTGCAGGCGTACCGTCAAAGCTTCTCCAACAAGAGCGACGTGCTGGTGCTGGACCCAAGCAGCGATTTCTTCCGCTACATGGAAAAGTACAAGCCGTGATGAAGGTACCCGCCGGGCGGTCAAATCGCCCGGCGGGGTGACCAAATCTGAAAACGTGTTATGATGCGGCAGCCGGGAAATTCCCGGCTTTTTTGCGTCTGCAAGATCGATTGGCCCTTCGTGCCAGTCTTTTGCATAGTGTTTCAGACTGTTTCCAAAGTAATCGAGGGCAATGGCTCAAGCAGGCAGGGCGGCATGAAAACCGCCGCACGTTGCCTCGCCGTTGCCTGCTTCACTCAAGGCTCGCAAGAATGCGTGCCGCCCGGATCATAGGGGAAAGGCGTAATGGCAACGGTAGACCGCTGGCTGCTGCCAGATGGCATCGAAGAAGTACTGCCGCCGGAAGCGGCGCGCATCGAAGTAGCGCGTCGCCAGGTGTTGGATCTGTTCCAGAGCTGGGGCTACGAGTTCGTCGTCACCCCGCATATCGAGTACCTGGAGTCGCTGCTTACCGGCGCCGGCCAGGACCTGGATCTGCGCACCTTCAAGGTCGTCGACCCGCAATCCGGGCGCCAGATGGGCTTCCGTGCCGACATCACCCCGCAGGTGGCGCGCATCGACGCCCACACCCTGCGCCGTGAAGGCCCGAGCCGCCTGTGCTACGCCGGCAGCGTGCTGCACGCCCAGCCGCGTGCCCTGTCGTCCTCGCGCAGCCCCATCCAGCTGGGTGCCGAGCTGTACGGCGACGCCAGCCCGAGCAGCGATGTCGAAGTCATCAGCCTGATGCTGGCTATGCTTCAACTGGCAGACGTGCCGGATGTGCACATGGACCTGGGCCACGTGGGCATCTACCGTGGCCTGGCCCGCGCCGCCGGCCTGTCGGGCAGCGTCGAGCAACAGCTGTTCGATGCCCTGCAGCGCAAGGCCATCGACGAAGTCATCGCCCTGACCGAAGGGCTGCCGGCGGACCTGGCGGCCATGCTGCGCGCCCTGGTCGAGCTGTGCGGCGGTTCGGAAGTGTTCGCCGAGGCGCGCGTGCGCCTGGCCAACGCCCCGGCCCCGGTGATCGCGGCCCTGGATGACCTGCAAGCCATCGCCGAGCGCCTGGCTGCGCGTTTCCCCGAGCTGCCCCTGTATTTCGACCTGGGCGAGCTGCGCGGCTACCACTACCACACCGGTGTGGTATTCGCGGTGTTCGTCCCGGGTGTCGGCCAGTCGATCGCCCAGGGCGGTCGGTATGACGATATCGGCGCCGACTTCGGTCGTGCGCGCCCGGCAACGGGCTTCTCCACCGACCTCAAGACCCTGGTTACCCTGGGTCGCGCCGAAGTGGAACTGCCTAGCGGTGGCATCTGGATGCCAGACAGCACCGATGCGGCACTCTGGCAGCAGGTCTGCCAGCTGCGTCGTGAAGGCCAGCGTGTGGTCCAGGCGTTGCCTGGGCAGGCGTTGAGCGCGGCCGTCGAGGCCGATTGCGACCGCCAATTGATTCAGCAGAACGGGCTGTGGCAGGTACTGCCGCTGGCTTCTTGAGTTTTCCTGCCGGCCAACGCCGGCACCAAGTTTGCGCGAATGAGGACAAGTGTCATGGGTAAGAATGTCGTAGTCCTGGGCACCCAGTGGGGTGATGAGGGCAAAGGCAAGATCGTTGATCTGCTGACCGAACATGCAGCCGCCGTAGTGCGCTACCAAGGTGGCCACAACGCTGGCCACACCCTGGTGATCGACGGTGAGAAAACCGTCCTGCACCTGATTCCGTCGGGCGTGCTGCGCGAAGGCGTGCAGTGCCTGATCGGCAACGGCGTGGTGGTAGCACCCGACGCCCTGCTGCGTGAGATCGTCAAGCTGGAAGAGAAGGGCGTACCGGTGCGCGAGCGCCTGCGCATCAGCCCATCCTGCCCGCTGATCCTGTCCTACCACGTGGCCCTGGACCAGGCCCGCGAGAAAGCCCGTGGCGAGCTGAAGATCGGCACCACCGGCCGCGGCATCGGCCCAGCGTATGAAGACAAGGTGGCACGCCGTGGCCTGCGCATCGGTGACCTGTTCCACCGCGAGCGTTTCGCCGCCAAGCTGGGCGAGCTGCTGGACTACCACAACTTCGTCCTGGTGAATTACTACAAAGAGCCGGCCATCGACTTCCAGAAGACCCTGGACGAGTGCATGGAATACGCCGAGCTGCTGAAGCCGATGATGCTCGACGTCACCGCCGAACTGCACGAGCTGCGTCGCGCTGGCAAGGACATCATGTTCGAAGGCGCCCAGGGCTCGCTGCTGGACATCGACCACGGTACCTACCCGTACGTCACCAGCTCCAACACCACGGCTGGCGGCATCGCCACCGGTTCGGGCGTGGGTCCGATGTACCTGGACTACATCCTGGGCATCACCAAGGCCTACACCACTCGCGTCGGTTCGGGCCCGTTCCCTACCGAGCTGTTCGATGACGTCGGTGCCTTCCTGGCCAAGCGCGGCCATGAGTTCGGTGCCACCACCGGCCGTGCCCGTCGTTGCGGCTGGTTCGACGCCGTCATCCTGCGTCGCGCCATCGACGTCAACAGCATCTCGGGCATCTGCCTGACCAAGCTGGACGTGCTGGACGGCCTGGAAACCATCAACATCTGCGTGGGCTACAAGAACGCCGACGGCGCCGTCATCGACGCACCGACCGACGCTGACAGCTACATCGGCCTGGAGCCGGTGTACGAGCAGATGCCAGGCTGGAGCGAGTCGACCCTGGGCGCCAAGTCCCTGGACGAACTGCCAGCCGCTGCCCGTGCGTACATCAAGCGCATCGAAGAGCTGGTCGGCGCGCCGATCGACATCGTTTCCACCGGCCCGGACCGCAACGAGACCATCGTGCTGCGTCACCCGTTCGCCTAAGAAACGCTGAGTTGCACCACAAAGGGCCCCTATGGGGCCCTTTGTCGTTTCTGCCTGCTGTGCGGCATGGCGATTGCTGGGAGGATTCCTTGTCAGTGCCATCATTTTGATGGCCTCCCCGGAACAAGAGGAATCACCCGTGTCGGCCGTACTTTCTCTTCTGCGCAGTCGTTTGCTGCGGCCCGTGTTCATCACCCTGGGCGTTGCCCTTTTGGTGCAGGTGCTGGTAGCCGTTGCGCTCACCCGGAGCACCGTCGGCGCGCTGGAGGCCGACCTGGGCCTGCGCCTGCAGGCGGACACCCATCAGCTCACCGATCAGCTCGACCAGGCAGGCAAGGAAGTCAGCGCAGGCCTGGACGGCCTCTCGGCCAGCACCCGTCAGCGCCTGAGCGCCGGCTTGTCCTCGCGTCTTGAAGAAGAGCAAGGGCAGATACGCACTACCCTGGAGCAGGACCTCAAGGACTCGGCCAACGCCATGGCCCAGCTGCTGGCCTCGGTGGCGCCGCGGGCCATCTGGGACAACGACGTGCCCACCTTGTCCGAATTCGCCCGCCAGGCCCAGCGCAACCCCAGCGTGCTGTTCGTGATTTACGACGACGCCCAGGGCGAGCACCTGACCCGCTACCTGAACCGCGAAAACCCCATCAACCAGGTCCTTTTGGCCAAGGGCGCCGGCGAGCGGCCGCTGGACAAGGTGCTGGACGCGGCGAAGAACGATCCGTCGGTGTACTACGTAGAGGCCTCCATCAATCCTAATGGCGCAGAGATCGGCAAGGTGCGCATGGGCGTCTCCACGGCCAGCGTCGAGGCCCAGCTGGGCGCGCTGGACAAGCGCTTCGCCGCCCTGATCGCCAGCGGCGACCAGTTGGTGGGCGACAGCCTGCTGGGCGCCTCCGCAGACAGCTCCAAGGCCTTGAGGGCGCGCCTGGAAGCGGCGCAGGGCAGCGCTGCGGCCATGCAAGGCAACGCCACCCGCAGCGTGCAAGAGGCGGCGGCTACCCTGCGCTGGCGCATCGGCATGGCCTTGGCGCTGGTCGGCCTGGGCGTGTTGCTGCTGGTGACGGTAGTGCTTGGCCGGCGGGTGGTGAGCAAGCTGCGCCTGCTGATCGCCGCGCTCAACGATCTGGCCGCGGGGGAGGGCGACCTGACCCGCCGTGTGCGCCTCGACAGCCATGACGAAATCGGCGACATGGCGGCGGCGGTCAACCGCTTCGTCGACAAGCTGCAACCCATCGTGCGCGAGGCGGGTGACGTGGCCCAGCGCACCGGCCAGGAGATCGACCTGATGGCCCGGCGCAACGCCGGCGCCGACGCAGCCGCCCAGCTGCAGAGCAATGAAGTGGCCGCCAGCCTCCGGGCGTTGTCGACCATGGCCGACGAGGCCCAGGCCGAAAGCCGCGCCATGCAGTCGGCGTTGCAGCAGGTGGCAGAAATACGCACCGCCACTGACGCCAACACCCAGGCCTCGGCGCAGGTAGGCGGCCTGATCGAAGCGCTGGCCGGGCAGGTGCAGAACGGCTCCCAGGTCATCGAGCGGCTGGCCGAGCAAAGCCAACAGATTGAAGTGGTGCTCAGCGTGATCCAGAGCATCGCCGAGCAGACCAACCTGCTGGCCCTGAACGCTGCCATCGAGGCGGCCCGGGCGGGCGAGACCGGGCGTGGCTTCGCGGTAGTCGCCGATGAGGTGCGGGCGCTGGCCAGCAAGACGCAAAGCTCCACCGGTGATATCCAGGCGCACATTGCTGCGCTGCAATCGGGCGCCCGTGAAGCGGTGACCGCCATCAGCCAGGCCGGGCGCCAGGCCAGCGAAGGTTTGCTGGTGCTGCGCGACAGCGCGCGGTTGCAGCAAAGCGTGCAGGCGTCGGTGGAGCAGGTGCATGCGGCGATAGGCCTGGCCACCCGTGCAGCGGAGCAGCAGGCCGATGGCGCGCAGGCGGTGAAGGGCAGGGTGGAGAATATCCACGCCCAGGCCCAACGCGCGGCGAAGGTGGTGGCCGACACCACGGCCAGCAGCAAGGTGCTGGATGACCTGGCTGCGCAGCTTCGCGCCAGCATCGGCCAATTCAAAGCCTGACACCAATCCCCCGTAGCAGCGGCCGCAGGCCGCGTCCGGGGGATTGGTTTTCTGGAGGGCAGAAACGCAAAAACCCGCTTTCGCGGGTTTTTGAGATGATTCAGAGAT
This sequence comes from Pseudomonas imperatae, assembly GCF_057128625.1. Lineage (NCBI taxonomy): Bacteria > Pseudomonadati > Pseudomonadota > Gammaproteobacteria > Pseudomonadales > Pseudomonadaceae > Pseudomonas > Pseudomonas imperatae. The sequence continues at coordinate 114,777 of NZ_JBSKHP010000003.1, read as the reverse complement.
CGTTGATCTGTGAATCTGAATTGGTGCCCAGAAGAAGACTCGAACTTCCACGACCGTAAGGTCACCAGCACCTGAAGCTGGCGTGTCTACCAATTTCACCATCTGGGCAGCTACTTCGACGTTGTCCGTCGTTGTGGTGCGCACTATACGGAGGGTTCGAACACCTGTAAACCCCCGAAAACACTTTTTTTCAAAAATTTCTCAAAGAATCTTTTCAGACCCCTGAAACGCAAAAACCCGCTTTCGCGGGTTCTTGTGAGTGGCTCAAGATGTTGTAATCTCAAGCCAGAAATTGGTGCCCAGAAGAAGACTCGAACTTCCACGACCGTAAGGTCACCAGCACCTGAAGCTGGCGTGTCTACCAATTTCACCATCTGGGCATCATCTTCAGCGCGTTTGCGTTGTCGATGGCGCGCACTATACGGGCAGTCTTTTGACCTGTAAACCCCTGTTGTTAAAAAAGTTTAGGTTTTTTCCAGGTTTCTTCCACGCGGTGCCTTTTTTACTGGAAGATGCGGCAATGCGGGGCTGTCAAACCGTGAAATTTCCCGTTTCAATACGCGTATGCCAAACTAACCCTTATATAGACAAGGTGAAATTTCTCTAATGGCCGATTGGCAGTCCCTCGATCCCGAGGCCGCTCGTGAAGCGGAAAAATACGAAAACCCTATTCCCAGCCGCGAGCTGATCCTCCAGCACCTCGACGAGCGCGGCTCACCCGCCAGCCGCGAGCAGCTGGTAGACGAGTTCGGGCTGACCACCGAGGACCAGGTCGAGGCCTTGCGTCGTCGCCTGCGCGCCATGGAGCGCGATGCGCAACTGATCTATACCCGCCGCGGCACCTACGCCCCTGTGGATAAGCTGGACCTGATCGCCGGTCGCATTGCCGGCCACCGCGACGGCTTCGGCTTCCTGATCCCCGACGACGGCTCCGACGACCTGTTCATGAGCCCGGCGCAAATGCGCCTGGTGTTCGACGGCGACCGTGCCCTGGCCCGTGTTTCCGGCCTGGACCGTCGTGGTCGTCGTGAAGGCGTGATCGTCGAAGTGGTGTCCCGTGGTCACGAGACCATCGTCGGCCGCTACTTTGAAGAGGGCGGCATCGGCTTCGTGACGCCGGACAACCCCAAGGTCAATCAGGAAGTGCTGATTACCCCGGGCCGCAACGCCGGTGCCAAGATCGGCCAGTTCGTGGAGGTGAAAATCACCCACTGGCCGACCCCGCGCTTCCAGCCCCAGGGCGATGTGATTGAAGTGGTCGGCAACTACATGGCGCCGGGCATGGAAATCGACGTGGCGCTGCGCACCTACGACATCCCGCACGTATGGCCACAGGCCGTGCTGAAGGAAGCCGCGAAGCTGAAGCCGGAAGTCGAGGAAAAGGACAAGCAGAACCGCGTTGACCTGCGCCACCTGCCGTTCGTCACCATCGACGGCGAAGACGCCCGCGACTTCGACGACGCCGTTTATTGCGAAGCCAAGAGCAAGCTGCGCCTGTTCAATGGCGGCTGGAAGCTGTACGTGGCCATCGCCGACGTGTCCAGCTACGTCAAGCTGGGCTCGGCCCTGGACGAAGAGGCCCAAGTGCGCGGCAACTCCGTGTACTTCCCCGAGCGCGTGATCCCGATGCTGCCGGAGGAGCTGTCCAACGGCCTGTGCTCGCTGAACCCGCACGTCGACCGCCTGGCCATGGTCTGCGAGATGACCATCTCCAAGACCGGCGAGATGACCGACTACCAGTTCTACGAGGCGGTGATCCACTCCCATGCGCGCCTGACCTATAACAAGGTCAGCACCATGCTCGAGCACTCGCGCACCAGCGAGGCCAAGGCCTTGCGCGGCGAGTACGGCGATGTGCTGCCGCACCTCAAGCAACTGTACGCCATGTACAAGGTGCTGCTGGGTGCCCGCCATGCCCGTGGCGCCATCGACTTCGAGACCCAGGAAACCCGCATCGTCTTCGGTTCCGAGCGCAAGATCGCCGAAATCAAGCCGACCGTGCGCAACGACGCCCACAAGCTGATCGAAGAGTGCATGCTGGCCGCCAACGTGGCCACCGCCGAGTTCCTGCAGAAGCATGAAATCCCGGCCCTGTACCGCGTGCACGACGGTCCGCCGCCAGAGCGCCTGGAAAAACTGCGCGCCTTCCTCGGCGAGCTGGGCCTGTCGATCAACAAGGGCAAGGATGGTCCGTCGCCCAAGGACTACCGCGCGCTGCTGGAAAACATCCAGGACCGCCCGGACTTCCACGTGATCCAGACCGTGATGCTGCGCTCCCTGAGCCAGGCGGTGTACAGCGCCGAGAACAACGGCCACTTCGGCCTGAACTACGAGGCGTACACCCACTTCACCTCGCCGATCCGTCGCTACCCGGACCTGCTGACCCACCGCGCCATCCGCAGTGTGATCCGCTCGAAGATGGACACCCCGCACGTCAAGCGTGCCGGTGCCATGACCATTCCGAAAGCGCGCATCTATCCGTACGACGAGCCGGCCCTGGAGCAGCTGGGCGAGCAGTGCTCGATGAGCGAGCGCCGTGCCGACGAAGCCACCCGCGACGTGGTGAACTGGCTCAAGTGCGAGTTCATGAAAGACCGCGTGGGCGAGACCTTCCCGGGCGTGATCACCGCCGTGACCGGTTTCGGCCTGTTCGTGGAGCTGACCGACATCTTCGTCGAAGGCCTGGTGCACGTCACCGCGCTGCCGGGCGACTACTACCACTTCGACCCTGTACACCACCGCCTGGCGGGCGAGCGCACCGGCCGTAGCTTCCGCCTCGGCGACACAGTGGAAGTGCAGGTGATGCGCGTCGACCTGGACGAGCGCAAGATCGATTTCGGCATGTCGGAAAAATCCGCCAGCGCACCCGTGGGTCGCAAGAATCGCCAGGCTGAAAAGCCTGAGGCGAAGAAAGCGCCTGAGCGCAAGTCGGCGGACAAGAAGCCGGCGGCCAAGTCCTACGACAAGCCCGTGTACGAAAAACCGGCACCGGCAGCCCCGCTGTCGAAGCCGTCGAAGCGCCCGGCCAAGTCCTCGGAGTCGGCCAGCGCCTACCGTGCGTCGGATGCCGCGGCCAACAACGCCGACGTGCGCAAGAGCCGTGAAATGAAAAAAGCGCTGCTGGCCGAGGCCAAGGGCGGCGCGGGCAAGCCGGCGCGTTCGGACAAGTCCGGCGGCGCCAGCAAGCCCACCACGCACCGCAAGGGCCCGTCGAAATCGGGCGCCCGTAAACCGAAGGCGAAGTCATGAGTCAGTTGGAAAAGATCTACGGCGTACACGCCGTGGAAGCCCTGTTGCGTCACCACCCCAAGCGGGTCAAGCAGATCTGGTTGGCGGAAAGCCGCAACGACCCGCGCGTGCAGCCGCTGATCGCCCTGGCCGCGGAAAACCGCGTGTCGGTGGGGCAGGCCGAACGCCGCGAGATGGACGCCTGGGTTGAAGGCGTGCACCAGGGCGTGGTGGCTGAGGTCAGCCCAAGCCAGGTGTGGGGCGAGGCCATGCTCGACGAGCTGCTGGACCGCACCGAAGGCGCGCCGCTGCTGCTGGTGCTGGACGGCGTGACCGACCCGCACAACCTCGGCGCCTGCCTGCGCACTGCCGACGCCGCCGGCGTGCTGGCGGTGATCGTGCCCAAGGACAAGTCGGCCACCCTGACCCCCGCAGTGCGCAAGGTCGCCTGCGGTGCGGCCGAGGTGATCCCGCTGGTGGCCGTGACCAACCTGGCGCGCACCCTGGAGAAACTCCAGCAGCGCGGCCTGTGGGTAGTGGGCACTGCCGGTGAAGCCGAGCAGGAGCTGTACCAGCACGACATGACCGGGCCGACCATCCTGGTGATGGGCGCCGAAGGCAAGGGCATGCGCCGCCTGACCCGCGAGCACTGCGACTACCTGGTGAAGCTGCCGATGCACGGCAGTGTCAGCAGCCTGAACGTGTCGGTGGCCACGGGCGTGTGCCTGTTCGAAGCCGTCCGTCAGCGCAACACCAAGAAGTAACCCAACCCCCGTAGCAGCTGCCGAAGGCTGCGTCGCTGTCAAAAGGCGACGCCGCCTGCGGCAGCTGCTACGGGGATTTGCATTCCGGCGAAAGCTGTTCAAATATTCGCCAATTCCCTTGCTTGTCCCCACTCCCTTCTCTACAATTGCGCCCCTTGCCTCGACGGCAGGTGCCGGCAGTTCATCGCCATCACCTTTTCCGCGAGCAAGACATACAGTGTCATTCACTCCTTGTCTGACCGCCCTGGCGGCAGGCTACAACCCGTAAGGAGCATTCATGCGTCATTACGAAATCATCTTTCTGGTCCACCCTGACCAGAGCGAGCAAGTCGGCGGCATGGTTGAGCGTTACACCAAGCTGATCGAAGAAGACGGCGGCAAAATCCACCGTCTGGAAGACTGGGGCCGTCGTCAACTGGCCTACGCAATCAACAATGTTCACAAGGCTCACTACGTGATGCTGAACGTTGAGTGCACTGGCAAGGCCCTGGCCGAGCTGGAAGACAACTTCCGTTACAACGATGCCGTGATCCGTAACCTGGTCATCCGTCGCGACGAAGCCGTAACTGGTCAGTCCGAGATGCTCAAGGCCGAAGAAAACCGCAGCGAGCGCCGTGAGCGTCGTGACCGTCCTGAGCATGCTGACAGCGCCGATGGCGATGACAGCGACAACAGCGACGCCAGCGATAACGCTGACGAGTAATCCACGGACCTTTTGAGGAGCCAATTACATGGCACGTTTCTTCCGTCGTCGTAAATTCTGCCGCTTCACCGCTGAAGACGTGAAAGAGATCGATTACAAAGATCTCAACACCCTGAAAGCCTACGTATCCGAAACCGGCAAAATCGTTCCAAGCCGTATCACCGGTACCAAAGCTCGTTATCAGCGTCAGCTGGCCGTCGCTATCAAGCGCGCCCGCTTCCTGGCCCTGCTGGCCTACACCGACAGCCACGGCCGCTGAGACCGGGTCGTCGACAAGTAGCAAGGGATTGAATGCATGCGCGCCATAGCTGATTTCATCATGCGCGGACGCATGCAGGCCACCCTGGTGGTGGCCATATCGGCAGTCATGCCGCTGTTGTTCTGGTTGGGTGCTGCCGCGGGAAGCCTGGTGCTTCTGCGGCGCGGATTTCAGGATGCCAAGAGTGTCCTCGCCCTCGGCCTGCTGCCCGCTCTGGCGTGGTGGCTGCTGGGAAGCGACCACGACCCCCGCGCACTTCTGGTGCTGCTGGGCTCGGCGACCCTCGCGCACGTGCTGCGCTCGAGTGAGTCCTGGATCCGTGTGCTGCTGGTCAGCATAGCCCTGGGGTTGGTGTATGCAGTGGTGCTGGGCGCGGTTTTCCGCCCTCACATCGACGGCATGGCGCAGGAACTGTCAAAGGTCCTGCCCATGGCCCTCGGTGATCTCTACCAGCAATTGTCGGTAGAAGAGCGAGCGCGCCTGAGCGCACTGCTGCCACCGGTCCTGACCGGCCTGATAGCGGCCATGCTGCAGATTGTCAGCGTGCTGTGCCTGATGTTGGGCCGGTACTGGCAAGCGTTGTTGTACAACCCGGGTGGGTTCGGCCGCGAGTTTCGCACCGTGCGCATCCCACGGGGGCCGGCATTGCTGCTGCTGGCGTGCATGCTGGTGGGGCCGAATTTCGGCACTCAACTGGCCATGCTCACGCCGCTGTGCAGTGTGCCGCTGCTGTTCGCAGGCCTGGCCCTGATCCACGCCCTGGTCGCTGCAAAGCGCCTGGCGCGGTTCTGGCTGGTGGGGCTGTACGTGACGCTGCTGGTGTTCATGCAGCTGATCTATCCGTTGCTCGTGGTGTTGGCCATTGTCGACAGCCTGATTGATTTTCGCGGACGTCTGGCGTCGAAAGACGCTGGCAATGCGAACGGTGAAGGTTAAAAGTTAGAGGATTTCCACATGCAACTGATCCTTCTGGAAAAAGTCGCCAACCTGGGCAACCTGGGCGACAAAGTAAACGTTAAGGCTGGTTACGGCCGTAACTACCTGCTGCCTTACGGCAAAGCTACCGCCGCGACCCCAGCCAACCTGGCTGCGTTCGAAGAGCGTCGTGCCGAGCTGGAAAAACTGGCTGCAGACAAGAAAGCTTCGGCTGAAACTCGCGCTGCCCAACTGGCTGAGCTGGAAGTGACCATCACTGCCACCGCCGGTGACGAAGGCAAGCTGTTCGGTTCGATCGGCACCCACGACATCGCTGACGCACTGACCGCCTCGGGCGTTGAAGTTGCCAAGGCTGAAGTTCGTCTGCCGAACGGCACCATCCGTAACGTTGGCGAATACGACGTTGCCGTGCACCTGCACAGCGACGTAGAAGCTACCGTACGCGTTGTTGTTGTAGCTGCTTAAGGCACTACCTATCGGCTGGCACCCTTGGGTAACAGCCGGTAACATTGGGCACGATCCTGTCTACAGGTCGTGCCCTTTGTCTTTCTGTACCCTCTGATTTCAAGTGGCCATGAACGAGATATCGCAACCCGAACAGTACGATCTGCAAACCGCCGCCCTCAAGGTGCCGCCGCATTCCATCGAGGCCGAACAGGCCGTGCTCGGTGGCTTGATGCTGGACAACAACGCCTGGGAACGCGTGCTCGATCAAGTTTCGGATGGCGATTTCTACCGTCATGACCACCGCCTGATCTTCCGCGCCATCGCCAAGCTGGCTGACCAGAACACGCCGTTCGACGTGGTCACCCTGCACGAGCAGCTGGACAAGGAAGGGCAGAGCACCCAGGTCGGTGGCCTGGGTTACCTGGGCGAACTGGCGAAGAACACGCCGTCGGTCGCCAACATCAAGGCCTATGCGCAGATCGTCCGCGAGCGGGCCACCCTGCGCCAGCTGATCAGCATCAGCAACGAGATCGCCGACAGCGCCTTCAACCCCCAGGGCCGCAACGCCGCCGAGATCCTCGACGAGGCCGAACGGCAGATCTTCCAGATCGCCGAGGCGCGGCCCAAGACCGGCGGCCCGGTCAGCGTCAACGACCTGCTGACCAAGGCCATCGACCGCATCGACACGCTGTTCAACACCGATGAGGCCATCACCGGCCTGTCCACCGGCTACACCGACCTGGACGAGAAGACCAGCGGCCTGCAGCCGGCCGACCTGATCATCGTCGCCGGCCGTCCGTCGATGGGCAAGACCACCTTCGCCATGAACCTGGTGGAAAACGCCGTGCTGCGCAGCGAGAAAGCCGTACTGGTCTACTCGCTGGAGATGCCAGGTGATTCGCTGGTCATGCGTATGCTGTCTTCCTTGGGCCGCATCGACCAGACCAAGGTGCGTTCCGGCCGCCTGGATGACGACGATTGGCCGCGCCTGACCTCGGCGGTCAACCTGCTCAACGACCGCAAGCTGTTCATCGACGATACCGCCGGCATCAGCCCGTCGGAAATGCGCGCGCGCACACGCCGCCTGGTGCGTGAACACGGCGACATCGGCCTGATCATGATCGACTACCTGCAGCTGATGCAGATTCCCGGTTCCAGCGGCGACAACCGTACCAACGAGATCTCGGAGATTTCCCGCTCGTTGAAAGCCCTGGCCAAGGAATTCAACTGCCCGGTGGTGGCGCTGTCGCAGCTCAACCGCTCCCTGGAACAGCGCCCGAACAAGCGCCCGGTAAACTCCGACTTGCGGGAATCGGGAGCGATCGAGCAGGACGCCGACGTGATCATGTTCGTGTACCGCGACGAGGTGTACCACCCCGAGACCGAGCACAAGGGCATCGCCGAGATCATCATCGGCAAGCAGCGTAACGGCCCCATCGGCTTCATCCGCCTGGCCTTCATCGGCAAATACACGCGCTTCGAGAACCTGGCCCCAGGCAGCTACAACTTCGACGACGACGAATAACCCGCGTAGCAGCTGCCGAAGGCGGCGTCGCTTTTAAAAAACGACGCCGCCTTCGGCAGCTGCTACGGGGGTTTTTATCGAGCGGGCTGAATTCCGACAGTGGTCGTCGGAATTGGTCAAAATTTGTGCTATATTCCGCGCCCGCGTTTTTTCAACATGTAGCCACACGGTCATCGACATGCAAGCAGCCAAGCCGTTATTCGACTATCCAAAGTACTGGGCCGAGTGTTTCGGGCCAGCGCCATTCCTGCCCATGAGCAGGGAGGAGATGGATCAGCTCGGCTGGGATTCCTGCGACATCATCATCGTCACCGGTGACGCCTACGTCGACCACCCGTCGTTCGGCATGGCCATCATCGGCCGCCTGCTGGAGGCCCAGGGCTTCCGCGTGGGCATCATTGCCCAGCCCGACTGGACCAGCAAAGACGACTTCATGAAGCTGGGCGAGCCGAACCTGTTCTTCGGCGTCGCGGCCGGCAACATGGACTCGATGATCAACCGTTACACCGCGGACAAGAAAATCCGCTCGGACGACGCCTACACCCCTGGCGGCCTGGCGGGCAAGCGCCCCGACCGCGCCAGCCTGGTGTACAGCCAGCGCTGCAAGGAAGCCTACAAGCACGTGCCGATCGTGCTGGGCGGCATCGAGGCCTCGCTGCGCCGCATCGCCCACTATGACTACTGGCAGGACAAGGTCCGCCACTCGATCCTGATCGACGCCTGCGCCGACATCCTGCTGTACGGCAACGCCGAACGCGCGATCGTCGAGGTGGCCCAGCGCCTGTCGTACGGGCAGAAGATCGAAGAAATCACCGACATCCGCGGCACCGCCTTCGTGCGCCGTGACACGCCGCAGGGCTGGTACGAGGTGGACTCCACCCGTATCGACCGTCCTGGCAAGGTCGACAAGATCATCAACCCGTACGTCAACACCCAGGACACCCAGGCCTGCGCCATCGAGCAGGAAAAGGGCCCGGTGGAAGACCCGAACGAGCCCAAGGTCGTGCAGATCCTGGCCAGCCCGCGCATGACCCGTGACAAGACCGTCATCCGCCTGCCGTCGTTCGAGAAAGTGCGCGGCGACGCCGTGCTCTACGCCCACGCCAACCGCGTGCTGCACCTGGAAACCAACCCGGGCAACGCCCGTGCGCTGGTGCAGAAGCATGGCGAAGTGGACGTGTGGTTCAACCCGCCACCCATTCCCATGACTACCGAGGAAATGGACTACGTGTTCGGCATGCCCTATGCGCGCATTCCGCACCCGGCGTACGGCAAGGAGAAGATCCCGGCCTACGACATGATCCGCTTCTCGGTGAACATCATGCGTGGCTGCTTCGGCGGCTGCACCTTCTGCTCCATCACCGAGCACGAAGGCCGCATCATCCAGAACCGCTCGGAAGAGTCGATCATTCGCGAGATCGAAGAGATCCGCGACAAGGTGCCAGGCTTCACCGGCGTGATCTCGGACATGGGCGGCCCGACCGCCAACATGTACCGCATCGCCTGCAAGAGCCCCGAAATCGAATCGGCGTGCCGCAAGCCGTCGTGCGTGTTCCCGGGCATCTGCCCGAACCTGAACACCGACCACTCGGCGCTGATCCAGCTGTACCGCAGCGCCCGTGCCCTGCCGGGGGTGAAGAAAATCCTGATTGCCTCGGGCCTGCGCTACGACCTGGCGGTGGAATCGCCGGAGTACGTCAAGGAACTGGTCACCCACCACGTGGGCGGCTACCTGAAGATTGCCCCGGAGCACACCGAAGAAGGCCCGCTGAACCAGATGATGAAGCCGGGCATCGGCTCGTACGACAAGTTCAAGCGCATGTTCGAGAAGTACTCCAAGGAAGCCGGGAAAGAGCAGTACCTGATTCCGTACTTCATCGCCGCGCACCCGGGCACCACCGACGAAGACATGATGAACCTGGCGCTGTGGCTCAAGGGCAACGGTTTCCGCGCCGACCAGGTGCAGGCGTTCTACCCTTCGCCGATGGCGTCGGCGACCGCCATGTACCACTCGGGCAAGAACCCGCTGCGCAAGGTCACCTACAAGAGCGACGCGGTCACCATCGTCAAGAGCGAGGAGCAGCGCCGCCTGCACAAGGCCTTCCTGCGCTACCACGATCCGAAGGGCTGGCCGATGCTGCGCGAAGCGCTGGAGCGCATGGGCCGCGTCGACCTGATCGGCCCGGGCAAGCACCAGCTGATTCCGCTGCACCAGCCGGCGACCGACACCTACCAGAGTGCCCGTCGCAAGAACTCGACGCCGGCCGGCAGCCACAAGGTGGCCAAGGAAACCCGCATCCTCACCCAACACACCGGCCTGCCGCCGCGTGGCAGCGACGGCTCCAAGCCGTGGGACAAGCGCGAACAGGCCAAGGCTGCCGCCGAAGCCCGCGCCAAGGAAGCCGCCAAGGCCCGCCACGACGCCGCCAAGGGTGGCAAGGGCAAGAAGAAACCATCGCGCCAGCCCGTCCTGCCGCGCTGATGTGAAGCCGGGTGTAACCGAGGCTCCTCGGTTACACCTGCCGTCCTACGCAATATCCTGTAGCAGCGGCCGCAAGGTCGCGTCACTAACGCCGCATAACCCGTGACGCAGCCTTCGGCAGCTGCTACGTACCGCGCTCCTCCCCACTGAACAAGGAACCGTCCAGTGAGCACCGCTCTCAATCCGTCCTTCACCACCCCCTCCCAGCACTTCGCCCGCCAGCGCATCGAAAGCCGCATCAACCTGCCACGTCTGTTCGCCGCCATCGACGCCGACCCCGGTATCGTCGGCGCCGGGGTGGTGTATATCGACAGCGATTTCAACGTGATCACCCTGCGCGAGTTCCAGCCGATCTGCAGCAAGGCGGTAAAACGGGTGATATTGCGTGAGGCCAAGCGCCACACTACGCCCGAGCAGTTCATCAGCCAGGTGCATAACGACGGCCGCGAGTCGCGGGTGTTGCAGGAGGCGCTCAACGCCGGGTTGGCCTGCACGGGGGCGGTGCTGAGCTGGGTGGTAATGCTCAGCGGCACCATTGCCGTGCCGTTCACGGGGGGCGCCAGTACCGTGGTGACCATCATCGGTTACAGCGCCGCCACTGCCAGCGGGCTGCAATGCATCGCCGGGGTAGGGCGCACGGCGGTATCGGCCTACGACCAGCAGGCCGTGGACGAACTCGACAGCAATGATTGGTACCAGGCGGTGTCGCTCATTCTCGATGGCCTGTCATTGGCCGGTGTCGCTGCATCGGCGGTGACGACGACCAGGCTACTCCTGCTGGTCAAGGCCAACACGGGCAGGCCGCTTCGCGCGGCCCTTCAGGGCCTTACCCGGCAGGAGCGCAAGCGGTTGACCAGCGAGCTGCTTGCGTTGAAAGACCCGAAGTTGACCCCCAGGCTGATGAAGCTGAGGCAAGCTGCCAAGACACTGGAGAAGCGCTACACCCCGGCCCAGTTCAAACACGCCACTATCACCCAGATCAGAGACTCGATCAGCGCGTCGTTGGGCCTGATAGGCAGCAGCCTGTCGGGCAACATCAACGTAGCCGTCGGGCTGTATGAGGAGGACGGTGAATGACTGACCAGGATGGCTCGCTCAGCTGGATGGCAAAATATTACCCAGCGTTCATAGGTGTTGTCCTGTGCTGTTGCCTTGCGATTGGTACGGTAGTTGCCATTGTCGGCTTCTCCTACCTGGCCAACGTGCCGCTCAAGCCGCTCAAGGGGCCGGGGCTCCTGTGGGGCGGGGCATCGGTGGGTGTGGCAGTTTTCATCAGCCATTTCCTGATGGTCAGGGGCCGGCTCGCGGCGACCTGGGTTATTGCCGCCGTGTTGCTGGCCTGCCTTGCCACGGCGCTTCCCAGCTATTTCTACCAGCCGCCGCTCGGTGTCTTCGCGGTAGCGGTGTTGTCGCCGCTAACGGGGTTGTTGCTACTGAATTCGAGACGCCATCGCGAAATGCGCCAACACTTCCTGTGGCTGCGTCGGCAGCGATAACGCCTTGGCCAACCGCCTCCTTCGCTTGCGTCATGTGCCTGCCCGATAAATGTGCAACCCTTGCGATGCTAATCGGGCATGGCACGATCTTGGTGCTGTGCTTGAATGAGCAGGCGCTCTAGTGCTTGGCTTTGCCCACGTGGCATAAACCTTGCGCGGTGCGCTTACCGTTAAGGCTCGCAGGAGGCACGCCGTGTCGATCCATGTCGCATTGCACCATGTCACGCATTACCGCTACGACCGTGCGGTTGAACTTGGCCCGCAGATCGTCCGCCTTCGCCCCGCGCCCCATAGCCGCACGCGCGTGCTGTCCTATGCGCTAAAGGTGCTGCCCGAGCAGCACTTCATCAACTGGCAGCAGGACCCTCAGGGCAACTACCTGGCGCGCCTGGTGTTCCCGGAAAAGACCGACGAATTCCGCGTCGAGGTGGACCTGGTCGCCGAAATGGCGGTGTTCAACCCCTTCGACTTTTTCCTTGAGCCGTACGCGGAAAAGATCCCATTCGCCTACGCGAAGGACGAAAAGCACGAGCTGGCGCCTTACCTTGAGAAGTTGCCACTGTCGCCCAAGTTCGAGGCTTACCTCAAAGGCATCGACCGCACGCCGATACCGGCCGTGGACTTCCTGGTGGCGCTCAACCAGCGCCTGAGCCAGGACATCGGCTACCTGATCCGCATGGAACCGGGGGTGCAGACGCCGGAAGAAACCCTGGAAAACGCCTCGGGCTCCTGCCGTGACTCGGCCTGGTTGCTGGTGCAGCTGCTGCGCCACCTGGGCCTGGCCGCGCGCTTTGTGTCCGGCTACCTGATCCAGCTGACGGCCGATGTGAAAGCCCTGGACGGCCCGTCCGGCACCGAGGTGGACTTCACCGACCTGCACGCCTGGTGCGAGGTGTACCTGCCCGGTGCGGGCTGGATCGGGCTGGACGCCACCTCCGGGCTGTTCGCCGGTGAAGGGCATATCCCATTGGCCTGTAGTCCCGATCCGTCCTCTGCGGCGCCCATCAGCGGCCTGGTGGAGCCGTGCGAATGCGAGTTCAGCCATGAAATGGCGGTAGAGCGCATCTGGGAGGCGCCGCGCGTCACCCGGCCCTACAGCGAACAGCAATGGCAGCAGATCCAGGCGCTGGGCCGGCAGATCGACGCCGACCTGGTGGAGGGCGACGTGCGCCTGACCATGGGCGGCGAGCCGACCTTCGTGTCCATCGACGACCCCGATGGCGCCGAGTGGAACACCGCGGCCCTGGGCGACGCCAAGCGCAAACTGTCCGCCGAGCTGTACCAGCGCCTGCGCGCCCGCTACGCGCCCAAGGGCCTGGTGCACTTCGGCCAGGGCAAGTGGTACCCCGGCGAACAGTTGCCGCGCTGGTCGCTGAACGCCTACTGGCGCGTGGACGGCGAGCCGATCTGGCACAACGACGCGCTGATCGCCGATGAAACCCGTGATTACGGCGCCACCGGCGAGCTGGCTGGGCGCTTTCTGGCCAGCGTCGCCGAGCGCCTGAAGCTGCCGCCGCGCTTCGTGTTCCCGGCCTACGAAGACAACTTCTACTACCTGTGGCGCGAAGGCGCACTGCCGGTGAACGTCAGCGCCGAGGACTCGCGCCTGGGCGAGGAAATGGAGCGCAAACGCCTGCGCAAGGTATTCAGCCAAGGCCTGGACAAGGTCATCGGCCAGGTGCTGCCGCTGGCGCGCACGGCTGATGGAGAGCAATGGCAGAGTGGCCGCTGGTACCTGCGTGACAGCCACTGCCGGCTGGTGCCGGGCGATTCGCCGCTGGGCTACCGCCTGCCCCTGGCCTCGCAGCCCTGGGTGACCGCTGCCGAATACCCCTTCGTGCACCCGCGTGACCCCAACCAGGACCTGGGCGCACTGCCCACCCCGGTGCAGCTGCAGGTCGCCAGCCCGGCCCAGGCCGCCGACGAGCGCGTGCCCAAGCTGGACGAGTCGGCCAGCTGGCTGACCCGCACGGCCCTGTGCGCCGAGGCCCGCGACGGCCGCTTGTACCTGTTCATGCCGCCGCTGGCCAAGGCCGAGGAATACCTTGAGCTGGTAGCGGTGATCGAAGCCACCGCCGAGGAACTCAAGTGCCCGGTGCTGCTGGAAGGCTACGAGCCGCCCTACGACCCGCGCCTGGCCAACTTGCGCATCACCCCCGACCCGGGCGTGATCGAGGTCAACGTGCAGCCCTCGGCCAGCTGGGACGAGCTGGTAGAGCGCACCGAGTTCCTTTACGAGCAGGCGCGGGAAACCCGCCTGAGCACCGAAAAGTTCATGATCGACGGCCGCCACACCGGCACCGGCGGCGGCAACCACTTCGTGCTCGGCGGCGCCACCCCGGCCGACTCGCCGTTCCTGCGCCGCCCGGACCTGCTGCGCAGCCTGATCAGCTACTGGCACAACCACCCGTCGCTGTCCTACCTGTTCAGCGGCCTGTTCATCGGGCCTACCTCCCAGGCGCCGCGCGTGGACGAGGCGCGCAACGACTCGCTGTACGAGCTGGAGATCGCCTTCCAGCAGATGCCCGCGCCCGGCGAGCAGTGCCCACCGTGGCTGGTGGATCGCTTGCTGCGCAACCTGCTGATCGACGTTACCGGCAACACCCACCGCGCCGAGTTCTGCATCGACAAGCTCTACTCCCCGGACGGCGCCACCGGCCGGCTCGGCCTGCTGGAACTGCGCGGCTTCGAAATGCCGCCCCACGCGCGCATGAGCCTGGTGCAGCAACTGCTGCTGCGTGCCCTGGTGGCGCGCTTCTGGCGCGAGCCCTATGCACCACCGAAGCTGGCGCGCTGGGGCACCGAGCTGCACGACCGCTTCATGCTCGCGCACTTCATCGAACAGGACTTCGCCGACGTCATCGCCGACCTCAACGGCGCCGGCTACGGGCTGCAAGCCGAATGGTTCGCCGCGCACCTGGAGTTCCGCTTCCCGAAGATCGGCGACTACGCCGTGGCCGGCATCGAACTGGAGCTGCGTCAGGCGCTGGAGCCCTGGCACGTGCTGGGCGAAGAGGGCGGCGCCGGCGGCACCGTGCGCTACGTCGACTCGTCGCTGGAGCGCCTGCAGGTCAAGCTCAACGGCCTGTCGCCACAGCGCTACGTGCTCACCTGCAACGGCCGCACCGTGCCGCTGCAGCCCACCGGCAAGGTCGGCGAGTACGTGGCCGGCGTGCGGTTCCGCGCCTGGCAGCCGTTCAACTGCCTGCAGCCGACCATCCCGGTGCACGCGCCGCTGACCTTCGACATCCACGACACGTGGATGCAGCGCTCCCTGGGCGGCTGCCAGTACCACGTGGCGCACCCGGGCGGGCGCAACTACGAGACGCTGCCGGTGAACGCCAACGAAGCCGAGAGCCGGCGCCTGTCGCGATTCTTCCGCCTGGGCCATAGCCCCGGCCCGCAGCCTGCGCCTACACTCACGAACAATGACGAGCTGCCGATGACACTGGACATGCGTCGCACCTGAAAGGGCGGCCGGGCAACCGGCCTGCCGCTTTTTTCTGATGTCTTACTGCCTGCGCCGAGCGTTCCATGCCAGACCTGCTTGACCGATACCCGCTGACGGCGGGAAGTTTTGACGAGATGCTCGCGGCTGACGGCTCGGTGCGTCCGCACTGGCGCAAGCTGTTCGACCAATTGCAGCGCAGCAGCCCGGCGCAGTTGGCCCAGCGCCAGGCGTTGCTGACCCGGCAGATCCAGGAAAACGGCGTGACCTACAACGTCTACGCCGACCCCAAGGGCGCCGACCGCCCGTGGGAGCTGGACCTGCTGCCCCACGTGATTCCCGCCGCCGAGTGGCAGCACCTGCGCGCCGGCATCGCCCAGCGCGCCCGCTTGCTGAACGCGGTGCTGGCCGACATCTACGGCCCCCAGGAGCTGATTCGCAAGGGCCTGTTGCCGGCGGAGCTGGTGTACGGCCACAACAATTTCCTCTGGCCCTGCCAGGGCCTGAAGCTGCCCGGCGACACCTTCCTGCACCTGTGCGCCGTGGACCTGGCGCGCACCCCCGACGGCCGCTGGTGGGTGACCGCCGACCGCACCCAGGCGCCCTCGGGCGCAGGCTATGCCCTGGAAAACCGCATGAGCGTGTCGCGGGCCTTTCCCGAGCTGTACCGCGACCTCAAGGTGGAACACCTGGCGGGCTATTTCCGTACCCTGCAGGACACCCTGCGGCGGCTGGCGCCGGGCGGCAACGAAACCCCGCTGATCGTGTTGCTGACCCCCGGGCGCTTCAACGAGAGCTATTTCGAACACCTGTACCTGGCGCGCCAGCTGGGCTACCCGCTGGTGGAAGGCAGCGACCTGACCGTGCGCGACGCCACCGTGTACCTCAAGACCCTCAACGGCCTGCGCCGGGTGCACGCGATCATGCGGCGCCTGGACGACGACTTCTGCGACCCGCTGGAGCTGCGCACCGACTCGGCCCTGGGCGTGCCCGGCCTGCTGGAAGCCGTGCGCCAGGGCCGCGTGCTGGTGGCCAACGCCCTGGGCAGCGGCGTGCTGGAATCACCCGGGCTGCTGGGCTTTTTGCCGACCATCAACGAGCACCTGTTCGGCGAGAAGCTGATCCTGCCGTCCATCGCCACCTGGTGGTGCGGCGAGCCGCCGGTGATGGCCCAGGCCCTGGAAAAACTGCCGAACCTGCTGATCAAGCCGGCGTTCCCCTCGCAAAGCTTTACCCCGGTGTTCGGCCGCGACCTTGACGCCAAGCAGCGCAAGGCCATGGCCGAGCGCATCCAGGCGCGCCCCTACGCCTACGTGGCCCAGGAGCTGGCGCAGCTGAGCCAGGCGCCGGTGTGGCAGGACAACGGCCAACTGGCGCCGCGCGCCATCGGCATGCGCGTGTACGCGGTGGCTGGCTACGACGGCTACCGGGTGCTGCCCGGTGCCCTGACCCGCGTGGCTGCCGAGGCCGACGCCGAAGTGGTGTCGATGCAGCGCGGCGGTGCCAGCAAGGACACCTGGGTGTTGGGCGAACGCGTGCCCATCGGCGAACAGTGGAAGGCCCAGCGAACCATCGGCGTGCACGACGTGGTGCGGGTCGACCCGTACCTGCCGTCGCGGGTGGTGGAAAACCTGTTCTGGTTCGGCCGCTACTGCGAGCGCTGCGACGACAGCGCGCGGCTGCTGCGCATCATCCTCGGCCGCTACATCGACGGCGACGACCCGCTGGCGCTGGACGCCGCGGTGGAGCTGGCCGAGCGCCTGTCGCTGCTGCCCGAGGAGGGCGAGCTGGAAGAACGCCTGCTGGCCGCGCTGCTGGGCGAGGAATGGCCGTTCAGCCTGCGCGCCAACCTGCAGCGCTTGCAGTGGGCGGCCTCGCAGGTGCGCGGCAAGCTGTCCCGGGAAAACTGGCAGGCGCTGGTGGAACTGCAGCGCGAAGCCCAGAGCCTGGACGTGGAAGAACCCGACCTGGGCGAGCTGCTGGACTTCCTCAACCGCCTGGTGATGTCGCTGGCGGCGCTGTCGGGCTTCGCCCTCGACGACATGACCCGCGATGAGGGCTGGCGCTTCCTGATGATCGGCCGGCGCATCGAGCGCCTGCAGTTCCTCAGCACCAGCCTGGCCGGCTTCCTGCGCGGCGTGGCGGTGACCGACCAGGCCGGCCTTGAATGGCTGCTGGAACTGGGCAACAGCAGCATCACCTACCGCTCGCGCTACCTGGCGGTGCCGCAGCTGATTCCGGTGCTCGACCTGTTGCTGCTGGACGAGCAGAACCCCCACGCGGTGATCTTCCAGCTCAAGCTGGTGAACCGCGCGCTGCGGCGCCTCAACGATGAATTCGGTGCGCCCCGCGAGCGCGGCCTGGCCATGCTCATCGAGCGTCTGGCCGGCTTCGACCTGGGTAGCCTGGAACACTCGCTGTTCGGCGCGCCCAGCGTGCAGGCGGCGCTCGACGGCCTGGCCGACCTGCTGCAGACCATCAACGAAGCCAGCGGCCAGGTCTCTGACCGCCTGGCCCTGCGCCATTTCGCCCACGTCGATGATGTCAGCCAACGGACGGTGTCGGTATGAGCGCCCAGTACCAGATTCTTCACGACACCCATTACCACTACGACAGCCCGGTGTCCCTGGCCCAGCAGCTGGCGCACCTGTGGCCGCGGCCCTGCGCCTGGCAGATCTGCCGCGAGCAGAGCCTGGTCATCAGCCCCGACCCCAGCTGGCGCGTGGATGACTTCGATGTGTTCGGCAACCCGCTGACGCGCCTGACCTTCGAGCGGCCCCACGACGAGTTGAAAGTCAGCGCGCGCCTGCAAGTGGAGGTGCTGGCGCGGGCCACGCCGGACTTCGCCGCCTCGCAAGGCTGGGAAAAGGTGCGCAACGCCCTGTGCTACAACAGCGCGCCTATCGCCGAGGACCTGATGAAGGCCTGCCGCTACCGCTTCGAGTCGCCCTATGTGCGGCTCAAGCAGAGCTTCGTGGCCTTTTCCGCCGATTGCTTCCCGCCCGGCCGGCCCTTGCTGGAAGGCGCGCGGGCGCTGATGGAAAAGATCTTCGAGGAATTCACCTTCGACGCCGAGGCCACCCAGGTGGCGACGCCGCTGGTGGAAGTGCTGGAGCGCCGTCGCGGCGTGTGCCAGGACTTCGCTCACCTGATGCTGGCGTGCCTGCGTTCGCGCGGGTTGGCGGCGCGCTACGTCAGCGGCTACCTGCTGACCCAGCCACCGCCCGGCCAGCCGCGCTTGATCGGCGCCGACGCGTCCCACGCCTGGGTGTCGGTGTACTGCCCGCCGCTGGGCTGGGTCGACTTCGACCCCACCAACAACGTGCAGCCGGCGCTGGAGCACATCACCCTGGCCTGGGGCCGCGACTTCTCCGACGTCTCGCCACTGCGCGGGGTGATCCTGGGCGGCGGCAGCCATGACCCGGAGGTGCAGGTCACGGTGACGCCGCTGGGCGAGCTGGCGGGCTGATCAGTCCGGCTTCTTGTCGGTCCACTTCGGCAGCACGGTGGGCTGCCAGGCGTCCAGGGCGTCGAGCAGGTCGTTGGCCGAGTCGTTCACCTGCAGCATCGCCCGGTGCTGCTCGCGGACGAAGTTTTCCTCCACCAGGTGGTCGAGGAAGCCGGTGAGCTTGCTGTAGAAGCCGTTCACCTCCAGCAGGCCCAGCGGCTTGCCGTGGTAGCCCAGCTGGCCCCAGGTCCACACTTCGAACAGCTCTTCCAGGGTGCCCAGGCCGCCGGGCAGGGCGATGAAGGCGTCGGCCAGCTCGGCCATGCGCGCCTTGCGTGCGTGCATGCCGTCCACCACTTCCAGGCGGGTGAGGCCCTTATGGCCGATTTCCAGGTCGTTGAGGCTGTGGGGGATGATGCCGATCACTTCACCACCGGCTTCCAGCACGGCATCGGCGACGATACCCATCAGGCCCACGGCGCCACCGCCGTAGACCAGCGTCAGCTTGCGCGCCGCCAGGGCGCGGCCCAGGGTGATGGCCGCCTCACGGTACACCGGGTTGTTGCCGCTGCTGGCGCCGCAGAAAACACAGACTGAAGTCAAAGGCATGGGGTGGCTCCTGGCACGTTGGGGGCCACAGGGTAAATCCGCAGGCGCTCTGGCTCCAGCTTTTCGTTCAGTCGTCCAGATGTTCGGTGCCGGTGTTGCCGCAGGCGTAGGCGGCGAGCAGGCTGCGCAGGAAATTGTTCATGTAAACGCTCCGTGATTGATATTGTATACAATATTAGGTGCGTGTAAGGTTTGTCTTGTTGCCATTTTCGATAGGGCTCATAGAAGAAGCCTTGCTTAATAACTGTCCTGGAGATCCACCATGTTCGCAAAAGTCGTAGCCGCCTCCCTGCTTGCCCTCGCTGCCGGCCAGGTATTTGCCGCTGATTGCAAGGTAGACGTCGATTCCACCGACAGCATGACCTTCGACACCAAGGCCATCGCAATCAGCAAGACCTGCAAGACCTTCACCGTCAACCTGGGCCACTCGGGCTCGCTGGCCAAGAACGTCATGGGCCACAACTGGGTGCTGAGCAAGGCTGCCGACGCCCAGGGCGTGGCCAGTGACGGCATGGCTGCCGGCATCGACAAGAACTACCTGAAGGATGGCGACGAGCGCATCCTGGCCCACACCAAGATCATCGGTGCCGGCGAGAAGGATTCGGTGACCTTTGATGTGTCGAAGCTGCAGGCGGGGACTGACTACGCGTTCTTCTGCTCGTTCCCGGGCCACATCTCGATGATGAAAGGCGCGGTCACCCTGGTGGACTGATCGCCACACCCGTAGCCGCTGCCGCCAGGCTGCGCTGGCCCTGTGCCTCACTGAAAATCTACAGTGTACTCAGGGGCCAGCGCAGCCTGGCGGCAGCGGCTACAGTGCGTTACGGTTTTACCTTGAACACATGGCGCAGGTACGCCACAAAGTTCTCATCCCGGCACTGGGTCTTCGCCGCCTCGTCCGAGATCTTCGCCACCGGCTGGCCATTGCAGTCGGTCATCTTCAGCACAATGCTCATCGGTTCCACCCCCGGGATATCGCAGGTCAGGTTGGTGCCAATGCCGAAGCTGACGTTGATGCGCCCGCGCAGCGCGCGGAAGATGTCCAGCGACTTGGGCAGGTTCAGCCCGTCGGAGAACACCAGCGTCTTGCTCATGGGGTCGATGCCCAGCTTCTGGTAATGGGCGATGGCTTTTTCCGCCCACTGCACAGGGTCGCCCGAGTCATGGCGCAGGCCATCGAACAGCTTGGCGAAGTACAGGTCGAAATCGCTGAGGAAGGCGTCCATGGTGATGCAATCCGTCAGGGCGATGCCCAGCAGCCCACGGTATTCACGCACCCAGCAATCCAGCGCCGCGCTCTGGCTGTCGATCAGCCGCGGGCCCAGTTGCTGGTGGGCCATGATCCATTCATGGGCCATGGTGCCCAACGGTTTGATGTCCATTTCCCGCGCCAGGTGCACGTTGCTGGTGCCGACGAAGCGCCCGGGGAAATCGTGCTTGAGCACCGACACCACTTCTTCCTGCACCTTGTAGGAAAAGCGCCGGCGGGTGCCGAAATCGGCTACCTGCAATTCGGCCAGTTCGTCGGCCGAGGCGTTGGCCGCCAGCCAGTCGAACTTGCGGTACAGCTGCTCGCGGGCCTGGCCCAGGGTGACCTCGCGGTAACGCACGCGGTTGCGCACTTCGCTGACGATGGCCAGCAGCGGCACTTCGAACAGGATCACGTGCAGCCACGGCCCGCGCAGCTTGATGCTTAGCTGGTCGTTCTCGATGCTGGTCTGGATATAGCGCAGGTTGAAGCGGAACAGGCCCAGGAAGCGCAGGAAGTCCGGCTTCATGAAGTTGATGCGCTCCAGGAACCCCAGCTGGTCGCTGCTCAGGCTCAGTTCGCAGAGGCGCTCGATCTGGTAGCGAATTTCGGCCAGGTACGGGCGCAGGTCTTCACCGTTGCGGCAGCGGAACTCCCACTCCACCTCGACGTTGGGGTAGTTGTGCAGGACGGCCTGCATCATGGTCAGCTTGTACAAATCGGTGTCGAGCAGGTTCTGCACGATGCGATCAGCGAATACGCTCTCGCTCATTGAGGGCTCCAACTGGGCCTGGCGGCATGACGGAATCGATAGTGGCGCACAGTAAAGGCTCATTCTGCCAGTCTTTTGTGCTGGCCGCCGAATGCTTGAGCCTGGCGCGAAAGCCTCTGGCATCGCCTTTTCGCCGCCACTATAAGTAGTTTCCTAACTAACTCTGTGTTTTTCCAGGCACCAGCTAGCCTGTAATGGTGCGTGGCGTAGCAATTGCGCACCGCTGATGTGCACTTCGGTTACGCAGCCTGTTACAGGTCGGTTGCACGCGCAAGTGCTAGCAGGTTGCAATGATGGCACTTTGTGGTTGCGCCTTTTTTGCAACCCGGTGTTACCAGGCCCGAGCCAGACGGTTGCACGAGCCGCAAAAAGGCGGGCGCAGGGCCTGCGCGCGCAAAACGGCGCCTGGCGTCCCACATTGGAAAATGGGATGGCACGGCGCTTGCTCAGAGCTATTGCTGAAGTTGTAGTGCCAACCAAAAAAACTCAGGAGCACCACCTCATGTCGCAGACGTTTTACAGGAAAGGTTTTCTGGCTCTCGCAGTGGCTACTGCGTTGGGTGTTTCTTCGTTTGTACAGGCAGCCGACATCAAGATCGGCGTGGCAGGCCCCATGACCGGTGCCAACGCATCCTTCGGTCTGCAATACATGAAAGGTGCCCAGGCGGCAGCCGACGAGATCAACGCCCACGGTGGCGTGAACGGCGGCAAGATCATCCTGGTGCAGGGCGACGACGCCTGTGAGCCGAAACAGGCCGTGGCGGTGGCCAACAAGCTGGCTGACCAGGACAAGGTCGCCGGCGTGGTCGGTCACTTCTGCTCCTCGTCCACCATTCCTGCTTCTGAGGTTTACGGGGACGCTGGCATCATCGCCATCACCCCAGGCTCCACCAACCCACAGGTTACCGAGCGTGGCCTGACCGCCATGTTCCGCATGTGCGGCCGTGACGACCAGCAAGGCGTGGTGGCCGGTGACTACATCGTCGACGTGCTCAAAGGCAAGAAAGTCGCGGTCATCAACGACAAGGACACCTACGGCAAGGGCCTGGCCGACGCCACCGCCAAGCAGCTGACCGCCCGTGGCGTGAAGCCGGTGCTGGAAGAGGGCCTGACCCGCGGCGAGAAAGACTTCAGCGCCCTGGTGACCAAGATCCGCGCCGCTGGCGCCGACGTGGTCTACTTCGGTGGCCTGCACCCCGAGGCCGGCCCGCTGGTGCACCAACTGCGCGAGCAAGGCCTGAAAGACGTGAAGTTCATGTCCGACGACGGCGTGGTCACCGACGAACTGGTGACCACCGCCGGTGGCGCCCAGTACGTGGATGGCGTGTACATGACCTTCGGCGCCGACCCGCGCCTGCTGCCAGACAGCAAGGCGGTGGTGGACCAGTTCCGCAAGGCCGGCTACGAGCCTGAAGGCTATACCCTGTACGCCTACGCCTCGATCCAGGCCCTGGCCGCAGGCTTCAATGGCGCCAAGTCCGACAAGGGCGAAGACGCTGCCAAATGGCTGAAGGCCAACCCTGTCCACACCGTGATGGGCACCAAGACCTGGGACAGCAAGGGCGACCTGAAAGTCTCCGACTACGTGGTGTACCAGTGGGACAAGGACGGCAAATACCACCAGCTCGACAAGCAGAAATGACATGACGTCGGCCCGGCCCGGGGTTAAGCCCCGGGCCGGGTCAAACAGGGCCCGGCCGCTCGTGGCCAGGCCCGTCAGTTCTCTTACCACCGCTCGCGTCTCGAGTGGGCAGGCCCGGCTTGCCCGCGCGGACCCGTGCGGCCCAGAAGTTCGTGAGCGTGCATGATGGATGGTATTTTCCTGCAACAAATGGTCAACGGCCTGACCCTCGGGTCGGTCTACGGGCTGATCGCCATCGGCTACACCATGGTCTACGGCATCATTGGCATGATCAACTTCGCCCACGGCGATGTGTACATGATCTCTGCCTACCTGGCGGCCATCGGCCTGGCGGTGTTGTCGTTCTTTGGCGTCGAGTCCTTCCCTTTCCTGATTCTCGGCACGCTGGTGTTCACCATCGTCGTCACCGGGGTCTACGGTTTCGTCATCGAGCGGGTGGCCTACAAGCCCCTGCGCAACTCCACGCGACTGGCGCCGCTGATCAGCGCCATCGGCATCTCGCTGATCCTGCAGAACTACGCGCAGATCGCCCAGGGCCCCAACCAGCAAGGCGTGCCCACGCTGCTCAGCGGCGGCTGGCGCTTCGACATCGGCACCGGCTTCGTGCAGATCACCTACACCAAGCTGTTCATCCTGGTGGCAGCGTTCGCCGGCATGGCCGTGCTGACCTACATCATCCAGTACACCAAGCTGGGCCGCATGTGCCGGGCCACCCAGCAAGACCGCAAGATGGCCTCGATCCTGGGCATCAACACCGACCGGGTGATTTCCTACGTGTTCATCATCGGCGCGGCCATGGCGGCGCTGGCGGGCGTGCTGATCACCGTGAACTACGGCACTTTCGACTTCTACGCCGGCTTCATCATCGGCATCAAGGCCTTCACCGCCGCGGTGCTGGGCGGCATCGGCTCGCTGCCGGGGGCCATGCTCGGCGGGTTGATCCTGGGGGTTGCCGAGTCGCAGTTCTCCGGGTTGATCAACTCGGACTACAAAGACGTGTTCAGCTTCGCCCTGCTGGTGCTGATCCTGATTTTCCGACCCCAGGGCCTGCTGGGTCGACCACTCGTGGCGAAGGTGTAATTTATGTCTGGTGCCCCAATCAAACCCATCGATATCAAGCAAAGCGTGATCGACGCGGTGATCGCCGGCCTGCTGGCGCTGATCGTCTTCGGCCCGATCGTCGGCGTGGTGCTGCAAGGCTACAGCTTCAACCTGGAACCCACCCGCGTGGCCTGGCTGGTGCTGGCCGTGGTCATCGGCCGGTTCCTGATCAGCCTGTTCCTGCAGACGCCCCGTGGCCTGCGCATTTCCCAGGGCATGGAGCGCGGCGGCTCGGGCGTGCACGTGCTTGCCCCCGGCCACAAGTCGGCGCTGCGCTGGGTGATCCCGCTGGTGATCGTGCTGGCCATCGTCTTCCCGGCGTTCGCCAACAAGTACGTGCTGACCATCGTCATCCTCGGCCTGATCTACGTGCTGTTGGGCCTGGGCCTGAACATCGTGGTGGGCCTGGCCGGCCTGCTCGACCTGGGCTACGTGGCGTTCTACGCCATCGGTGCCTACGGCCTGGCGCTGGGCTACCAGTACCTGGGCCTGGGCTTCTGGTCGGCGCTGCCGCTGGCGGCCCTGGCCGCGGCGTTCGCCGGTTGCATACTGGGCTTCCCGGTGTTGCGCATGCACGGTGACTACCTGGCCATCGTCACCCTGGGCTTCGGCGAGATCATCCGCCTGGTGCTGAACAACTGGCTGTCGTTCACCGGCGGTCCCAACGGCGTGCCGGTGCCATCGCCGACCTTCCTGGGCCTGGAGTTCGGGCGCAAGGCGAAGGAGGGCGGCATCCCGATCCATGAGTTCCTGCACATCGACTACAACCCCGACCTGAAATTCGTGTTCATCTACGCGGTGCTGTTTCTGGTGGTGATCGGCGTGCTGTACATCAAGCACCGCCTGACACGCATGCCGGTGGGCCGCGCCTGGGAAGCCCTGCGCGAAGACGAGATCGCCTGCCGCGCTATGGGCCTGAACCACGTGCTGGTCAAGCTCTCGGCCTTCACCCTGGGCGCCTCCACGGCGGGCCTGGCGGGGGTGTTCTTCGCCAGCTACCAGGGCTTCGTCAACCCCACCTCGTTCACCTTCTTCGAGTCGGCGCTGATCCTGGCCATCGTGGTGCTGGGCGGCATGGGTTCCACCGTCGGGGTGGTGATCGCCGCCTTCGTGCTCACCGTGGCCCCCGAGTTGCTGCGTTCGTTCGCCGAGTACCGCGTGCTGCTGTTCGGCGTGTTGATGGTGTTGATGATGATCTGGAGACCGCGCGGCCTGATTCGTATCAGCCGTACCGGTGTGGTCCCGCGTAAAGGAGTGGCGCCATGAGTGAATATGTACTCACGGTTGAAAACCTGATGATGCACTTCGGTGGCATCAAGGCGCTCAGCGATGTCAGCCTGAAGGTGAAGCGCAATTCGATCTTCGCCCTGATCGGCCCCAACGGCGCCGGCAAGACCACCGTGTTCAACTGCCTGACCGGCTTCTACAAGGCCACTGGCGGGCGCATCGAGCTGCAGACCCGTGGCATCAAGACCAACGTCATCAAGCTGCTGGGCGAGCCCTTCCAGCCCACCGACTTCGTCTCGCCGCGCAGCTTCGCCAGCCGCCTGT
The DNA here is from genome assembly GCF_057128625.1 of Pseudomonas imperatae. Lineage (NCBI taxonomy): Bacteria > Pseudomonadati > Pseudomonadota > Gammaproteobacteria > Pseudomonadales > Pseudomonadaceae > Pseudomonas > Pseudomonas imperatae. The sequence continues at coordinate 89,117 of NZ_JBSKHP010000003.1, read as the reverse complement.
ACTACAAGATGTTCGGCGGCACCCACCTGGTCAACCGCGCAGGCCTGGCCCGGACCTTCCAGAACATTCGCCTGTTCCGGGAAATGTCGGTGGTGGAAAACCTGCTGGTAGCCCAGCACATGTGGGTGAACCGCAACATGGTGGCCGGCATCCTCAACACCCGGGGCTACCGCAAGGCCGAGGAAGACGCGCTCAACACCGCCTTCTACTGGCTGGAAGTGGTGGACTTGGTGGACTGCGCCAACCGCCTGGCCGGCGAGCTGTCCTACGGCCAGCAACGCCGCCTGGAAATCGCCCGGGCCATGTGCACGCGGCCCCAGGTGATTTGCCTGGACGAACCCGCCGCCGGCCTCAACCCGCAGGAAACCGAAGCGCTGAGCGGCATGATCCGCCTGCTGCGCGACGAGCATGACATGACCATCGTGCTGATCGAGCACGACATGGGCATGGTCATGGGCATCTCCGACCACATCGTGGTGCTGGACCACGGCAACGTGATCGCCGAAGGCGGCCCGGAGCAGATTCGCCACGACCCGAAAGTGATCGCCGCCTACCTGGGCGCGGATGAAGAGGAGCTGGTATGAGTACCCCGATCCTCGAACTGAAGGAACTCGACGTGTTCTACGGGCCCATCCAGGCCCTGAAAAAGGTCTCGATGCACATCAACGAGGGCGAGACCGTGAGCCTGATCGGCTCCAACGGCGCCGGCAAGTCGACCCTGCTGATGTCCATCTTCGGCCAGCCGCGCGCGGCCAACGGCCAGATCATCTACCGCGGCACCGACATCACCAAGAAGTCCTCGCACTACATCGCCTCCAACGGCATCGCCCAGTCGCCGGAAGGCCGGCGAGTGTTCCCGGACATGTCGGTGGAAGAGAACCTGCTGATGGGCACCATCCCCATCGGCGACAAGTTCGCCAGCGAAGACATGCAGCGCATGTTCGAACTGTTCCCGCGCCTCAAGGAGCGCCGCAACCAGCGCGCCATGACCATGTCGGGCGGCGAGCAGCAGATGCTTGCCATTGCCCGCGCGCTGATGAGCCGGCCCAAGCTGTTGCTGCTCGATGAGCCATCGCTGGGACTGGCGCCCATCGTGGTGAAGCAGATCTTCAGCACCCTGCGCGAGCTGGCGAAGTCGGGGATGACGATCTTTTTGGTGGAGCAGAACGCCAACCATGCGCTGAAGCTGTCGGATAGGGCGTATGTGATGGTCAACGGCGAGATTCGGTTGACGGGCACGGGGGCGGAGCTGCTGAGTAACGATGAGGTGCGTAACGCTTACCTCGGCGGCCACTGACCTTTTTTTTGTGGGAGCTGGCTTACCAGCGAGCTTTTCGGGCGCTCAACAACTCGCTGGCAAGCCAGCTCCCACAGAAGCGAAATCATTGATCCGGGTTTTGGAAAAAGGGTTTTCCACAGAATTGTGGAAAACCCTTTTTGCTTGCTCGCCCACTGCGACATAAAACCACTCCAATTCATTGTTTTGTCATGTAAAGCAGTTGTCCCCGGTTATTGTGGAGCTGGCTGTGGGTAACTTGGGTGTACATTGCCCAAGCCCTTTAACGGCGTGGCCTGCAGGGTTGTGGTTGTTTTTTGATCAGCGGTTTTCCAGCCTGCTAGCGGGGTGTTTGTCAAGCCCTTATCCACCGGCCAATACCGCTCGTCCGGGGCCTGAAAGCCTGTGGATAACTCTGTGGGCAAGCCTTGGAAAGACTGCCCGGAGCGGCGTAGTTACTGGCCTGGCGCCATCCCCGTGGTTATCCCTCACGCGTGGCGGCCGGTGGGGCTACCTGACTGCGCGGTCAAGGTCAAGCCGAAAAGCCGCTGCACCCCGCTACAAGCCCCGCCATTCAAGGCTTTGTGCACAGCACAGTTGCCCACGGATACTGTGCAAGGGCCTGTGGATAACGTGCGCAAAAGTGGCGGCGGCCCAGCTGGCACAAGGGTTTGCGGCCGGCGATCATTTTTTGATCAGGTGCGCCTTTTACTTGCCGTCGCGCAGCCGCGCGGGCATGCTTTGAAATCGACTTTACCCACAGCCTTCCAGGAGCATGCAATGACTTCCACCGTGTTTATCACTGGCGCCACTTCCGGGTTTGGCGAAGCTTGTGCCCGCCGTTTTGCCGAGGCCGGCTGGTCGCTGGTGCTGACCGGTCGCCGTGAGGAGCGCCTGAACGCCCTGGCCGAGGAACTCTCCAAGCAGACCAAGGTGCACGCCCTGGTGCTGGATGTGCGTGACCGCAAGGCCATGGAAGCTGCCATCGCCGGCCTGCCGCCGGAGTTCGACAAGCTCACCGGCCTGATCAACAACGCCGGCCTGGCCCTGGGCGTGGACCCGGCGCCCAAGTGCGACCTGGACGACTGGGACACCATGGTCGACACCAACGTCAAAGGCCTGATGTACAGCACCCGCCTGTTGCTGCCACGCCTGATTGCCCAGGGCCGCGGCGCCAGCATCGTCAACCTCGGTTCGGTGGCAGGCAACTACCCGTATCCGGGCAGCCACGTGTATGGCGCCACCAAGGCGTTCGTCAAACAGTTCTCGCTGAACCTGCGTTGCGACCTGCAGGGCACTGGCGTGCGCGTCACCAACCTGGAGCCGGGCCTGTGCGAAAGCGAGTTCTCGCTGGTGCGCTTCAACGGCGACCAGGCGCGCTACGACGCCACCTACGCGGGCGCCGAGCCGATCCAGCCGCAGGACATTGCCGACACTATCTTCTGGATCTTGAACACCCCGGCGCACGTCAACATCAACAGCCTGGAGCTGATGCCAGTGACCCAGAGCTGGGCCGGCTTCGCCATCGAGCGCCCGCACAAGGCGTAAGGCGTCTTTGTGGGAGCCGGCTTGCCGGCGAGCTTTTGATGGCACTGAAAAGCTCGCTGGCAAGCCAGCTCCCACACATGTAGCTAAGCCTGGGCCAGGCTCTCGTAGCACGTAGCCAAATGGTACGGGGTGGTGGACGGCATATCCGGCCGGCTCACCGCCCCGCTGGCATCGCGGCACTCGTGCCAGCCGCCGGCATGCAGGAAGCGCGCTTGCAGCACTTGCAGCTGCCCGGCCACATCGGCGCCGGGGCGCAGGGTCAGGGCCCGCAGGTATTCAGCCTGGGCCCAGATGCGTTGAGTGGCATCGCGCACGCCGCCGTCGACATCGAGCATCGCCAGCACGCCGCCCTGCTGCACGCCCATGCGCTCGGAAGGGGCGAACGCCTTGTCCAGGGACGCATGCAGTGGACCGCCGCGCAGCAGCTCGGATGATTCCAGCAGGTAGAACCATTCGAACTGATGGCCTGGCTCCCACCAGTTATCCACAGCGCCGCACGGTTTCTCCATCAGAAAGCCCGAAGCCTGGTCTACGAAGCGCGCCTGCATGGCCGCGCACAGGGCCAGCAGCGCCTCGCTCACCGCTTCGTCGTCACGCACTGCCAGGGTCACCAGGAAGGCCTCGGCCAGGTGCATCAGCGGGTTCTGCAGCGGCCCGCTGCCCAGTGGCGCCCAGTCTTCGGCCAGCGCGGCCTCGTACAGGCCATCGCCGCTGGCGAACCGCGTGGCTACCACGTTGAGCGCGGCGTTGAGCACCGACTCGGCCAGCGGGTCGCGGGACTGCTGCCAGTAGTGGGCGCAGGCGAAGATGATGAAGGCGTGGGTGTACAGGTCCTTGGTGCGGTCCAGCGGCCGCGCCTGGGCGTCGATGCTGTAGAACCAGCCACCGTGCTCGGCGTCGTGGAAGTGCTTCTGCAGCGAGCGGAACAGCGCTGCTGCGTGCTCGCGCGCGCCCGGTTGCTCGATCAGCCCGGCGAACAGGTACAGCTGCCGCGCGCAGGCCATGGCCCGGTAGCGTTGCACCGGCATGGGCGTGTGGTTGGGCGCCAGCGCCTCGTAGGGCAACGCCAGGTCGGCGTTCCAGCCGGGGCCTTGCCACAGGGGCACGATGGTCTTCAGGAAGTGCTCATGCACGGCGGTGAAGGCGGCTTGCGGGGAGTGATCGAGCATGAAAGGTGTCGTCAAAGCGGCTGTTTGAGCGACATGGTAACAGGGATGAAGCGCCCCGTTGCTGCAACTGTTTTTGTGGGAGCTGGCTTGCCAGCGAGTTGTTCGGCCTCAACAGCTCGCTGGCAAGCCAGCTCCCACAGGGGGTGATCGATCAACCAGCCAGCAGCCACGCGCCGGTCAGGGCGGACAGGGCGCCGGCGATGCGCACCAGCGGGCTGGCAGCTTGCGGCAGCAGGCGCACCACGGCGTAGCCGACCGCGTGCAGCGCGGCGGTGGCGGCGACGAAGCCGGCGGCGTAGGCCCATGGGCTGGACATCTCCGGCAGTTCCAGGCCGTGGGCCACGCCGTGGAACAGGGCGAACAGCGCGGTGGCGCCAACGGCCAGGGCTACCGGTGGGCGAATGGCCAGGGCCACCGCCAGGCCCAGGGCCAGCACCGAGGCGGCGATGCCGCTTTCCAGGCCTGGCAACTGCAGGCCTTCAAAGCCCAGCACGCCGCCCAGCAGCATGGTGCCGACGAAGGTGGCGGGCAGCGCCCAGCGCGCCTTGCCGGTCTGCTGCGCGGCCCACAGGCCCACGGCCAGCATGGCCAGCAGGTGGTCGATGCCGGTCAGCGGGTGCAGCACGCCGGCGACGATGCCATGTTCGCCGTGGCCGGGGTGGGCGAAGGCCAGGGCCGGGGTGAGCAGCAGGGCGGCGGCGCCGAAGAGTTTTTTCAGGGTCATGGGTGGCTTCCTTGGTAGGTGTGTAGCCGCTGCCGAAGGCTGCGCTGGCCCCTGAGTACACTGGAAATCTCAAGCGTGGCTCAGGGCCAGCGCAGCCTGTCGGCAGCGGCTACGGGGTTGTGGTGGCTCAGGCGGCAGTCAGCAGCCCCTGGCGTTCGATGAAGGCGATGATCTCTTCAAGGCCCTGGCCGGTCTTCTGGTTGCTGAACACGAATGGCTTGCCGTTGCGCATGCGCTTGGTGTCGCCGTCCATCATTTCCAGCGAAGCGCCCACCAGCGGTGCCAGGTCGATCTTGTTGATCACCAGCAGGTCCGACTTGCAGATGCCCGGGCCGCCCTTGCGTGGCAGCTTGTCGCCAGCCGACACGTCGATCACGTAGATGGTCAGGTCCGACAGCTCGGGGCTGAAGGTGGCCGAGAGGTTGTCGCCACCCGATTCCACCAGGATCAGGTCCAGGCCCGGGAAGCGGCGGTTGAGCTGGTCCACGGCTTCCAGGTTGATGGAGGCGTCCTCGCGGATGGCGGTGTGCGGGCAGCCGCCGGTTTCCACGCCAATGATGCGCTCGGGCGCCAGGGCCTCGTTGCGTACCAGGAAGTCGGCGTCTTCGCGGGTGTAGATGTCGTTGGTGACCACGGCCAGGTTGTAGCGCTCGCGCAGGGCCAGGCACAGGGCCAGGGTAAGGGCGGTCTTGCCGGAACCGACCGGGCCGCCGATACCGACACGCAGGGGCTGGGTATTCATTATTGTCATCTCCTAGGAACGGAACAGGCGGCTGTACTGGCGCTCATGGGCCATGCTCGCCAGGGACAGGCCGAAGGCGGCGCTGCCGTAGTGGTGGGGGTCGAGTTCGCTGGCGTGCTGCTGAGCCTGCTGCAGCAAGGGCAGCAGCTCGCTGGTCAGGCGCTGGGCGGCTTGCTGGCCCAGCGGCAGGGTTTTCATCAGCACCGCCAATTGGTTTTCCAGCCAGCTCCACAGCCAGGCGGCCAGGGCGTCGGCGGGGCTGATATTCCAGGCGCGCGCGGCCAGCGCCCAGCCCAGGGCCAGGTGCGGTTCGGGCGTGGCAGCCAGGAAGTCGCGGGCGGCGCTGTCCAGCTCGGGCAGGCCGTCGAGCAACTGCTTGAGCGAATAGCCCATCTGCCGGCTTTCCTGGGCCAGCTCGCGGGTTTCGCGGCTGGCGCGGTGCTCGTCGCTCAACTCGCGCAAGGCAGGCCAGTCTTCCGCAGCCGCGGCGTTACAGTGGGCCAACAGCAACGGCGCCTCGAAGCGTGCCAGGTTGAGCAGCAACTGATCGCTGATCCACCGGCGCGCGTCGTCGGCCTGCTTGACCGTGCCTTGTTCCACGGCCATCTCCAGCCCCTGGGAGTAGCTGTAGCCGCCAATCGGCAGTTGCGGGCTGGCCAGGCGCAGCAGGGCCCAGGCCGGGTTCACGTGCGCACGCCGAACTGATGGAGCTTGGGCGCGTAGTTGAAATCTTCCTCGCCATGGCGCGAGTGATGGTGGCCGCCGCCATAGGCGCCATGCTCGGGCTGGAAGGGCGCTTCGATGACTTCGGTGGTGGCGCCCAACTGGTCGAGCATGGCTTTCAGCACATAGTCGTCCAGCAGGCGCAGCCAGCCATCGCCCACTTGCAGGGCCACGTGGCGGTTGCCCAGGTGGTAGGCGGCGCGGGTCAGCTCGAAGGCGCTGGCGCAGGTGACGTGCAGCAGGGTTTCGGGGCGGGCCACGACTTTCACCACGCGGCCGTCCTGGGCTTCGAGGAATTCGCCGTCGTGCAGCGGCGGCTGGCCGCGCTCCAGAAACAACCCGACGTCTTCGCCGTCGGCACTAAAACAGCGCAGGCGGCTTTTGCTGCGCGCTTCGAAATTCAGGTGTAATTCGGCCGACCAGTCAGGTTTTGGCTCGGTTCTGCGGTGGATCACCAGCATTTTCAGGCATCCGGCTGAGTGCGATAGTTTGCTGACAGCAAGCATCTTGCCAACATGCGAGCGCTGCGAATGCCGGCCTTGCGCCAGAACTTGGGGCAACAAAATGTTACATATTGGTGCGCTTCAGCCTGTATGGCACCAAGCTGGGTCAGTCGTCAATACTGCTCAAACCGTGCCAGTGCTTGGCGCCCATGAAGATGAAGCGCAGCTGCTGGGTGATCTTCGCCTGGGGCGACAACTGCCGGGGTAGAGCCTCGGCGGGCGGGTCGATGAGCTCGGGCAGGGTGGCGAACACGGTCTTCACCACCAGGTCCGCCATCACCGCCAGGGCGGCGCTGTCCAGGTGCTGCCACTTGGGCATCAGCGCCAGGTCTGCGGCCAGGTCCGAGCTGATGCCGTCGCGCAGGCAGGTCAGCGCCTGGCGTACTGGGCGCGAGTCGCCGTACTGCTCGCGGGCCAGGAACAGGAACTGCGAGCGGTGCGCGGCCACGCTGTCGAGGAAGATGCGCACCGAGGCGTCGGTCAGGCCCTTGAGCTCGAACTCGTTGCGGCGCACGCGGCGGATGGTTTCGCGGAAGGTTTCGCCCACTTCATTGACCAGGGCCAGGCCCAGCTGGTCCATGTCGTCGAAATGGCGGTAGAAACCGGTGGGCACGATGCCCGCGGCCTTGGCCACTTCACGCAGGCTGATGCTGCCGAACCCACGGCCGGCATCGATCAATTGCCGGGCGGCATCGAGGAGGGCGTGGCGGGTCTGCTGTTTCTGTTCGGCGCGGGGCAGCATGGTGCGGGATTCTGTGAAGGGCAGCGCAGCACTCTAGCAAATCGGCGGAAAAATCAAAGCCCGGTACGGGGACCGGGCTTTTTCCAGGGCAGCCAAGGTTCAGCTCGCGCGGTTCAGGGTACGGTCGGAGCCGTCCTGGGCGACGCGCATCAGGGTGCGGTCCGAGCCGTCTTGAGCGACGCGGTTCAGGGTGCGGTCGGAGCCGTCCTGGGCAACGCGGTTCAGGGTGCGGTCCGAGCCGTCTTGAGCAACGCGGTTCAGGGTGCGGTCAGAGCCGTCTTGAGCGACGCGGTTCAGGGTGCGGTCCGAGCCGTCTTGGGCAACGCGGTTCAGGGTGCGGTCGGAGCCGTCTTGAGCGACGCGGTTCAGAGTGCGGTCAGAACCGTCCTGGGCAACGCGGTTCAGGGTGCGGTCAGAACCGTCCTGGGCAACGCGGTTCAGCGTACGGTCCGAACCATCCTGGGCCACGATCACCGCAGCGCTGTGCTGGGTAACGGCAGGTTGAACGTTGCTGGCGGCGAACACGTTGGCGGCCAGTACAGAGAGGGTCAGGGTCAGCAGCAATTGGCGTTTCATGATTTGGCGCTCCTTTGGAGGGCTGAAAAGTGGGTACGAAGCCAATGCTACTCTTGAGAATTAGATATAAAAGTTCATAAGGACAATGGTAACAATCAACGGAATTGATTGTTTGCCCTGGGGCTGTCTAATCAAGGCCTTACGCGGGTTTCGCCTGCACCGTCGCGGGGATTTCCCACGGCGCCCGCGCTTTCATGGAACGTGCATCGATGAAAGTGTTCGCGATTTCATCAATCGGGTTAAACCCCCGGGCGGTTTGCCAGTCCTAAGGTAATTGCTGCAACCAGGCGGGCCGCCGTTTTCCGGCTCGCTGTCACTTGGAGATTCGTGCATGACGCGCCCCCGCAAGATCCTGGCCTGGACAGTTGGCACCCTGGTGCTGCTGATCGTCGTACTGGTGGTGGTCATTGCCACCTTTGACTGGAACCGGGTGAAGCCGACGCTCAACGCGAAGGTGTCCGAAGCCCTGCACCGCCCGTTCGCCATCAACGGCAACCTGGCCGTGCACTGGGGCCGCGAGCCCGACGAGGGCGGCTGGCGCGCCTGGGTGCCGTGGCCGCACTTCGAGGCCGAGGACCTGACCCTGGGCAACCCCGAATGGTCGAAAGAGCCGCAGATGGTCGGCCTCAAGCGCGTGGCGTTCCGCCTGTCGCCGCTGCCTTTGCTGGCCGAGCGCATTGTCATCCCGCGCATCGACCTGACCCAGCCGGACGCCAACCTGCAACGCCTGGCCGACGGCCGCGCCAACTGGACCTTCGACTTCGGGCCCAAGGACCCTAACGCCGAACCGTCGAAATGGGTGATGGACATCGGCGCCATCGGCTTCGACAAGGGCCACGTGGTGTATGACGACGTGACCCTGAAAGCCCACGCCGACGTGCTGATCGACCCGCTGGGCAAGCCGATTCCGTTCAGTGACATCGTCGGCAGCGGCGCGGCGAAGAAGGTCAGCGACCAAGGCGGCAGCGCCCAGGACTACGCCTTCGGCTTCAAGGTCACTGGCCGCTACAAGGACCAGCCCGTCAACGGCACCGGCAAGATCGGCGGCCTGCTGGCCCTGCAGGACGCGGCCAAGCCGTTCCCGGTGCAGGCCGACGTGCGCATTGCCGACACCCACGTGGCCGTCGCCGGTACCCTGACCGACCCGCGCAACCTCGGCGCCCTGGACCTGCGCCTGAAGCTGGAAGGCGCCAGCCTGAGCAAGCTGTACCCGCTGACCGGGGTGACGCTGCCCGACTCGCCGCCGTATTCCACCGACGGCCACCTGCAGGCCAAGCTCCATGAGCCCACCGGTGCCACCTTCGAATACCAGGGCTTCAACGGCAAGATCGGCAACAGCGACATTCACGGCGACCTGAGCTTCGTCGCCAGCCAGCCGCGGCCCAAGCTGACCGGCAAACTGGTGTCCAACCAGCTGCTATTCACCGACCTGGCACCGTTGATCGGCGCCGACTCCAACGCCAAGCAGGCCGCGCGCGGCAGCGAAAGCAAGCAACCGGCGGGCAAGGTGCTGCCGGTGGAAGAGTTCCGCACCGAGCGCTGGCGCACCATGGACGCCGACGTCGAGTTCACTGGCAAGAAGATCGTACAGAGCAAGGAGCTGCCGTTCACCGACCTCTACACGCACCTGGTGCTCGATGACGGCCAGCTGAACCTGCAACCCCTGCGCTTTGGCGTGGCGGGCGGCAACCTCGACGCGCAGATCGGCCTCAACGGCCGCACCACGCCCTTGCAGGGCCGGGCCAAGCTGACCGCGCGCGGCTTCAAGCTGAAACAGCTGTTCCCCACCTTCGAACCGATGAAGACCAGCTTCGGCCAGCTCAACGGTGACGCCGACATCGCCGGCACCGGCAACTCGGTGGCGGCCTTGCTGGGCAGCGCCAACGGCGACCTGAAGCTATTGATCAACGATGGCGCGGTCAGCCGCAGCCTGATGGAGATTGCCGGGCTGAACGTGGGTAACTACGTGATGGGCAAGATCTTTGGCGACAAGGAAGTGAAGATCAACTGCGCCGCCGCCGACCTGGGCATCAAGGATGGCCTGGCGGCACCACGGCTGTTCGTGTTCGACACCGAGAACGCGATTATCTACATCGATGGCACGGTGAACTTCAAGACCGAGCAGCTGGACCTGAAGATCACCCCCGAATCCAAGGGCTTCCGCCTGCTGTCGCTGCGTTCGCCGCTGTACGTGCGCGGGCCGTTTGCCAAGCCCAGCGCCGGCGTGCAAGCGGTGCCGTTGCTGCTGCGCGGCGCGGGGATGATTGCCTTGGGCGTGGTAGCGGCGCCGGCGGCAGGCCTGTTGGCGCTGGTGGCACCCAGCGGTGGCGAGCCTAACCAGTGCACGCCGTTGCTGGAGCAGATGAAGGCGGGCAAGGCGCCGAAGACAGTGCCAAGCACTCGTTAGGTGCTACCCATGTGGGAGCGGGCTCTGCCCGCGAAAAGGCCCCCGCGCTTGATCAGACAAAGCGCGGGGGCCTTTTCGCGGGCAGAGCCCGCTCCCATTGGTTGGATGTAACGCTACTTACAGCCCTTCGAGAATATCCGCCATGTCATCGGCGTGTTCTTCTTCCTGGGCCAGGATCTCCTCGAACAGGCGGCGCGAGGTAGGGTCCTTGTCGCCGATGTACTGGATGATCTCGCGGTAGCTGTCGATGGCGATGCGCTCGGCCACCAGGTCCTCGTACACCATTTCCTTGAGGTTGCTGCCCGGCTTGTATTCGGCATGGGAGCGGCTGCTGAGGCTGTCGGGGTTGAAGTCCGGCTCGCCGCCCAACTGCACGATGCGTTCGGCCAGCTTGTCGGCGTGCTCGGCTTCCTGGCCGGCGTGCTCCAGGAACTCCTCGGCGGCCACGTGGGCCTTCACGCCCTTGGCCATGTAGTAATGGCGTTTGTAGCGCAGCACGCACACCAGCTCCGTGGCCAGCGAGTCGTTGAGCAGGCGCAGCACCTCCTGGCGGTCGGCGTCATAGCCTTCGGTCACGGCGCCTTGGTCAACATTCTTGCGAGCGGTTTCACGCAGGGTGTTCTTGTCGGTCAGTGCAATGGTCATGACATTCTCCAGGCTATACGGTTGGGGCCGTCAGGCTCTATCGCGCCCGTCATTGGCTGACGGGCGCCCGGCTCGATCGGTACAGAGGGTGTGAGTGCGCGAGGTGCCGGAAAGTTTTATCCGCGCGACATCAGGGCATCGCCTTGACGTTGCCCTTGTGCTGGGCGCAGGTCATGAAGCCCTTGCTGTCCACGTGGCCGGTGCCGTCGAAGCTCACGTAGTAGGCCTGCTGCTTGCCGTCGGTGTTGAGCACGTAGTTATTGCAGGTGCCGGCGGCGGTCTTGCCGTTGCCATCCACGACGCTGGAGGGGGTACCGCCGATGGCGATGACCTGCTGCATGGTCATGCCGGTGTCCACCTGCTTGACCAGCGGCTCGTTGCGGTAGGTGACAAAGTCCACGGGGTTTTCGACCTTGGTGTTGGCGCAGCCCGCCAGCGAAGCCAGTACGCACACTGCAGCCAGGGTTTGCTTGTACATAGGTGTCGCTCCTTCGAATGAGCCAATAGTGGCCCCGTAATACTGTGGCAACGGCGCCACGCAGGAGTTCGATGTCAGTGCGCTAGTATGTTGGCTTGCTCCCCAAGGATGCCCACGCCATGGCCACGCCCGGCGCTACCCGCTACCCCATCATCCTGGTGCCCGGCATGCTCGGCTTTGTCCGGCTGCTGCTGTACCCCTACTGGTTCGGCATCGTCCGGGCGCTGCGCCGTGGCGGCGCGCAGGTATTTCCGGTGCAGGTGTCGCCGATCAACAGCACCGAGGTGCGCGGCGAGCAGCTGTTGCTGATCATCCAACGCATCCGCCACGAGACCGGCGCGGCCAAGGTCAACCTGATCGGCCACAGCCAGGGCGCGTTGACCGCCCGCTATGCCGCAGCCAAGCGCCCGGACTGGGTGGCGTCGGTGACCTCGGTGGCCGGGCCCAACCATGGCTCGGAGCTGGCCGACTACCTGGAGCGCCGCTACCCGCACAACTCGGTGGGCGGGCGCCTGCTGCATGTCGTCCTGTACCTGCTGGGGCTGTTGATGGGCGTGCTGGAAACCGGCTGGCGCGGGCCGCTGCTGCCCATCGACGTGCACGGGTCGCACAATTCCCTGACCTGCGCCGGGGTGGCGCGTTTCAACCAGGCGTATCCACAGGGCCTGCCCGCCACGTGGGGCGGGCAGGGCGAGCCGGTGGTCAATGGCGTGCATTACTACTCATGGTCGGGGGTGTTGCAGCACCCGTTGGCCGACGGCGGTGGCAACCGCCTGGACGGCTCGCACCGCAGCTGCAAGCTGTTCGCCCGCACCTTCGTGCGCGAGGCGGGGCAGTGCGACGGGATGGTCGGGCGTTTCAGCTCGCACCTGGGCCAGGTGATTGGCGATGACTACCCCATGGACCACCTGGACATCGTCAACCAGTCCCTGGGCCTGGTGGGCAAGGGGGTGGAGCCGGTGCGGTTGTTCACCGAACACGCCGCCCGGCTGGCGCAGGCCGGGCTTTAGGCGCAGGCGCGGACGCGGCCCAGCGGCGTGGTCCAGCGTTCCGCCATGATCACCCCGCCCAGGGTCAGCAGGCCGCCCACCAAGTGGTACAGCGCCAGTTGCTCATGCAGCACGGCGGCGGCGATCAGCGCGGTGATCAACGGCAGCAGGTTGAAGAACAGCGTGGTACGGCTGGGGCCCAGGCGGCTGACCGCCTGCATCCACGCCAGCGGCGCGACCATGGAGGCCAGCAGGCAGGCGTACAGCACCAGGCCGATGTTGCCCAGGCCCAGGCCTACCTTGGGCGACAGCACGAACAGCGGCAGCAGCACGATGATCGCCACCAGCACCTGCAGGTACAGCAGTTGCAACGCTGGCAGGCGCAGCTGCCATTTCTTCAGCAACGTGCTGTACACCGCGTAGGCCAGGGTGGCCAGCAGCATCATCGCGTCGCCACGGTTCAGGCCGTGGGCCAGCAGGCTGCCCAGCTGCCCGGCCGAGACCACCACCAGCACCCCGCCCAGCGACAGCACCGCGCCGAACAACGCGCCGGCAGTGAGGCGCTGGCCCAAGGCGACGATGGCCATGGCCAGGGACATCAGCGGCATCAGCGAGAGGATGATGCCCATGTTGGTGGCGCTGGTCAGCGCCGCGGCGAAGTACGCCAGGCTCTGGTACACCGCCATGCCCAGCAGGCCCAGCACGAACACCTTGCCCAGGTGCGGGCGGATCGCCGCGCGGTTGGCCCACACCTTGGGCAGCAGGAACGGGGTGAACAGCAGGCCGGCGAGCAGCCAGCGGTAGAAGCCGATTTCGGCGGGGAAGATGGCGCCCACGGCCATCTTGTTGATTACGGTGTTGCCGGCCCAGATCAGAATGGCCAGCAACGGAAACGCGTATTGCATGGGGAACGCCTGTCAGTCGATAAGGCGCGATTATCCCCGCTTTGCGCCGCGCGCACCTACCGCCAAGCCGTCAACCGACCGTGCGAATCCGACAATCTGCGCCGCCAGGGGCTGTTGCAAAGTTTGTCTACACTTCAGGCGAGGCCGCGCGGCCCAGCGCGGCGCCAAGGAGAAAACTCCATGAAAATGCTGCACGCGCCCCTGCTGGTGCTCGGCCTGCTCCTGTGTTCTCAAGGCTTTGCCGCCACTGCGCAACAGAACAAGATGACCACCTGCAACGCCGACGCCACCACCAAGGGCCTCAAGGGCGATGAGCGCAAGACCTACATGAGCACGTGCCTGAAAGCCGCCCCAGCGGCGAGCACCACCAAGACCCTGACCCCGCAGCAGCAGAAAATGACCACCTGCAACGCCACCGCCAAGACCCAGAACCTGAGCGGCGATGCGCGCAAGACCTTCATGAGCAGTTGCCTGAAGAAATAGTCTCGCGCACAACGATCCCTGTGGGAGCTGGCTTGCCAGCGAGCTTTTCAGGCCTCAACAGCTCGCTGGCAAGCCAGCTCCCACAGGCCGCCACTGGCTCTGCCAGGCGAAGGCTGGCAGACTGCCGGGTCCTTCCATGTCGTACGTGTTCGAGGCTGTATGCCAACGTTTTCCCAGCGTCACGTGTTATGGGCCAGCCTGATCATTATGTTCTGTGGTCTGCTGCTGGTGATGCCTTTGCGCCTGCTGCCCAGCCTGCTGGCGGGTTTGCTGGTGTATGAACTGGTCAATATGCTCACGCCCAAGCTCGAGCACCTGATCTCCGGGCCGCGCGCGCGCTGGGTGGCGGTGGCGTTGCTGGGCACGGTGATCGTCAGCCTGCTGGCGGTGATCTTCGCCCTGGCCATCAGTTTCCTGATGCACGAGGCGGAGAACCCGGGGGCCTTCCTCGACAAGTTCATGGACGTGCTCAACCGCGCCCGTGGGCAACTGCCGCCGTCCATCGATGCCTACCTGCCGGCCAACGTCACCGAGTTCCGCTCGGCCATCAGCGACTGGGTCAGCAAGCACCTGGCCGAGCTGCAACTGGTGGGCAAGGACGCGGTGCGCACCTTCGTCACCCTGCTGATCGGCATGGTGCTGGGCGCTATCGTGGCGTTGAACCGCATTCCGCCCGAGGCTGAGCACAAGCCGTTGGCGGGCGCCTTGCTGACCCGCCTGACCCTGCTGGTGCAGGCGTTCCGCAATATCGTCTTCGCGCAGATCAAGATTGCCGCCTTGAACACCGTGTTCACTGCGGTATTCCTGCTGATCATCCTGCCCTTGTGCGGCATCAAGCTGCCGCTGCACAAGACCATGGTGGTGCTGACCTTCATCCTCGGCCTGCTACCGGTGATCGGCAACCTGATCTCCAACACCCTGATCACCATCATCGGCCTGTCGGTGTCGCTCTGGGTGGCGGTGGCGGCGCTGGGCTGGCTGATGCTGATCCACAAGCTGGAATACTTCCTCAACGCCCGCATCGTGGGCAGCCAGATCCGCGCCAAGTCGTGGGAACTGCTGCTGGCGATGCTGATCTTCGAGGCGGCTTTCGGGCTGCCGGGGGTGGTGGCGGGGCCGATCTACTACGCGTATCTGAAAAGCGAGCTGCGCCGCGCCGAGTTGGTGTGATGGCCCATCGCGGGCAAGCCCGGCTCCTACCGAATGCGTAGGAGCCGGGCTTGCCCGCGATGGTCGCGGCGCGGTGTTTAGCCGTAGCGCTTGCGCGCCTCAATGGCCAGGCCGCTGCCAATGCTGCCGAAGATGTTGCCTTCCACGTGCCGGGCGATGGGCAGCATGGCCGCCACGCTGTTGCGCAGCGCCGGGATGCCGCTGGAACCACCGGTGAAGAATACGGTGTCGACCTGGGCCACGCCCACGCCGGCATCGTTCAGCAGCGCCGTGACGCTGCCGCGCACCCGCTCCAGGAGGGTGTCGATGGACGCTTCGAACAGCGCGCGGCTCATGTCCACGCTCAGGCCCGGCTCGATGCGGTCCAGCGGCACCAGGCGGTTGTCGGCGTGGGTCAGCTGGATCTTGGTCTCTTCCACTTCCATGGCCAGCCAGTGGCCGGCGCGCTGGTCGATCAGCTTGAACAGGCGGTCGATGCCGGCGGTGTCTTCGATGTCGTAGCGCATGCTGCCCAGGGCCAGCTGGGATTTCTGCGAGTACACCGAGTTGATGGTGTGCCAGGTGGCCAGGTTCATGTGGTGGCTGGTGGGCATGAACGCGCCGCTTTTCATGCGGCTGCCGTAGCCGAACAGCGGCATCACGCCCTGCAGGCTCAGCTGCTTGTCGAAGTCGGTACCGCCGATGTGCACGCCGCCGGTGGCGAGGATGTCGCTATGACGGTCGTCGATGGTGTGGCGCTCGGGGGCCAGGCGAATCAGCGAGAAGTCCGAGGTACCACCGCCGATGTCGACGATCAGCACCAACTCTTCGCGCTGGATGGTGGACTCGTAGTCGAACGCCGCGGCAATGGGCTCGAACTGGAACGACACGTCCTTGAAGCCGATTTTCTTCGCCACTTCTTCCAGGGTGTCCTGGGCTTCCTGGTCGGCAGCCTTGTCGTCGTCGACGAAATGCACCGGGCGGCCCAGCACCACTTCGTCGAAGGCACGGCCGGCGTTGGCTTCGGCGCGCTTTTTCAGCTCGCCGATGAACATGCCCAGCAGGTCCTTGAACGGCAGGGCGGTGCCCAGCACGCTGGTGTCGTGCTTGATCAGCTTGGAGCCCAGCAGGCTCTTGAGCGAGCGCATCAGGCGGCCTTCGTAGCCTTCAAGGTATTCGTGCAGTGCCAGGCGGCCGTACACCGGCCGACGCTCCTCGATATTGAAGAACACCACCGACGGCAGGGTGATCTTGCCGTCTTCCAGCGCAATCAGGGTCTCGACGTCCGGCCGGTGCCAGCCGACGGTGGAGTTGGAGGTGCCGAAGTCGATGCCGCAGGCGCGGGCCGGGGTTTGGTTGGTCATGTCGTTGCCGGATTCTGTGCAAAAAACGGCCGCGCAGTTTATGCCAGTGGTAGCGATAATCAAGGCCATGGGGCGTTTAATTGCCACACGGTCGCACCTTGAAAGCGCGCCTCGGCCCCCCAATCTTGCAGTCATCCCCTACGACTGCGCCGCTGCGCCTTCAGCAAAGCGTACCGGCAGTCGATAAACTTACACCCCATTGCCAGGTCTCTACACTAAGTGGACTGACCGCGCGATCCCGATAAACGGATGGTGATCCTTCGATGGACTTCAAAGACTACTACAAGATATTGGGCGTGGAGCCGACCGCGGACGAGAAGGCGATCAAGACCGCCTACCGCAAGCTGGCACGCAAATATCACCCCGACGTCAGCAAGGAAAAGGACGCCGAGGACAAATTCAAGGAGGCCTCCGAGGCCTATGAAGCGCTGAGCAACGCCGACAAGCGTGCCGAGTACGACGAGATTCGCAAGTACGGCCAGCACGGCCGTCCGTTCCAGGGCCCGCCAGGCTGGCAGGGCCGCGGTGGTGGCGGCTTCGAGGAAAGCGCCGGCGACTTTTCCGATTTCTTCAGCTCCATCTTCGGCTCGGCCGGGCGTGGTGGCAATGGCAACCCCTTTGGCCGTGGCCAGCAACGCAGCGCCGGGCGGCGAGGACAAGACGTGGAAATGGAACTTGCAGTATTCCTCGAGGAAACCCTGGCCAACGAGTCGAAGCAGATCAGCTTCCAGGTGCCGCAGCACAACGCTGCCGGCCAGCAGACCGGGCACACCACCAAGACCCTCAACGTGAAGATCCCGGCCGGCGTCACCGATGGCGAGCGCATCCGCCTCAAGGGCCAGGGCGCGCCGGGCGTGGGTGGTGGTGCGAACGGCGACCTGTACCTGATCGTGCGGTTCGCCCCGCACCCGATGTTCGACGTGGAAGACCACGACCTGATCATCACCGTGCCGCTGGCGCCGTGGGAAGCGGCGCTGGGCACCAAGGTGGCGGTGCCTACCCTCACCGGGCGCATCAACCTCACCATCCGCCCCGACAGCCAGAGCGGCCAGCGCCTGCGCGTGAAGGGCAACGGCCTGCAACGCAAGCAGGGCGAGCGCGGTGACCTCTACGCACAACTGAAAGTGGTAATGCCCCCGCACGCCGACGAAGCCACGCAAGCGCTGTGGAAAACCCTGTCGGAGAAGGCGGCATTCGACCCCCGAGCCAACTGGAGTCGTTGATCATGGAAACGTCCCGCTACGTTCAACTGGACATGCAAGCGTTCTGTCAGGCCACCGAGATGTCGGCGGCCTATGTGATTGAAATCGTCGAGCACGGCATAGTGGAACCCACGGGACGGTCCCCGGAGGAATGGTTGTTCGACGACTTTTCCCCGCTGATCGCGCGGCGCGCGGCGAAGTTGCACCACGACCTGGACCTGGAATGGGAAGGCGTGGCACTGGCGCTGGAGCTGCTTGAAGAAGTCCGCGACCTGCGCGCCGAAAACGCCCGGCTGCGCCAGCGCCTGGGGCGCTTTGTGCAAGGCTGATATAACTGTGGGAGCTGGCTTGCCAGCGAGCTTTTGAGGCCCTGGAAACCAGTTCCCACAGGGTTTGTCTCTAGAACAGGAAATACCGCTGCGCCATCGGCAACGTCTCCGCCGGTTCACACCACAGCAGCACCCCGTCGGCCTTCACCTGGTAGGTCTGCGGGTCGACGTCGATCGCCGGCAGGTAGCCGTTGTGAATCAGGTCGGTCTTCTTCAGCGTGCGGCAGCCCTTTACCACGCCAATCTGCTTCTTCAAGCCCAGCTGCTCCGGCACGCCGGCGTCCAGTGCTGCCTGGCTGATGAAGGTAATGCTGGTGGCATGCCGGGAGCCGCCGTAGCTGGCGAACATCGGCCGGTAGTGCACGGGCTGCGGGGTGGGAATCGAGGCGTTGGCGTCGCCCATCAGGCTGGCCGCGATGGCGCCGCCCTTGAGGATCAGCGTCGGCTTCACGCCGAAGAACGCCGGGCGCCACAGCACCAGGTCGGCCCATTTGCCAATTTCGATGGAGCCTACCTCATGGCTGATGCCGTGGGTGATGGCCGGGTTGATGGTGTACTTGGCGATGTAGCGCTTGGCGCGGAAGTTGTCGTTGCCCGGCGCGTCCTCGGCCAACGAGCCGCGCTGCTTTTTCATCTTGTCGGCGGTCTGCCAGGTGCGCGTCACCACCTCGCCGACGCGGCCCATGGCCTGGCTGTCGGAGCTGATCATCGAGAAGGCGCCCAGGTCGTGGAGGATGTCCTCGGCGGCGATGGTCTCGCGGCGGATGCGGCTTTCGGCGAAGGCCACGTCCTCGGCGATGCTGGGGTCCAGGTGGTGGCACACCATCAGCATGTCCAGGTGTTCGTCGATGGTGTTGCGGGTGAACGGCCGGGTCGGGTTGGTTGAGCTGGGCAGCACGTTGGGGAAGCCGCAGGCCTTGATGATGTCGGGGGCGTGGCCGCCGCCGGCGCCTTCGGTGTGGTAGGTGTGGATGGTGCGGCCCTTGAACGCGCCGAGGGTGGTTTCCACGAAGCCCGACTCGTTGAGGGTGTCGGTGTGGATGGCCACCTGCACGTCGTACTGGTCGGCCACGCTCAGGCAGTTGTCGATGGAGGCGGGGGTGGTGCCCCAGTCTTCGTGCAGCTTGAGGCCGATGGCGCCGGCCTTCACCTGCTCGATCAGCGGCTCGGGCAGGCTGGCGTTGCCCTTGCCGGTGAAGCCGATGTTCATCGGGAACGAGTCGGCCGCCTGCAGCATGCGCGCCATGTGCCACGGGCCTGAGGTGCAGGTGGTGGCGTTGGTGCCGGTGGCCGGGCCGGTGCCGCCGCCGATCATGGTGGTGACGCCGCTCATCAGCGCTTCTTCGATCTGCTGCGGGCAGATGAAGTGGATGTGGGTGTCGATGCCGCCGGCGGTGAGAATCATGCCTTCACCGGCGATGACTTCGGTGCTGGCGCCGATGGCGATGGTCACGTCGGGCTGGATGTCCGGGTTGCCGGCCTTGCCGATGGCGGCGATGCGGCCGTCCTTCAGGCCCACGTCAGCCTTGACGATGCCCCAGTGGTCGATGATCAGCGCGTTGGTGATCAGCGTGTCCACCACCTCGGCGGCCAGCAGCTGGCCCTGGCCCATGCCGTCGCGGATCACCTTGCCGCCACCGAATTTCACTTCTTCGCCGTAGGTGGTGAAGTCCTTTTCCACTTCGATCCACAGGTCGGTGTCGGCCAGGCGCACCTTGTCGCCGACGGTGGGGCCGAACATGTCGGCGTAGGCTTGTCTCGAGATTTTCATTGTCTGCCTTTGAATTCCAATTTCATGACCCCGCGGGGGCCTTACAAATCGCCCATGACGCGGCCGGCGAAGCCGAACACGCGGCGGTGGCCGGCCAGGTCCACCAGTTCCACCTCGCGGCTCTGGCCCGGCTCGAAGCGCACGGCGGTGCCAGCCGGGATGTTCAGGCGCATGCCGCGGCTGGCGGCGCGGTCGAAGGTGAGGGCGTCGTTGGTTTCGAAGAAGTGGTAGTGCGAGCCCACCTGGATGGGCCGGTCGCCGCTGTTGGCCACCGTCAGGCTGAGGGTGCGGCGGCCGACGTTGAGTTCGATGTCGCCAGGTTGGATCTGGTATTGGCCGGGGATCATTCAGGCCTCCTTCAAAGAGTCTTGTAGAAAAACGCCGTGGCGGTGTATTCGCCGTCCGGACGGCAGGCAAAGCCAGGGATCTGCCCCGCGCGCTTGTAGCCCTGGGACAGGTAGAACGCCTCGGCGGGCGAGCCGGCCTCGGTGTCCAGGTGCAGCAGGCCGCGCTTGTACTGGCGGGCGGCGACTTCCACCGCTTCCATCAGCTGCTGGCCCATGCCGCGGCGCTGGGCGTCGCTGCGCACCATCAGCTTCTGCACCTCGGCACGGTTCAAGCCGTTCACGCGCTTACAGAACACCAATTGCGCGCTGGCCAGCACCTGCTCGTCACGTACTACCACCCACAGCACCAGGTCATTGATGGCGATGCGGTTCTTCACTTCGTCTAGAAAACTGTTGGCTTCATGGGCGTCCACGTCGGCGAGGAAGCCGATGGAGGCGCCTTGCTTGACCGAGTCCAGCAGCAACTCGACCAGGCCCTGGCGGTAGTGGGCAAAGCTTTCAACGGTGACGCGGCGCAATTGGGCGGCATTCATGGCGGCTTACTCCACGGGAGTCGGGGAAGGTTCGGCGCCCGGGTTCAGGATCAGTTGCATGAAGGTCAGGTCCAGCCAGCGGCCGAACTTGCTGCCCACTTGTGGCATCTGCCCCGTGATCGTGAAACCGAGTCGCTCGTGCAGACGGATGGAGGCCACGTTGCCACTTTCGATGGCAGCCACCATCACGTGTTTGTCGCAGCCGCGTGCGCGTTCGATCAGGGCTTTCATCAGTGCGGGCCCCAGGCCCTTGCCTTGTTGATCGTTGCGCACGTAGACCGAGTGTTCGACGGTCTGGCGGAAACCCTGGAAGGGACGCCAGTCACCAAATGAAGCGTAGCCCAGCACGGCATCATTGGCGTCCACCGCCACCAGGATGGGGTAGTGCTGGGACTGGCGGGCGCTGTACCAGGCCTGGCGGTTGCCCAGGTCCACCGGTTGCTCGTTCCAGATGGCCGTCGTGTTGGCCACGGCATCGTTGTAGATGTCGCGGATGCCGGGCAGGTCGGCGTGTACGGCGTCGCGAATGCGGAAGGTCATGGCAGGCCTCAGGCGATGGGTTGGTGGACGGTGACCAGCTTGGTGCCGTCGGGGAAGGTGGCTTCCACCTGGATCTCGGGGATCATTTCCGGGATGCCTTCCATCACCTGGTCGCGGGTGAGCAGGGTGGTGCCGAAGTGCATCAGCTGGGCCACGGTCTGGCCGTCGCGGGCGCCTTCGAGCAGCGCTGCCGAGATGTAGGCCATGGTTTCCGGGTAGTTGAGCTTCACGCCCCGGGCCAGGCGGCGCTCGGCCACGAGGCCGGCGGTGAAGATCAGCAGCTTGTCTTTTTCGCGGGGTGTCAGGTCCATGGTGTGTCCATTCGTGGGCAGTAACAAAACAGGATTCGAACACGCACTTTATTTGTGGGAGCTGGCTTGCCAGCGAGCTTTTGGGGCTCCAAACAGCTCGCTGGCAAGCCAGCTCCCACAAAATGTCAGGTGCTCCAGATTCTTGGGGGCAGGGCTTCTTTGCCCAGCACCTCGGGGCGCAGCAGTTTCCACAGGGCAATCAGCCAGTCGCGGGCGTGCAGGCCTTCGTGGGCCAGGCAGCGAGCTACCAGCAGGCCGGGCAGCTGGCTGAGGTCGCCACGCACCTGGCCTTCCACGGCCCGGCATTGTTCAAGCAACTCGGGGCTGATGTCGGCCGTCACCAGCAAGGTGGCGAACACGGTGTGGCCGTCCAGGCCCATGGG
Source organism: Pseudomonas imperatae (assembly GCF_057128625.1). Lineage (NCBI taxonomy): Bacteria > Pseudomonadati > Pseudomonadota > Gammaproteobacteria > Pseudomonadales > Pseudomonadaceae > Pseudomonas > Pseudomonas imperatae. Next base: position 67,278 of record NZ_JBSKHP010000003.1, on the reverse strand, counting down.
CGAGTCCAGCAGTCCGTCGTTGCCCAACACGCGCTGGCGCTCATGCCACAGCAGCTGGCCGTCGCGGCGAATGTCCACGCGGCTCTGGAAATGCCCGCGCTCGAAGCGCTCGTCCGCCGCCGGGCGGCCCAGGGCGACCATGTCCCAGTACACCAGGCGCGCGTCGCCTTGCAGCTCGACAGTCGTCTGCAGTTCTGCCTGGGCGGCGCTGTAGACGATGGTTTCCTGGGGCAGCCACTCCAGGGTCGCGCCGGGGGCCACGCTCAGCTTCAGGGTCTGGTAGGCGGGCCCGGCCGCGCGGTACCACTTGGCGGCGCCGGGGCTGGTCAGCTGCGCCCAGGCACCGGTGCCGACAGCGACACTGATATCCAGGCGGTCGCCGCCGGCAATGCCACCCGGTGGGTGCACGATGATGTGCTGGCACACCTCGGGGCCTTCGGCGTACAGGTGCTTCTGCACCCGCAGCGGGCCCAGGTGGCGGCGCTGGGTGGGCCGGGTGGTGTCGCCGAAACGGCCGTAGCCCAGCTCGAGCTCGGCGTGCCAGCTCGGCGTGTACAGGGCGGTGGAAGCGGGCAGGTTCATAGGCGTGTTCGTTATTGGTTTGTGTGCAGATTAAATGGTTACCAGGCCGCGTACACCCTCGGCCTCCATATTTTCACCTCGCCCGTGCTGCACGATTTCACCCCGAGACATGACGATGTACTGATCAGCCAATTCTGCGGCGAAATCGTAGAACTGTTCCACCAGCAGAATCGCCATGTCGCCGCGGGCGGCAAGCTTCTTGATCACCGCGCCGATTTCCTTGATCACCGACGGCTGGATGCCCTCGGTAGGCTCGTCGAGAATCAGCAGGCGCGGGCGGCTTGCCAGGGCGCGGCCGATGGCCAACTGTTGCTGCTGGCCGCCGGACAGGTCGCCGCCGCGCCGGTGTTTCATCTGCAGCAGCACCGGGAACAGCTCGTAGATGAACCCCGGCACCTCCTTGGCCTCGCTGGCGCTGAAGCGCGACAGGCCCATCAGCAAGTTTTCTTCCACCGTAAGCCGGCCGAAAATTTCCCGGCCCTGGGGCACGTAGGCGATGCCGGCGTGCACGCGCTGGTGCGGCTTGAAGCCGGTGATGGGCTTGCCTTCCCACTGCACGCTGCCTTCCTTGGACGGGATCAGGCCCATCAGACACTTGAGCAAGGTGGTCTTGCCCACGCCGTTGCGGCCCAGCAGGCAGGTGACCTCGCCGACCTTCACGTCAAAGGACAGGCCGCGCAGGATGTGGCTGCCGCCGTAGTATTGGTGAAGCTTTTCGACCTGGAGCATGGTTCAAACTCTCCGCATATGGACCTTGTGGGAGCTGGCTTGCCAGCGAGCTTTTGAGGCCCTGAAAGCTCGCTGGCAAGCCAGCTCCCACAACAGCAGTGTTTCCATCAAAAAAGGGCAGGGTCAGCGGCCCAGGTAAACCTCGATCACCCGCTCATCCGCCTGCACCTGCTGCAGCGACCCTTCGGCCAGCACGCTGCCCTGGTGCAGCACGGTGACGTAGTCGGCGATGGTGTCGACGAAGCCCATGTCGTGCTCCACCACCATCAGCGAGTGCTTGCCGGCCAGGCGCTTGAACAGCTCGGCGGTGAATTCGGTCTCGGCGTCGGTCATGCCCGCCACCGGTTCGTCCAGCAGCAACAGCTGCGGGTCCTGCACCAGCAGCATGCCGATCTCCAGGAACTGCTTCTGGCCGTGGGACAACAGGCCGGCGGGGCGGTGCACCGAGGTGGTCAGGCGAATGGTGTCGAGCACCTCGTCGATGCGGTCTTTCTGCTCGCCCGTCAGGCGCGCACGCAGGCTGGCCCACACCGACTTGTCGGTCTTCTGCGCCAGCTCCAGGTTCTCGAACACGCTCAGCGCCTCGAACACCGTCGGCTTCTGGAACTTGCGGCCGATGCCGGCTTGGGCGATCTGCACCTCGCTCATCTTGGTCAGGTCCAGGGTTTCGCCGAACCAGGCCTTGCCGTGGCTGGGGCGGGTCTTGCCGGTGATCACGTCCATCAGCGTGGTCTTGCCCGCGCCGTTGGGGCCGATGATGCAGCGCAGCTCGCCGACGCCGATATACAGGTTGAGGTTGTTCAGCGCCTTGAAGCCATCGAAGCTGACGCTGATGTCTTCCAGGGTCAGGATGGTGCCGTGGCGGGCGCTGAGCGCACCGTCCACGCGCTGGCCCAGGCCGATGGCATCACGGCTGGTGCCGGCATCGCGGTTGGGTTCCAGGATGGGTTCGAGCATGAACTCGGGAGTCGGCGTGGTCTTCATTGTTCGCCCCTTTGCTTGATCAGGCCGATGACACCCTTGGGCAGGTACAGGGTGACGATGATGAACAGCGCGCCGAGGAAGAACAGCCAGTATTCAGGGAAAGCCACGGTGAACCAGCTCTTCATGCCGTTCACCAGGCCTGCGCCCAGCAGCGGGCCGATCAGCGTGCCGCGGCCGCCCAGGGCCACCCACACGGCGGCTTCGATGGAGTTGGTCGGCGACATTTCGCTGGGGTTGATGATGCCCACCTGGGGCACGTACAGCGCGCCGGCCAGGCCGCACAGCACCGCGCTCAGTACCCAGATGAACAGCTTGAAGCCGCGCGGGTCGTAGCCGCAGAACATCAGCCGGTTCTCGGCGTCGCGCAGGGCGGTCAGCACGCGGCCGAACTTGCTCTGTGCCAGGCGCCAGCCCAGCAACAGGCTGCCCACCAGCAACGCCACGGTGAGCAGGAACAGCACCGCGCGGGTGCCCTGCGAGGTGATGTCGAAGCCCAGCAGGGTGCGGAAGTTGGTGAAACCGTTGTTGCCGCCAAAGCCGGTCTCGTTGCGGAAGAACAGCAGCATGCCGGCGAAGGTCAGCGCCTGGGTCATGATCGAGAAGTACACGCCCTTGATCCGCGAGCGGAAGGCGAAGAAACCGAACACCAGGGCCAGCAGCCCCGGCGCCAGCACCACCAGGCACAGGGCCCAGAGGAAATGCTGGGTACCGGTCCAGTACCACGGCAGCTCGGTCCACGACAGGAAGGTCATGAACGCCGGCAGGCTGTCGCCGGCCGACTCGCGCATCAGGTACATGCCCATCGCGTAGCCGCCCAGGGCGAAGAACAGGCCATGGCCCAGGGACAGCAGCCCGGCGTAGCCCCACACCAGGTCCAGGGCCAGGGCGACGATGGCGTAGCAGAGGATCTTGCCCACCAGGGTCAGGGTGTAGGCCGACACCTGCAGGCTGCTGGTGTCAGGCAGCAGCGACATCAGCGCCAGGGCCACCAACCCCAGCACCACCAGGGCGCCGATGGCGATAGTGGCCTTGGGGCCGGCCTTTTGCGCGGCGGTTACCATCAATGGTTGGTTCATCAGTCGATCACCCGTCCTTTCAATGCAAAGAGGCCCTGCGGACGTTTCTGGATAAACAGAATGATCAGCGCCAGGATCAGGATCTTGCCCAGCACCGCGCCAATCTGCGGTTCCAGGATTTTGTTGGCGATGCCCAGGCCGAACGCCGCCGAGACGCTGCCGGCCAGTTGGCCGACGCCGCCCAGCACCACCACCAGGAACGAGTCGATGATGTAGCCCTGGCCCAGTTCGGGGCCGACGTTGCCGATCTGGCTCAAGGCCACGCCGCCAAGGCCGGCGATGCCCGAGCCCAGGCCGAAGGCCAGCATGTCGATGCGCCCGGTGGGTACGCCGCAGCAGGCGGCCATGTTGCGGTTCTGGGTGACGGCGCGCACGTTCAGGCCCAGGCGGGTCTTGTTCAGCAGCAGCCAGGTCAGCACCACCACGAACAGCGCGAAGGCGATGATGACGATGCGGTTATAGGGCAGTACCAGGTTGGGCAGCACCTGGATGCCGCCGCTCAGCCATTCGGGGTTGGCCACTTCCACGTTCTGCGCGCCGAAGATCAGGCGCACGGCCTGGATCAGGATCAGGCTGATGCCCCAGGTGGCCAACAGGGTTTCCAGCGGGCGGCCGTACAGGTGGCGGATGATGGTGCGTTCCAGGGCCATGCCGATGCAGGCGGTAACGAAGAACGCCACCGGCAGCGCCACCAGCGGGTAGAACTCAATGGCGCCAGGGGCCAGGCGCTGGAACAGCAACTGTACGGCGTAGGTGGAGTAGGCGCCGATCATCAGCATCTCGCCGTGGGCCATGTTGATCACGCCCAGCAGGCCGAAGGTGATGGCCAGGCCCAGCGCCGCCAGCAGCAGGATCGAGCCCAGGGACATGCCGCTGAAGGCCTGGCCCAGCAGGTCGCCGATCATCAGCTTGCGTTTCACCTGCACCAGGCTGGTTTCGGCGGCGGTGCGCACGCCGGGGTCTTTCTCGACGTCGGGTTGCAGCAGGTTTTCCAGGCGGGTGCGGGCCATGGGCTCGCCGGTGTCGCCCAGCAGGCGCACGGCAGCCAGGCGCACGGCCGGATCCGGGTCTACCAGCTGCAGGTTGGCCAGGGCCAGGCTCAGGGCGGTCTTGACCGTGCTGTCCTGCTCGCCGGCCACCACGTGGTCCAGCAGTTTCAGCTGGGCGGGCTGGGCGCTTTTCTGCAGCTGTTGGGCGGCGGCCAGGCGCGTGGCCTTGTCGTTGTTGAGCAGTTGCTGGCTGGCCATGGCGTTGTCCACCAGGCCGCGCAGGCGGTTGTTCAGGCGCACTTTGCGCAGGTTGCTGTCGCTGGGGGCGTTGGCCTTTTCGATGACGGCGTGCTTGTCGGCGTCCATGGCCACGCGGCCGTCCTGCAGGGCCTGTAGCAGCTCAAGGCGTTCGGGGATGGGCTGGGCAGCCCAGGTTTCCAGCAGTTGCGCCTGCTGCGCAGAGTCCCCAGCGACAAAATCGTCGCCGTCGCTGGCGTGGGCGGCCAGGGGCAGCAGCAGGATGAGGGAGAGCAGAAGGCGATAAAGGGACATGGCAGCGTCCTGAAAAGCGGAAAAAATCGGCGGCTTCACACCCGTAGCCGCTGCCGCCAGGCTGCGCTGGCCCTTGAGTACGCTGAAAATCTCCAGCGGGGCGCAGGGCCAGCGCAGCCTTCGGCAGCGGCTACGTTGGGGGGGTTAGTTGCTCTTCACCGCGTAGTCCGGCTTCTTGTCGTTGCCTGGAATGAACGGGCTCCACGGCTCGGCGCGGATCGGCTCCTTGGTCTGCCACACCACGTTGAACTGCCCGTCGTCCTGGATCTCGCCGATCATCACCGGCTTGTGCAGGTGGTGGTTGGTCTTGTCCATGGTCAGGGTGAAGCCCGACGGCGCGGCGAAGGTCTGGCCGCCCATGGCTTCGCGCACTTTATCCACATCGGTGGACTTGGCTTTCTCGGCGGCCTGGGCCCACATGTGGATGCCCACGTAGGTGGCTTCCATCGGGTCGTTGGTCACGGCCTTGTCGGCGCCTGGCAGGTTGTGGGCCTTGGCGTAGGCTTTCCAGTCGGCGACGAACTTGGTGTTGACCGGGTTATCCACCGACTCGAAGTAGTTCCAGGCGGCCAGGTTGCCCACCAGCGGCTTGGTGTCGATGCCGCGCAGTTCTTCCTCGCCCACCGAGAACGCCACCACTGGCACGTCGGTAGCCTTCAGGCCCTGGTTGGCCAGTTCCTTGTAGAACGGCACGTTGGAGTCGCCGTTGACGGTGGAGATGACCGCGGTCTTGCCGCCGGCCGAGAACTTCTTGATGTTGGCGACGATGGTCTGGTAATCGGCGTGGCCGAACGGGGTGTAGACCTCTTCGATGTCGCTGTCCTTCACGCCCTTGGAGTGCAGGAAGGCGCGCAGAATCTTGTTGGTGGTGCGCGGGTAGACGTAGTCGGTGCCCAGCAGGAAGAAGCGCTTGGCGCTGCCGCCGTCTTCGCTCATCAGGTATTCCACCGCCGGAATGGCCTGCTGGTTCGGCGCGGCGCCGGTGTAGAACACGTTCGGCGACATTTCTTCGCCTTCATACTGCACGGGGTAGAACAGCAGGCCGTTGAGCTCTTCGAACACCGGCAGCACCGACTTGCGCGACACCGAGGTCCAGCAGCCGAACACCACGGCCACCTTGTCCTGAGTCAGCAGCTGGCGGGCCTTTTCGGCGAACAGCGGCCAGTTGGACGCAGGGTCCACCACCACCGGCTCCAGCTTCTTGCCGTTGACGCCGCCCTTGGCGTTGATCTCGTCGATGGTCATCAGCGCCACGTCTTTCAACGAGGTTTCGGAAATTGCCATAGTGCCCGACAGCGAATGCAGGATACCGACCTTGATGGTCTCGGCGGCCTGGATAGTCCAGCTCATGCCCATGGCGGCGATGGACGCCGTAAGGGTAAACGCCTTGATCAAGCTACGACGCTTCATGGTGCAATCTCCAAATGATTTGATTTTTTAGTGGGGCAGATGGCGACTTCTGCCTGGGAGATTGCAAGGGGTGTGCCGAAGTGGTGCGGGGCCGTGGGATGGCGCTTTGAGGGCGGTGGAGGTCGCAGGGCTGCACCGGGCTGGTGCGCGTTTGGCGCAGTGGTGCGTGGGGTTGGGCGTTGCTGGTGCATTGCTAGCGGTATTGCTGAACATCCACGAACGCGGCCTGCGGCCGCTGCTACACGGTTCGTAGCAGCTGCCGCCAGGCGGCGTCCGGCCCCGCCGCGATCAGCCTGCGGTGCAGGCGTCCACCAGCGCCTTGGCGGCATCAATCAACGGCATGACGCCGCGGGCCAGCAACTTGCCGTCCACGCCATCGCAGTCGGCGGCTTCATAGGCAATGGCCCCGGCGTAGCCGAGCAACAACGAGGCATGGGCAAGCGCGTCGTCGGCGTTTGTGCCTGGGCGGACGGAGAAGAGCGGTTGGTTGTTCCGGTCCAGGGGGCCGAAGTGTTGGAGGCGGGTAGCGGGAAGATCAAAATTCATAATCAAGAGACTCGGAGATCATGGGTATGACACCCCTCGTCGCTTGCATTCGACAAGGTGGCGGCTGGACGCAGGTGTGCAAGACTGGGGATCTCCAACCCAGCAGGGCCTGAGCCCTCCCGCGTACAGCCACCATAGTTTCTTGAAGGCGTAAAAATACGCCAGCCAGTATTCTACAGCAGCTGTGGAAATCCCTCAGGCTTGCACGCCCGGCCACTGATTTTTGAAATGTGTGGAGCGGCCGTGGAATATTGTGGGAGCTGGCTTGCCAGCGAGCTTTTGAGGCCCGAAAAGCTCGCTGGCAAGCCAGCTCCCACACCAGATCCCGCCGTCACAGGCTTTTTCATCCAGCCCCTAATTCCTGTAGCCGCTGCCGAAGGCTGCGGCTACGAATGCACCGCGCTCGAGCTTGGAATACGCGCCAACGCCCACTCGATTACCCACACCACCGCCAACGACACCCCCACCAGCGGAAACATCACCCCCAGCGCAACCATGATCCCGATCGCCACCTTCCATTTCGGCAGATCATGCCGCAACGGCGGTACCCCCAGTTGGCCCACGGGCCGGCGTTTCCACCACATGATCAAGCCGCTCGCCGAGCCCAGCAGGATCATCAGGCATACCAGCAGAATCACGATCTGGTTGAACGGCCCGAACATTTTCCCTTCATGCAGCATCACCCCGGCTTCGGTGGCGCGGGCGACGGGGCCGTAGTCTTTCCAGCCGACGTTGGCCAGTACTTGCCCGGTGTATTGGTCGACGTGCAGGGTGGCGTCGTTGCGCGGGTCGTCGGCGAACACCGAGACGGTGAACACACCGGTATCGGTGGTGGGCAGGGTGATGCTGTAGCCTGGCTCGACGCGATGCGCGGTGGCCAGGTCGACCACCTGCTGCAGGCTGATCAACGGATCGGCTGGCATCTGCATGTGCCCACCATGGGCCATGTGCTCGGCATGGGCGCCGCCGGACATGGGCATGGGCGTGTTTTCCAGCGCCCAGGGCACGGTCTGGCGGTTGGCCTGGTTCAACTGCCCGGCCTGCACGTCGGACGTGGGCACGTTGTCCCACATGACGGCGGGGAAGGTGTTCCACACCTGGGCGAATTGCTTGCCCCACAGGCCGGTCCAGGTCATGCCGCTGAGCAGCATCAGCAGCAGGAACGCCGAGCCCCAGAAGCCCAGCACGCCATGCAGGTCGCGCCAGAACAGTCGGCCGCGCGCGTTAAGGCGCGGCCACAGCACGCCGGCGCCGGCCTTGCCGCGCGGCCACCACAGGTACAGGCCCGACACCACCAGCACGATGCCCCAGCCAGCTGCCAGTTCGACGAGGCGGTCGCCGACGGTGCCGATCATCAGCTCGCCATGCAGGGCACGGGCGATGGCCTGCAGGTTGAGTTTGGCGTCCTGGTCGCCCAGCACTGCGCCGGTGTAGGGGTTGATGAACACGTTCAGCTCGCGGCCCTTGGCGGTCAGCACGAACTGCGCGCTGCGGTCGGCGGCGGTGGCCGGCAGGTATTGGGTGATGCCGTCCTGTGGATAACGGCTGTGCACGCGTTGCATCAGTTCATCGGCGCTGAGCGCGTGCTCGGCGGGGGCGACGATCATCAGCGAGCGATACATCAGCGGGTCGAGCTGCGGCTTGAACAAGTAGATGATCCCGGTGATCGCCAGCAGGATCATGAAGGGGGCGACGAACAGCCCGGCGTAGAAGTGCCAGCGCCAGGCCAGGTTGTAGAAATTAGTAGTTGGCTTGCTCATCACGGAGCGCTCCACGGTAGCAAAAAGGCGGCGCGATCCAGGCGCGCCGCCGAAAGGGTTCAGAAGCTGAAATCAACCTTGGTCCACAGCGTGCGGCCGGTTTCGTTGACCGCCTGCGGGTCGCTGGCCGGGTAGCCGAAGCCGGCGTTGCCCGCCAGGTTCAGGTGCTCGGAATAGGTTTTGTCGAGCAGGTTGTCGACGCCGGCGCTGACCTTCAGGTGCGGGTTGACGCGGTAGGCGCCGTTGAGCGAGAACACGCCGAAGCCGGGGCTTTTTTCGTAGTCCTTGCCCACCACGTTGCCGGCGCCGATGTCGACGCGGTTCTGCGCAGCCACCAGGCGCCACAGGGCGCCGGCGCTCCAGTTGTCCTGGGCGTAGGTCAGGCCCAGGCGTGATTCCAGCGGCGGCATTTGCGGCAGGGCGCGGCCGTCGCTGCTGTTCTTGCCCCAGGCGTAGGCCAGGGTGGCGTCGGCTTTCCAGCGCTCGGTGAGCCGGTAGGCGGCGCCCAGTTCGCCGCCCATGATGCGGGCGTCGATGTTGCGGGCCTGGGAGCTCATGCCGCTGTAGTCGAACAGGATGAAGTCGCGCACCTGGCCGACGTAGCCGGACGCCCAGGCATCCAGCCGTTCGGTCTTGTACTGCACGCCGAAGTCCAGTTGCGTGGTTTTTTCCGGTTTCAGGTCGTGGAAGGCGTTGACCGCGCCGGGGCCGGAGGTGGGCGAGAACAGCTCCCAGTAATCCGGGAAGCGCTGTACGTGGCCCAGGCCAATGTAGGTGGTGGCGGGGAGAGCAGCCAGGTCGTGCTCGTAGCGCAGGAAACCGCTGGGCAGGGTTTGCTCACGGGTCTGATCGGCGGTGGGGTTGGCGATGGCGCTCATGCCTGAGCCGGTGGTTTGCCGATAGTCGCGCGCCTGGGCGCGGTCCACGCGGGCGCCGCCGATGACGCGGTCGTTGCCGCTGGCGTACCAGGTCAGCTCGCTGAACACGCCGACGTCCTGCATGTCGGCATCCTTGCTGCGCGGCACGTCCTTGTAGGCGTCCACGCCCATGGCGCTGCGCTTGCGGTGCTGGCTGGTCTGCGCGTCGATGCCGCTCAGCAGTTGCCAGTCGGCCCACTTCCAGGTCGCCTTGATGCGTGCGCCCAGGGTGCGGCGGTCGGGGTTGCTGGCCATCGCGCCGCCCATCATGCCGGTGCCGGAGGGCGTGCGCAGGGTGTAGTTGTCCATCACGTGGTCGGCGTAGTTGTAGTAGACCTGGGCCTCGACCTTGTCCAGCACCTCGCCGATGTTCGACTTCTCGAAGCGCAGGCCCAGGCTTTCACGCTTGAACTGGGTGCCGTCCATGCCGCGCCCGGCGTAGCGCGATTCGCCATCGCCCTTGCCGGCGGTCAGCTCCAGCAGGGTGTCGGCGTCGGGCGTCCAGCCCAGGGCGACGTCGCCGTTCCATTTGTCCCAGCGCGAGGGCACGGTGGCGCCGTTGCCATCCTTGTAGTCATCGGCCTGGGAGGTGTTGCCGACGAAGCGGGCGTAGCCGTCGGCATTGCCCACGGCGGTATCCACCACTTTATCGAAGCGGCCGTTGGAGCCGGCCAGCACGCTGGCATTGAAGCGGCTGCCCAGCGTGCCGAAGTGCTCGGGCTCGCGCTCGAACAGGATGGTGCCTGCCGAAGCACCGGGGCCCCATTGCACGGTTTGCGGGCCCTTGATCACGGTCAGGCGGTCGAAGGTTTCCGGGGCGATGTAGGAGGTGGGCGCGTCCATGCGGTTGGGGCAGGCGCCCAGCACGTTGCCGCCGTTGGTGAGGATGTTCAGCCGCGAGCCGAACATGCCGCGCAGCACCGGGTCGCCATTGGTGCCGCCGCTGCGGATGGCCGAGAAGCCGGGAATGGTTTTCAGGTAGTCGGCGCCATCGCTGGCCGGCACCGGCTGGCGCGGGTCCTTGGGGTTGGTGACCACGGTCAGGGGCGAGCTGGGCGCCACGGCGGTGATCACCGTGGGGCTCAGCTCGGTGGCGTCAATCAATTCCGCGGCGAAGGCCGCAGGGCAGAAAAGTGTGCCGCACAGCGCGGCGGCCGTCCGTTTGCGGGACAGCAACAAGGTAGCAGTAGACCTGGACATGGTTTATCCAACTTCGATCAGTCACAAAGGCACGGGTGCACGCCAGCCGCCGCGAGGGCAGCGTGGGAAACACGACGTGAGCAGGGGCTAGGCGAAGCGGATGGCAGGCGGGGCGCGGGTACGGGCGCCGGGGAACACGGCCTGGGCGGCGTGGCCCTGGCGGGTGGGGGCGATGAGGCCGGCCACCGGCAGTGGCTTCGCCAATGGAAGGTAGCCAGGCGCCTGGGGCAGGGCCGGGGTGTGGAAGAACAGGCTGCAATAGCCGCACTTTTCCCAGATGGGGTGCAGCGAGGGGTCGCCATGATGGCCGCCCATGTCCATGCCCGGCATGTCCATGGACATTTCCATGGGCATGGCGCGGTCGTGGTCCATCGGCATCGACTGGGAAACCAGCGGGCCGATGAACATCATCAGCATGGCGAACAGGCTCAGCCAGGTCGCCCGCCGCTTGGACGGGGCATGGGGCCTGTGGTGGTGCGCGCGGCTCATGGCTTAGGGGTTGGCTACCGGAGGCTGCTTCATGACCACTACTTGCACGGTGATATCACCGGCTTGCTTGAAGTGTAGTGTCAGCGGGAAGTGCCCGCCATCCTGCAACTGGCTGCGGTCGCTGAGGTTGAGCAGCATCACGTGGTAGCCCATGGGCTGGAAGGTGGCCTGCTCGCCGGCGCCGATGTTCACGGCTTCCACGGGGGCCATTTTCATCATGCCGTCGCTGTCCATGTGCTGATGGATCTCGGCGCTGCCGGCAATCGGGCTGTCGGCCCCCAGCAGGCGGTCGGCGCTGTTGCCGTCGTTGCGAAGGGTGAAATACGCCGCCACGGTGGGGGCGTTGGGTGGCAGTTCCTGGGACCAGGGTTGCAGCACCTGGATGTCCTTGGCCTGGGCCATGAAGGCGGGCAACAGCAGGGTCAACGCTAACAGCACTTTCTTGAGCATGGTGGCTTTCCATGAGCAGCGTGTGGGATGACGGCAGCGGGGGATTATCCACGATACACCCGTGGCGCGCATCCACTGTAGCCGCTGCCGCCAGGCTGCGCTGGCCGGTGTGAACCCTGGAGATTTCCAGCGAGGTATAGGGCCAGCGCAGCCTTCGGCAGCGGCTACGGGTGGGATGACAGCGCTTCGAGCAATGCGGTGACACAATTGAATTCTCGGTCGGCGGCAGGTAACGGCGGCCGAGCCAGGATCAATACCGGCACACGCAACTCCCTCGCCACCTCAAGCTTCGGCTCGGTGGCACCGCTACCACTGTTTTTGCTGATCAACACATCAATCTGCCGCCGCTCGAACAACGCCCGCTCATCCTCGAGATGGAACGGCCCGCGCGCGCCGATCACTTCGCAGCGTTCGTTGCCGGGGCAGCTTTCTAGCGCGCGCAGGGTCCAGAATTGATGCTCGGGAATCTCGTGCAAATGCTGCAGCGGTTCGCGGCCCAAGGTGAACAAGGGGCGTTCGAATGGCTTCAACGCCTCGATCAACGCCGGCCAACCGTCGAACTCGCGCCAGTCATCGCCGGCCTGTGCCTGCCAGGCCGGGCGGCGCAAGGCCCAGCAGGGCACCCCGGCAAGCGCCGCGGCCGATACGGCGTTGGTACTGATTTGCGCGGCATAGGGGTGGGTGGCATCGATCAGCAGTTCAATGCCTTCGGCGCGAATGAACGCCGCCAGCCCCTCGGCTCCGCCGTAACCACCCACTCGCACCTGGCAGCGCAGGTCCGTGGGCACGCGGCCCACGCCCGCCAGGCTGTAGATATGTTCAGGCCCCAGCGTGCGGGCAATCGCCAGCGCCTCGGTGACGCCGCCCAGCAGCAAAATTCGTTTCAACGCGCTTCCCCGACGATGCCACCGACTCGGTCGATGGCGAAGACTTCGACCTGCACCTGCGCCGGCACCACGCTGCGGGCGAAGGCCAGGGCATGGCGGCACACTTCATCACCCAGCTTGACCCCGACCGCGCTGGCCATGGCCAAGGCTTGCTGGCTGGTGTTGGCGGCGCGGATGGCGGCCTGCAGGTCGGCATCGGCGCCGATATCGGCCGCCCACTGTGCCAACTGCTCCAAGTTGATGCTCGAATGGCGGCTGTGCAGGTCCATGTGCCCGGCCGCCAGCTTGCTGATCTTGCCGAAGCCGCCGCACAGGCTGAGCTTATCCACAGGCACCTTGCGCAGGTGCTTGAGCACCGCGCCGACGAAGTCGCCCATCTCGATCAGGGCTATTTCCGGCAGGTTGTACACCCGGCGCATGGTGTCTTCGCTGGCGTTGCCGGTGCAGGCGGCGATGTGCATGTAGCCATTGGTGGTGGCGACGTCGATGCCCTGGTGGATCGAGGCGATGTAGGCCGCGCAGGAGAACGGCCGGACGATGCCGCTGGTGCCCAGGATGGACAGACCGCCGAGGATGCCCAGGCGCGGGTTCATGGTCTTCAGCGCCAGGGCGGCGCCGTCCTGCACGTTGACCGTCACTTCGAAGCCGCCGGTGTAGCCGCATTCCGTCGCGAGGGCGGTCAGATGCTCGGTGATCATGCGCCGTGGCACCGGGTTGATCGCCGGCTCGCCCACGCCCAGCACCAGGCCGGGGCGGGTGACGGTGCCCACGCCGTCACCGGCGGCGAAGCGGATGCCCGCGTCGATCAGGCGTACCTGTGAGTACAGCAGGGCGCCGTGGGTCACGTCCGGGTCGTCGCCAGCGTCTTTCAAGGTGCCGGCTTCGGCGCCGCCATCCAGCAGCCGGCAGAACTCCAGGCGCATTTCCACCTGCTTGCCCTTGGGCAAGGTGATTTGCGCGGCGTCCAGTGCCTGGCCGGTCAACAGCAGCCGCGCGGCGGCAAGGCTGGTGGCGGTGGCGCAGCTGCCGGTGGTCAGGCCGCTGCGCAGGGGCGCGGGTTGTTCGGCGGTTTCGTCACGCATCGAGGGGTTTGACCAGTTCCAGCAGGGTGATGGGCAGCGCTTGGCGCCAGGTGTCGAACGCGCCCAGCGGCTGCGCCTGGGCCACGTGGATGCGGGTGAGGTCGCCGCCGTGCTGCTCGCGCCAGTGGGCCAGGGCCAGCTCGCTTTGCAGGGTGACGGCGTTGGCCACCAGGCGGCCGCCGGGCTTGAGTTGCTGCCAGCAGGCCTCGAACACGCCCTCGCGGGTGACGCCGCCGCCGATGAAGATCGCGTCCGGGCGTTCCAGGCCTTCCAGCGCCTGGGGCGCGCGGCCACGGACCAGTTGCAGGCCGGGCACGCCCAGGGCGTCGCGGTTGTGCTCGATCAACTGCTGGCGGCCGTCGTCGCTCTCGACTGCCAAGGTGCGGCAGCTGGGGTGCGCGCGCATCCACTCGATGCCGATGGAGCCGCTGCCGGCGCCCACGTCCCACAACAGTTCGCCGGGCTGCGGCGCCAGGCGGGCGAGGGTGATGGCGCGCACGTCGCGCTTGGTGAGTTGGCCGTCGTGACGGAAGGCGCTGTCGGGCAGGCCAGCCAGGCGCGACAGGCGCGGGGCGTCGAGGGCGGCGCGGCAGTCGATGGCCACCACGTTGAGGTCGGCCACGGGCGCCTCGGGGCAGTCGTTGGCGGCAAAGGCCACGCGGCGTTCAGCCGGGCCGCCCAGGTGTTCCAGCACGGTCATCAGGCTGGCGCCGTAGCCGCGCTCGCGCAGCAGGCTGGCGATGGCGGCAGGGCTGCTGCCGTCGTTGCTCAGCACCAGCAGGCGCACGCCGTTGGCCAGTTGTGCGTTCAGCGCCGCCACCGGGCGCGCGACCACCGACAACGTCACCACGTCCTGCAACGGCCAGCCCAGGCGGGCGGCGGCCAGGGACAGCGACGAGGGCGCCGGGTGAATCAGCAGTTCGTCTTCGGCCACCTGGCGCGCCAGGCTGGCGCCCACGCCGAACAGCATCGGGTCGCCGCTGGCCAGCACGCACACGGGGCTGCCACGCAACGCCAGCACCGGTGCCAGGGAGAATGGGCTAGGCCACTGCTGGCGCTCGGCGCGGATGCAGTGGGGCAGCAATTCGAGCTGGCGCGGGCTGCCGAAAACACGTGTGGCGTTCAACAGGGCGTGGCGCGCGGCCTTGCCGAGGCCGGGGTAACCGTCCTCGCCAATCCCCACGATAGTCAGCCAGGGTGACATGAATCTTCCTCATAACCAGCTAATCCGACCGGCAGGCTTTTCATGCGCTCGGACAAAGCAGGCATAATACCGCGCCTTCTACACTGACAACGCCTTTTCACGATTGCCGGATGCCCCTCTTGAGCCCACCCCAGCCCGCTGCCTCGATCCGCCCCTCGGCCTGCCCGGGGTTGTTGCGCATCGTCCAGGCGCTGGATGGCGGCATCTGCCGCATCAAGCTGGCAGGTGGTGAACTGAGTGCCGCGCAGGCGCGCGCCGTGGCCGATGCCGCCGAGCGCTTCGCCGGCGGCGTGATCGAGGCCACCAACCGCGCCAACCTGCAGATCCGCGGCATTCGCGGCTCACACCCGGCCATGCTCGAAGGCCTGCTGGCCGCAGGGCTAGGGCCACGCAACAGCGGCAGCAGTGGTGGTGACGACGTGCGCAACCTGATGCTCAGCCCCAGCGCCGGCATCGACCCGCAGATGCTGTTCGACACCCGCCCGCTGGCCGCGCAGATCCTCGACAGCCTGCAACAGCGCGAGCGCCTGCATGAGCTGTCGGCCAAGTTCGCCGTGCTGCTGGACGGCGGCGAGGCCCTGGCCATGCACGAGCACGCCCATGACCTGTGGCTGGCGCCGGTGCAGCTGGATGGCGACACCTGGCTCGGCTTCGGCCTGGCGGGTTGCCCAGGCCAGGCGCTGGCGGCGGTGCCGCTGCACCAGGGCCATGACCTGGTGATGGCCGTGCTGGAGCGCTTCCTCGACCTTGCCAGCCCCGAGCAGACGCGCATGCGCCATGTGCTGGAGCACGTCAGCGCCCAGGCGTTCATTGCGCCGCTGGCCGTCACGATGCGCCTGGGGCCGTTCCCGGTGCCCAAGGCCGGCAGCGGCTGCCTGGGCACTTATCCACAGCGCCAGGCGGGCAAGCTGTTCGTCGGCGCTGCGCCAGCCCTGGGCCGCCTTGATCCGCCGATGCTGCGCGGGCTGGCCCGGCTGGCCGAGCAATATGGCGACGGCAGCCTGCGCCTGACGCCCTGGCAAAGCCTGGTCATCCCCAACGTGGAAAACGCCCCGGCGTTGACTGCCGACCTGCGGGCGCTGGGCCTGCTGTGCAGCGCCAGCGAGCCGCTGGCGCAACTGATCGCCTGCACCGGCAGCGACGGCTGCAAGAAGGGCCTGGCCGATACCAAGGCCGACGCTCGCCTGCTGGCCACCCTGCTGCCTGGCCCGCAAGCCGTGCACCTGAGTGGCTGCCCCCGATCCTGCGCCGCCGCCCATGTGGCGCCGGCCACCCTGCTGGCCACCTCGGCCGGCCATTACGACCTGTATCTGCGTGACGCCGGGCAACCGGGCTTCGGTGCCCTGCGCGCGCGCAATCTAGACCTGCACGCCGCCAGCGAACTGCTGGCACGCCTGCCCACGGAGCAACACCATGATTGATTACATCCGCGACGGTCAGGAGATCTATCGCAACTCCTTCGCCATTATTCGCGCGGAGGCGGACCTGAGCGGCATCCCCGCAGACCTGGAGAAGCTCGCCGTGCGGGTCATCCACGCCTGCGGCCTGGTGGACGTGGTGCAGTACCTGCGCTTCTCGCCCGGTGCCGGCAAGGCCGGCCGTGACGCGCTGGCCAAGGGCGCGCCGATCCTCTGCGACGCGCGCATGGTGGCCGAGGGCATTACCCGCGCGCGCCTGCCCGCCAACAACGAGGTGATTTGCACCTTGCGCGACGAAAGCGTGCCGGCCCTGGCCCAGGAACTGGGCAACACCCGCTCGGCGGTGGCCCTGGAGCTGTGGCGCCCGCACCTGGAAGGCGCGGTGGTGGTGATCGGCAACGCGCCGACCGCACTGTTTTACCTGCTGGAAATGATCGACGCCGGTGCGCCGAAGCCAGCGTTGATCCTCGGCTTCCCGGTGGGCTTCGTCGGCGCCGCCGAATCCAAGGCCATGCTCGCCGCTGACAGCCGTGGCATTCCGTTCGTGATCGTCGAAGGCCGCCGCGGCGGCAGCGCCATGGCCTCGGCTGCGGTCAATGCCCTGGCCACGGAGGTTGAATGATGCAGGCTCGCGGACGTTTGCTGGGCCTGGGCGTAGGCCCGGGCGACCCGGAACTGATCACGGTCAAGGCCCTGCGCCTGCTGCGTGAATCGCCGGTGGTGGCCTATTTCGTCGCCAAGGGCAAGAAGGGCAACGCCTTCGGCATCATCGAGGCGCACCTGCAACAGGCGCAGACCCTGCTGCCGCTGGTGTACCCGGTGACCACCGAGGTGCTGCCGGCGCCGCTGTCCTATGAACAGGTGATCAGCGACTTCTACGACACTGCCAGCCTGGACGTGGCCGCGCACCTGGACGCCGGTCGCGACGTGGCGGTGATCTGCGAAGGCGACCCGATGTTCTACGGCTCGTACATGTACCTGCACGACCGCCTGGCCGACCGCTATGAGGCCCAGGTCATTCCTGGCGTGTGCTCCATGCTCGGTGGCGCCTCGGTGCTGGGCGCGCCGCTGGTGTACCGCAACCAGAGCCTGTCGGTGCTGTCCGGGGTGCTGCCGGCCGACGAGCTCAAGCGCCGCCTGGCCGACGCCGACGCCGCGGTAATCATGAAACTGGGGCGCAACTTCCCCAAGGTGCGCGAGGTGCTGGCCGAGCTGGGCCTGGCCGAGCGCGCGCTGTACGTGGAACGCGCGACCATGGCCAACCAGAAGATCGTGCCCATCAGTGAGGTGGACCCGACGTCGTCGCCGTACTTCTCGCTGATCATTGTTCCAGGCGAAAGGTGGCAGGGCTGATGAATTCCAATGCACCGGCCATCGTCATCCTCGGCAATGGCAGCCTGGCCACTGCGCGCCGCATCCAGCAGATCTACCCTGACGCCCTGATCCACGGCCTGGCCGCGCGGGTGGAAGGCGCGGACCGTGACTACCACGACTTTGGCGACACCCTGCGCCAGCTGTACCAGCAGGACACGCCGATCATCGCCCTGTGCGCTGCCGGTATCGTCATTCGCTGCCTGGCCAGCGTGCTGCTCGACAAGGGCGCCGAGCCGCCGGTACTGGCCGTGGCCGAGGACGGCAGCGCCGTGGTGCCGCTGCTCGGCGGCCTGGGCGGCGTCAACGTCATCGCCCGGCAACTGGGTGCCGGGCTCGGGGTGGCTGCGGCCATCACCACCAGCGGCGAGCTGCGTTTCGGCACCTGCCTGCTCAACCCGCCTGCCGGCTACGCCCTGGCGGACCTGGAGCTGGGCAAGCGCTTCGTCAGCGACCTGCTGGCCGGCGAAAGCGTGCGCATCGAAGGCGCCGCGCCGTGGCTGGCCCAGGCCCACCTGCCTGAGGACGCGCACGCGCAGCTGGCCATTCACGTGGGCTGCACCGCCCGTGAGCCGGCGGCCAACGAGCTGCTGATCTACCCGAAAAACGTGCTGGTGGCCGTGGACGCCGAGTTGGCGGACCTAGCCGCCAGCGTGCGCGCCGCGCTGCAGCAGGCACGCATCGCGCTGCCGTCGCTGGCGTGCCTGCTGGCCAGCGATACGCAGATGGCCAGCGCCGCTCTGCGGGACGCTGCCAATGAACTGGGCGTGGCCCTGCGCTTCGCCGTGCCTGCGCCCAGCATCAGCGCCTTGGCCGAACAGGCCGTGCCGCAACTGCTGCCGGCGCTCAGCGTCAACCCGCAGCTGGCCATCGCCGTGGCCAAGCAGCCGCTGGACGTGGCCAGCATTGGCCGCGTACGGGGCCGCCTGGCCGTGATCGGCCTGGGCCCCGGCGCTGCCGAGCTGATGGTGCCGGCGGTGAAGGCTGAACTGGCGCGTGCCAACGACATCCTCGGCTACGAGACCTACGTGCGCATGGCCGGCCCGTTCCGCCCCGACCAAGTGATGCACTGCACCGACAACCGCGAGGAAATGCAGCGCGCCCGGCATGCCTTCGAACTGGCGGCCCAGGGCCGCTCGGTGGTGGTGGTGTCGTCCGGTGACCCGGGCGTGTTCGCCATGGCGGCAGCGGTGCTGGAAGCGCTGCACGAGTCCAGCGACAGCGCCTGGCACAACGTCGAGCTGGAGATCCTGCCGGGCGTCTCGGCCAGCCTGGCCACCGCCGCCCAGGCCGGCGCGCCGCTGGGGCATGACTTCTGCGTGATGTCGCTGTCGGACAACCTCAAACCGTGGGACATCATCGAGAAGCGCCTGGACCTGGCCTGCCAGGCCGACCTGGCGCTGGCGTTCTACAACCCCATCTCGCGCTCGCGCCCCTGGCAGCTGGGCCGCGCCCTGGAAATCGTGCGCCTGCACCGCACCCCGGCCACCCCGGTGGTGCTGGGCCGCGACATCGGCCGCCCAGGGCAGACCCTGCGCAACATCACCCTGGGTGAGCTGACACCTGAGCAGGTGGACATGCGCACCATGGTGCTGGTGGGCTCGTCGACCACCTGTGCCTTCCCCCGTGCGGAAGGCGGAAGTTGGGTGTACACCCCGCGCTGGTATGGCAACAAGCCCTGAAGCCTGCCCCGGCGACCTGTGCGTGCAGGTCGCCGGCGCCCCCTGCGCGGCCTTTCCCCATTCCTTGCCGTCCACTCCCTGACTAATGTGCCGTGCAACAGGTTCATGTCGAACTTGCTTCATGAAAAGGGAATTGTCATGGATAACATCACCACGCTGTCCAAATCCGAACGCCTCGAGAAGCTGCAGGCTTTTCACCACCAGAATGTTGTCGGGCCACGGATCCTGGGGAACGAGGAGGCGACCGCAACGGTTGTTGCCAATGGGCTGTTGACGTTCACCAAGGGCGTCAGCCGCGCTTTTCGGCAGGACGTCAAGAATGCCTACCTGTACGCCACTATGGCGGCCGACAAGAAGCATGGCTCCTACGCTGCCGGCGAAGACTGGTACAAGACATTTTGCCAAGTGATGGCCCTGGCGGGCTGGGTCGCCAAGGAGACCTCTTATCGCGCCCACACCACCCAGGAAAAACACCTGAGCATGGAAAAGGTCGCCATTGAGATTCTCAGGGGCGCAATCATCAGTGCTGCGATGGGGCCGGCAGGTACCCTGGAAGCACTGGATGCCGCGTACAAGGCCGTTGCCGTGGTTGCCAAGGACGACGCCGCACTCAAACTCTTCGACCGCAGCGCCAAGACTGATAGCGGCGCGAACTTTGGCATCGGCAGCGTCGTGGAAGAAGACGGCGACGTCTGCGTGGCCCTGGGCATGGTCCAGTACACCGGCCATGAGACCAAAACCAGTGTGTTGTTCACCAACTGGGACAGTTCCAGCCTGAACATCTACCAGGCCAAGACCGTGTTCTGGATGGATGAGAACGGTGTGGAAGATGCCCGCGACCTGATCAGGGCGAGCATTGCCGAGGCCCGCCAACGCAAAATGGCTGAACTCTCCATTTGATGAGACGTGCGCAGGCGCCCGGGCGGGCGCTTGCGCAGGTTGTCTGTTGGCTTGTACAAGGAGTACGACATGTCACCTGGTAATTATGAAACCTGGCTTGATGATGGGCAATTGGTGTGTCTGGATTCAACACTTCCTGCTACGGACAAGCAGGACATCCTGCAATCCACGCTTTACTTCCAGCTCGCAGCGTCGAAAAAAGTAAACAAGCTCCAGCACGTCGAACGCTGGTTTGATGCTTATCAGAATTGCTTGCGCGGGCTGGGCTGGAAAGTGCTCCGGGAGGGGCAGGTGCAGGAACGTTATCCGCACCTGCTGGCCTTCACCTTGAGCGATGTAGTGCAGGCCCTGGTACGCAACGGGCTGCCCATTGAGTTGGGCGACCTTCAGCAGGTGCTTCCTGCTGGCGGCTCGGCCCTGACCAGCCAGGGCCTTGAGCATTTTTTCCAGCACTCGTTCGGGGTGTTGAACAATAGCGATGGCCCGTTGCATCAGGTTGCCATCTTCCTGAGCGTGGCTCGTGCGGATGCGTGCATGCATGGACTGCTGATTCATTTCAAGACCCGCCAGGTGGTGAGCGGTGACATCACCCGGGCCATCTTCAAATGTTCGAGCCTGCAGGGTGAGGTGGCAGCCGTGTGGTTGAGCGCTCGTCCAGATCCCTGGCAGTTTCCGGATTACCAGGAGGTCATGACTGCACGCCTGCAGGCACGCACCACAGGAGAGCTGGTGCGTATCGACAGGCCGGAACTGCGTGTGGGCAAAGGGGGGGAGTGACATGGATAACGCCGACCATGTCGTTGCCTTTGATCAGAGAATCGGCCCAACGGAGCGCTCGGATATCCGGGCGTTGCTGCAGGACAGCGATCGCGCTGCCAGTAGCATTCATGATCGGGAAACCTTCTGGGATGCCTGGCGGCTGTACTACAACAACTGCCTGGAGCGGCATGGGTGCAGTTGGCTGGCTTCGGTCACGACGCAGCCGTTGTTCATTTCCAAGGAGCGGGATCTTGATTCGCTGGAGCTCAACATCAAGGGCTACAGTGAACCCAAGGCGCTTTTCGACCTGGCCCAGCGGGTGATGGGGGGCATGGGGATTCGGGAGTTCGTTGCCAGCTGGCTGGCGGGTGACGGCACGGGTGATGCGCGCCTCCTGTCATGGGTGATCGTGCCTTGCCAGATCAATGACCAGGGGGGAATAAACATCACGACCTTCGGTATCCAGGTCAAGGGACTGCCGCTCACCACCCAGCAAAAGCCGGAACTGGTGATGCGCTTCAGTGGGGGCATCTACGGGTTTGATCCGGTAGCTTACGCCCCGTACAGGGAGGCTATGCGCGCCAGGCTCCAAGGCATTGCCTTGCGCAAGCTGGGGTGCGTCGAGCTTTAGTGCCCGTTCACGACACCAGGTAGCCCTTGATCCCGGTAAAAATGATCTGCGCCGCCAGGGCGCAGACGAACAGCCCCATCAACCGGCTGACGATCTGCAGGCCCTGTTCACCCAGCAGCCGTTCGATGCGGTTGGACAGGTACAGCACCAGGCCCACGGTGGCGCTGGCCAGGGCGATGCTGAGGATGGCCATCAGCTTGTCGTCCCAGTGCGGCTGGCTGACGCCCATCACCAGCAGGGCGCCGATGGTGCCGGGGCCGACGGTGATGGGGATGGTCAGTGGCACGATGGTCACGTCCTGCTGCACGTTGTCGGTCTGCACCCCCGACTTGCCCTGGGCCATGCCCAGCGCCGAGATGAACAGCACGCTGCCGGCGCCGATGCGGAAGGCGTCGGCGGTGATGCCGAACACGCTGAAGATCACCCGGCCGAACAGGTACAGCAGCACGCTGGACACCAGCACCCCCAACGCCACCTTCCACGCCAGGCGCTTGCGCTCCTTGAGCGAATAACCGCGTGACAGGCCGATGAAGCACGAGAGCACGAAGAACGGGCTGTAGAGCACCAGCATCTTGAGGTAAACGCTGAACAACGTCTGAAGCATGGGTTGGGCTCGTGCAGGGGTGGGCGATGGCAAAGTCTATAGCGCGCGCCGCCCAGCCACCACCCTCGCGTATTTCCCGTAGCAGCTGCCGAAGGCTGCGTCCCCGGGTTCAGCTCGGTTCCTGGGACGCGGTCTGGCGGCCGCTGCTACGGGGGGAATGTTTCAGGAATTGCTGGCCTGGTCCTGGCCCATTTCGCGCTGGGCTACCCAGTGCTCGATCAGCTCGCGTAACTGCGACAGTTCGATGGGCTTGGCCATGTGGCCGTCCATGCCGGCCTGGCGCGCGCGTTCCTTGTGTTCGGTGAGGATGTGCGCAGTCAGCGCTACCACCGGCGTGCGCTCGCGCTGGGTGCCCAGCTCCCAGTCGCGTAGCTGCTGGGTGGCGGAGAAGCCGTCGAGGATCGGCATTTCGCAGTCCATCAGCACCAGGTCGTAGCGCTGGGCCTTCATGGCACGCAGCGCCTCCTCGCCGTTGCTGGCGGTATCGGGCGACAGGTTGAGCTTGCCCAGCATGCCGCGGATCACCTTGGTGGAAATGCTGTTGTCTTCGGCCACCAGGATGCGGAAGTCCGCCGGCACCGAAATCGCCGTCGCCGCTACCGACGGTAGCGGCGCTGGCTGGGCCGGGTGCTGGCCGCGCTGGGCCAGTTCGTCGGCCAGGGTAGTCTTGAGCGTGTAGCCGGCTACCGGCTTGGCCAGGATGCGCTTGACCCCGGCGTTGCGGGCGATGATCTTGCTCGGCGCGTTGCTGATGCCGGTGAGCATGATGATCAGGATGTCGTGGTTCAGGCTGGGGTCTTCCTTGATCTTCGCCGCCAACTGCATGCCGGTCATGCCGGGCATGTTCTGGTCGAGCAGCACCACGTCGAAGTAGTCGCGCAGGTGGGCCTTGGTGCGCAGCAGGGCCAGGGCTTCCTTGCCCGACGGCACCGAGCTTACGTTCAGGCCCCAGGCGCCGCACTGCTGCACCAGCACCTTGCGGCAGGTGTCGTTGTCGTCCACCACCAGCACGCGGGCGCCGCGCAGCGGGCTGTCCAGGTCCAGGGTCGGGTGCTCCAGGCGCTCGGGGTCCAGCGGCAGGGTCAGCCACAGGGTGCTGCCCTGCTGGCTGCCGCTCTTGATGCCGAACTCGCCCTTCATCAGCAGGATCAGCTGGCGGGCGATGACCAGGCCCAGGTGGCCGCCCACCTCGTTGCCCGACAGCAAGTTCTTGCTGTGCAGCTCGCTGTGCAGCAACGCCTCGCGCTCGTCACGCGGGATAGGCACGCCGCTGTCCTGCACGGCGATGCGCAGGCGTGGTTCGCCGCTGCGCTGGTCCAGAGCCACCACCAGCAGGATCTCGCCCTCGTCGGTCTTCTTCAGGGCGTGATCGAGCAGGGCCAGGAGGGTCTGGCGCAGGCGCGTGGGGTCGCCGCTGATG
Organism: Pseudomonas imperatae; assembly: GCF_057128625.1. Taxonomy (NCBI): domain Bacteria; kingdom Pseudomonadati; phylum Pseudomonadota; class Gammaproteobacteria; order Pseudomonadales; family Pseudomonadaceae; genus Pseudomonas; species Pseudomonas imperatae. Next base: position 43,636 of record NZ_JBSKHP010000003.1, on the reverse strand, counting down.
ACCTGCGGCACCTGGGGCTGGGTGAAGCTGATCAGCTCGACGTTCTGCTGCTCGGCCTTGGCACGGAAGATGTTCAGGCAGTCCTCGATCAGCGCGCTGAGGTCGAACTGCACGTCGTCCAGCTCGATCTGCCCGGACTCGATCTTGGAGATGTCGAGGATCTCGTTGATCAGCGTCAGCAGCTCGTTGCCGGCGCTGTGAATCGTTTGCACATAGTCGCGCTGCTTGACCGACAAGGGCGTGCCCAGCAGCAGCTCGGTCATGCCCAGCACGCCGTTCATGGGCGTGCGGATCTCGTGGCTGATGCGTGCCAGGAACTCGGCCTTGGCGTTGACCTCGGCGTTGCTGGCCGCCAGCTCGCGGCTGGCGCTGAAGCGGTCCTCGCTGATGAAGCGCAGGCGCTCGCTGAGGGCGGTGTTGAGCATCAGCCCGGTCAGCGCGCCCACCGCCATCAGCCCCAGCACCAGCCACTGCGGCGGGGTGCGCGTGAGCACCAGCAGGGCCGGCAGCACGATCAGCACGCCCAGGTTGAGCAACAGCATGGCGCAGGTGAACAGCCGTGCCGGGCGGTAGCCTTGCTGCCAGTGGTAGCCGGAGGTAAGCAACATGCCCAGGCCGCCGACCACCATCATGGCGTAGGTGATGGAGTTGATCGGCAGGCCGTCCATCAGCAGCACCATCAGCCCGCTCAGGCCGATCAGCAGCTTGGCGGCGGTCAGCAGGCGGTCGATCAGCGGCGTGGAGCGCGGGGCGAAGAAACGCTGGGTGAACATCAGGCAGCAGATGGCCGCCAGCATCAGGGTGACGAAGCTGCCGGTGGTGCGCAGCGAATGCCAGGTGTCGAACCAGGGGCCGCTGAGGTTGAGCAGGATGGCCGCGCTCAGGGTCAGCAGGGTCTCGGCGCCGGCCAGCCACAGGCTGCTGCTGGAGCGGCTGTAGGTGTAGCGGGCGAGGTTGTGGATGACCAGCATGCCCAGGCAGCCGAACAGCAGGCCCATGATCAGGGTCTGGCGCTGGTCGGCGGCGGCGCTGACGGCGGGCATCATGCTGACGCTGGGGCGCAGCTGGTGCTCGGAGGCCAGGCGCAGGTACAGGTCCAGCGGTTTCTGGCTGACCGGCACGGGCAGCAGGATGTCGGTGTTGGCGAACGACGGCTCGCCTCCGGGCCGCCCGGCGTCGTTGCGTTGCTGGCGGATGACGGTGTCGCCGTCCAGCACGTAGAAGTCCAGGTCGGCAAGGTCGGGGGCGTAGATGCGCAGCACCTGTTCATGGGCTGCAGGGGGCAAATGGTAGTGCAGCCACTGGGCGGCATTGGGGCCGCTGGGCACCAGCTGGCTGAGCTCGAGGGGGCTGAACTGGTTCTGGTAGCGGTCCGAGCGCACGTCGCTCAGTTGCAGGCGCGCGTGTTCATCGAGCAATACCGACCAGCCACTGCTGGACTCGGCAAAAGCCGGGTGCGCGCAGAGCAGTGTCAGCACACTGACTATCGATGAAATGGCGATCCTGAGCCAGCGCACAGCGAAATCCCTTCGAAGGTTAATGACTGAGTATAACTATGCGCGGCGGAGAAAGCGTAGGGCTAGTGGTCGAACGGCCTGAAGTACCGGGGAAAACCCGGTACTTCAGGGGGAGGGCAGGGGTTTTTACTCGCCTTTTTCGCGGGCAATGGCGCGGTAGCCAATGTCGGTGCGGTAGAAGCAGCCGTCCCAGTCGATCTTGCCGGCCAGGGCGTAGGCCTGCTGCTGGGCTTCACCCACGGTGTTGCCCAGGGCGGTGGCGCACAGCACGCGGCCGCCAGCGGTCACTACCTGGCCGTCCTTCAGCGCGGTACCGGCGTGGAACACCTTGCCAGGCAGCTGGGCAGCGGCGTCCAGGCCACCGATGACGGCGCCCTTGGCGTAGTCGCCCGGGTAGCCGCCAGCGGCCAGCACCACGCCCATGCTTGGGCGCGAGTCCCACTGGGCCTCGACCTTGTCCAGGGCCTGGGCCATGGCGGCTTCCACCAGCAGCACCAGGCTCGATTGCAGGCGCAGCATTACCGGTTGGGTTTCCGGGTCGCCGAAGCGGCAGTTGAACTCGATGACTTTCGGGTTGCCGGCCTTGTCGATCATCAGGCCTGCGTACAGGAAGCCGGTGTAGACGTTGCCTTCGGCCGCCATGCCGTTGACGGTCGGCCAGATGACCTGGTCCATGACCTTCTGGTGCACGTCGGCAGTCACCACGGGGGCCGGGGAGTAGGCACCCATGCCGCCGGTGTTCGGGCCGCTGTCGCCGTTGCCGACGCGCTTGTGGTCCTGGCTGGTGGCCATTGGCAGGACGTTCTTGCCGTCCACCATGACGATGAAGCTGGCTTCCTCGCCGTCCAGGAACTCTTCGATGACCACGCGCGAACCGGCGTCGCCGAAGGCGTTGCCTGCCAGCATGTCACGCACCGCGTCCTCGGCTTCGGCCAGGGTCATGGCGACGATCACGCCCTTGCCGGCGGCCAGGCCATCGGCCTTGATCACGATCGGCGCGCCTTTCTCGCGCAGGTAGGCCAGCGCTGGCTCGATCTCGGTGAAGTTCTGGTATTCGGCGGTCGGGATCTTGTGGCGCGCCAGGAAGTCCTTGGCGAACGCCTTGGAGCCTTCCAGCTGGGCCGCGCCCTTGGTCGGGCCGAAGCAGTCCAGGCCGCGCGAGCGGAACAGGTCGACGACGCCAGCCACCAGCGGCACTTCCGGGCCGACGATGGTCAGGGCGACGTTCTTCTCGGCGAAGTCGGCCAGTTGCTCGATGGCCTGCACGTCGATGGCGACGTTTTCGCACTTGGCTTCAATGGCAGTGCCGGCGTTGCCGGGGGCCACGAAGACTTTCTCGACGCGTGGGTCCTGGGCAACTTTCCAGGCCAGGGCGTGTTCACGGCCGCCGCTGCCGATGATCAATACGTTCATAGCTAAACCTCGAATTCTGTGTGGGGCGGTTCCACTTGTACTGTGGGAGCTGGCTTGCCAGCGAGCTTTTCAGGGCCTCAAAAGCTCGCTGGCAAGCCAGCTCCCACATTCAGTGCAGCGTCAACCGCCTGCTTTCGATCAGTGGCGGAAGTGGCGCATGCCGGTGAACACCATCGCGATGCCGGCTTCGTCGGCAGCCGCAATGACTTCAGCGTCGCGCATCGAGCCGCCTGGCTGGATAACGGCAGTGATACCCACTTTGGCGGCGTTGTCGATGCCGTCACGGAACGGGAAGAACGCGTCCGAGGCCATGACCGAACCCTGCACCTGCAGGCCAGCGTGCTCGGCCTTGATGGCGGCGATGCGCGCGGAGTTGACGCGGCTCATCTGGCCGGCGCCGACGCCGATGGTCTGACGGTTCTTGGCGTAGACGATGGCGTTGGACTTCACGTACTTGGCCACTTTCCAGGCGAAGATCAGGTCGTGGATCTCTTGCTCGCTAGGCGCGCGCTTGGTCACGACCTTCAGGTCGTCGGCGCTGATCATGCCGATGTCACGGCTCTGCACCAGCAGGCCGCCGTTGACGCGCTTGTAGTCCCAGGCAGCGGCGCGGTCAGCCGACCACTCGCCGCAGGCCAGCAGGCGCACGTTGGCCTTGGCGGCAACGATGGCGCGGGCTTCGTCGCTGACCGACGGGGCGATGATCACTTCCACGAACTGACGGTCGACGATGGCCTTGGCGGTCTCGGCGTCCAGCTCGCGGTTGAAGGCGATGATGCCGCCGAACGCGGATTCGGTGTCGGTGGCGTAGGCCAGCTCGTAGGCCTGGCGGATGCCGCCTTCGGCGTCAGGGCTGACGGCCACGCCGCACGGGTTGGCGTGCTTGACGATGACGCAGGCAGGCTTGACGAAGCTCTTCACGCATTCCAGCGCAGCGTCGGTATCGGCGACGTTGTTGTAGGACAGTTCCTTGCCCTGCAGCTGGGTGGCGGTGGCGATGCCCACTTCGGCCGGCTTGGCTTCCTTGTAGAACGCCGCGCTCTGGTGCGGGTTCTCGCCGTAGCGCATTTCCTGGGCCTTGATGAACTGGCTGTTGAAGGTGCGCGGGAATTCGCTGCGGCCTTCGGTGCTCAGGGTTTCGGCGGCCTGGTCAACAGTGCCCATGTAGTTGGCGATCATGCCGTCGTAGGCAGCGGTGTGCTCGAAGGCTTTCAACATCAGGTCAAAGCGCTGGGCGTAGGTCAGGCCGCCGGCTTTCAGGCCTTCCAGCACCTGGCCGTAGTCGCTGGCGTTGACCACGATGGCCACGTCTTTGTGGTTCTTGGCAGCGGAGCGGACCATGGTCGGGCCGCCGATGTCGATGTTCTCGATGGCGGTCGGCAGGTCGCAGCCTGGCTTGCTGATGGTGGCTTCAAACGGGTAGAGGTTGACCGCGACCAGGTCGATCGGCTTGATGCCGTGCTCGCTCATGATGGCGTCGTCGATGCCGCGACGGCCCAGGATGCCGCCGTGGATTTTCGGGTGCAGGGTTTTCACCCGGCCGTCCATCATTTCGGCAAAACCTGTGTAATCCGCCACTTCCACTGCGGCAACGCCGTTGTCCGCAAGCAGCTTGAAGGTACCGCCGGTGGACAGGATCTCGACGCCCAGGGCTTCGAGTTCACGGGCGAATTCAAGGATACCGGTCTTGTCGGAGACGCTGATCAAAGCGCGGCGGACGGGCAGGCGGGTAGTCTGGTCGGTCATTTCAATTTCCGTCTAAAGCAGAGGAGTCAGCAAAAAAGGCGACCCTGGACAGGTCGCCTTTTCTGGTTTGAATGCATGCTTACAGCAGATCGTATTGCTTGAGCTTCTTGCGCAAGGTACCGCGATTCAGGCCCAGCATCTCACTGGCCTTGGTCTGGTTGCCCTTGACGTAATTCATCACGCTTTCGAGCAAGGGGGCCTCGACTTCGGAAAGCACCAGGTTGTACACGTCAGTGACGGCAGCGCCCTCAAGATGGGCGAAATAATTGTGCAGCGCCTTCTCGACGCTGCCACGAAGGGTCTGACCCTCTTCGCTGGGCGTGTTGAGGTGCTGTTTCAAGTTGACGTTGTCGCTCACGGGCGTTGTTCCACTCACTAAAGTCTCGGTCATCATCGTCATGCGGCCACCCCCTGTCCGTCCCCTTTCACAGGGCTCTCGTTACATTCGCTGAGGAACCGGCGAACGTTGGCGCACTGCGCTTCCGTATCTTCCAAACGATTGAACTGGGCGCGAAATTCCTTGGCGCCCGGCAAGGTTGCCAGGTACCACCCGACGTGCTTGCGGGCGATTCGAACGCCCATCACATCGCCATAGAAGGCGTGCAGCGCAGCCAGGTGCTCCAGCAGAATCTGTTCCACTTCACTCAATTGCGGCGCCGGCAGCAATTCGCCGGTACGCAGGTAATGCTCGGTCTCGCGAAAGATCCACGGCCGCCCCTGGGCAGCCCGGCCAATCAGCAGGCCGTCGGCGCCGGTGGCGTCGAGGACCTGCCGGGCCTTTTGCGGCGAGGTGATGTCGCCATTGGCAAAGACCGGGATCGACACCGCCTGCTTGATGGCAGCGATGGTGTCGTACTCGGCTTCACCGGTATACAGGTCGGCGCGTGTGCGCCCGTGCACCGACAGGGCGCTGATGCCTGCCTGTTCGGCAATGCGTGCAACCGTGATGCCATTCTTGTTCGCCCGGTCCCAGCCGGTGCGAATCTTCAAGGTGACCGGCACCTCGACGGCGGCTACCACGGCGTGCAGGATTTCCTGCACCAGTGCCTCGTCTTTCAGTAAAGCGGAACCTGCCGCCTTGTTGCAGACTTTCTTCGCCGGGCAGCCCATGTTGATGTCGATGATCTGGGCGCCCATCTCGACGTTGGCCCGTGCTGCCGCTGCCAGCATCTGCGCGTCACCGCCGGCGATCTGTACCGAGCGGGGCTCGGGATCACCTTCGTGAATCATGCGCAGGCGCGACTTGCGGCTGTTCCACAGGCTCATGTCGCTGGTGACCATTTCCGAGACCACCAGGCCTGCCCCCATCCGTCGGCAAAGTTGACGGAAGGGTTGGTCCGTGACCCCTGCCATCGGGGCAAGGATCAGGGCGTTGTTCAATGTATATGGGCCGATGCGTACCGCCGACATAGGTGTTCCCTGTTGTGGGGCCGGATCATTAGAGTTCGAAAAAGGGTGGGCATAATACCCGCTCTCGGTGACCGGATAAAGATCGTTTTGGATAAAATCTGAACAACTATTGGCTTATGCCCAAGCGTTCGGTTGCCCTGAAGCGTCTAAATTGTGGGAGCTGGCTTGCCAGCGAGCTTTTGGGGCTGATGAAAAGCTCGCTGGCAAGCCAGCTCCCACAAGGCCTGGAAACGGCGGGGTGCCGGCTACTCGGGGGAGCGGAAGCTGAGGCTATAGTTCACGGCTTTCGGGCCCGGATCGAGGATATCGAGGGAGATATGGATCGGCGTCTGCGGCGGCATCTCGTCCTGCCCGGCCAGCTCGCCGGACAGGTACTCGCCGGGCTTGAACCGACGACTGGCGATCAGGTGGCCGTTGAGGTCGGCGAAGCGCAGCTCCAGCAGCGGGAACGGCTGGGAGAACGCCGCACGGTTGTAGATGATTGCATCCACCACCAGCGCGCCATTGAAGTCCGGGTGGCTGCGCACCACCAGGTTGCTGCTCTTGATCTTGTCGATGTCGACCTTGGACGGCACCGTGCAGCCGACGCTCGGGCACAGCTGCTGGAACCACGGGCGGTACTGGTCCTGGCGGGCCAGCTCGTCGAAGTGGTACCACACGTACTGCCCGGCCAGCGCCGCGGCGGCGGCCAGGGTCAGGGCCAGCCACAGCAGGCGCTTGCCCCAGGGCGTGCGGCGCTTCTGCCAGTCCAGCTGCAGCGGGTCGTCCACCAGGTCCAGCAGCGGCGCGTCGCGCAGGTTCGGCTCGCTGCGCTCGTGCTTCTGCTTGCCCTGGCGCACCGGGGCTTCGCGAGGCTCGTCGTCCTCGTCGTCGGCATCCAGTGCGGACAGGCGCTGGCTGGCCGGCACGTCATCGTCGGCATGCAGGGCGCCAATGCCCGGCTCGCTGGCCTCGATGGGCGCCAGGGTCAACGAAGGCTCGGTACGCGCCTCAGGGGCAGCAGGGGCTTCGTCCAGCGGCGGGTCGCGCTCGATGATCGGCGGTGCCGGGTCGTCCTCGTGCAGCTCTTCCTCGTCGGCATGGGTGCCGAACGGCTGGTCGTGCCACTCGTCCAGCGCTTCGTCGCGGCTGGCGCTGAAGGACTCTTCCCGGCCCGGCTGGTCGCGGAAGGCCTTGGCCGGCTGGATTTCGCGCTGTTCCAGGCGTGCCAGTTCGCCGTCCAGGTCCAGTTTGTCCAGGTCCAGTTCGTTGGCTGACCACTCGCGCAGGCTGATAGGCGTGGCGCGCCGGTCCGGGGCCGCAGGGGCCGGTTCGGGGGCGGCGGGCTGCTGCTGGCCGGTGCTTTGCTCCAGCAGCTGGCGGGCAGCGTTGAACACCTGCAGGCAGGCGCCGCAACGCACAACCCCGCGGGCCACACTCAACTGATTGTGGCTGACGCGGAAGCTGGTCTGGCAATGGGGGCACTGGGTGACGAAACTGTCGGTCATGCGCGGATCCGGTTTATGCAGACAGGCATTCTAGGCCGTCTCAGCGGCGGCGACCACTGATGCGTACCCAGCCATCGCGGTTGGCGATAGGGTCCAGGTCGAAGTCGGCGGCGTAGGCGGCAGCCACTTCCTCGCCCTGTTCGGCGAGGATGCCCGACAGCGCCAGGCGGCCACCGCTCTTCACCAGGGTGCTCAGTTGCGGCGCCAGCGACACCAGTGGGCCGGCGAGGATATTCGCCACCAGCACGTCGGCCTGCACTTGCGGCAGGTCTTCAGGCAGGTACAGCGGGAATTTGTCTTCGGCCACGCCGTTGCGCCCGGCGTTTTCACGCGAGGCTTCGAGCGCCTGCACGTCGATGTCGGTACCCACGGCGTGCTCGGCGCCCAGCAGCAGCGCGGCGATGGCCAGGATGCCCGAGCCGCAGCCGAAGTCCAGCACGTTGCAGCCGGCCAGGTCCTGGCCGTCCAGCCATTCCAGGCACAGCGCGGTGGTGGGGTGGGTGCCGGTGCCGAAGGCCAGGCCCGGGTCCAGCAGCAGGTTCACCGCGCCAGGCTCGGGGGCCGCATGCCAGCTTGGCACGATCCACAGGCGCTGGCCGAAGCGCATGGGGTGGAAGTTGTCCATCCAGCTGCGTTCCCAGTCCTGGTCCTCGATGACTTCGGCGTGGTGCTCGGGCAGCGGCGCGTCGGTCAGCAGTTGCAGGTGGGCGAACACGCTGGCCGGCTCCGCGTCGGCTTCGAACAGCGCCAGCAGGTGGGTGTGGGTCCACAGCGGCGTGGTGTTCAGCTCTGGCTCGAAGATAGGCTGGTCTTCGGCGTCCATGAAGGTGACCGAAACGGCGCCGACTTCCAGCAGGGCGTCTTCGTAGGTTTCGGCTTGTTCTGGGCTGATGGCCAGACGGACTTGTAGCCAGGGCATGGCGGGTACCTTTGGAATCGGGAACTAAAGCGGGGCAGTTTACTAGAGCGCGCAGGCAAAAGCTGTGCCTCGCTGAAAATCTCCGGGGCACAGGCTGGCCAGCGCAGCCTGGCGGCAGCGGCTACAGATTTCGCGTAGCAGCTGCCGCAGGCTGCGTCGGCGGCGCCCGGGGCGCAGGCAATAAAAAACCGGCCACTGGGGCCGGTTTCTGGTGCAGCTATCTACAACCGTGGATCACTTCTGGGCAGCCAGCTTGTGTTCCAGGTAGTGGATGTTCACGCCACCCTTGCAGAAGCCTTCGTCGCGGGTCAGGTCGCGGTGCAGCGGGATGTTGGTCTTGATCCCGTCAACCACGATCTCGTCCAGGGCGTTGCGCATGCGCTCCATGGCCTCGTTGCGATCCTTGCCGTAGGTGATCAGCTTGCCGATCAACGAATCGTAGTTCGGCGGGACGGCATAACCACTGTACAGGTGCGAATCGACGCGAACGCCGTTGCCGCCTGGGGCGTGGAAGTGCTTGACCGTGCCTGGGCTAGGAATGAAGTTCTTCGGGTCTTCGGCGTTGATACGGCATTCCAGGGCGTGACCGCGGATGACGACGTCATCCTGGGTGAACGACAACGGGTTGCCGGCCGCAATGCTCAACATCTCCTTGACGATGTCGATGCCGGTGACCATTTCCGATACCGGGTGCTCTACCTGGACGCGGGTGTTCATTTCGATGAAATAGAACGCGCCGTTCTCGTACAGGAACTCGAAAGTACCGGCACCACGGTAGCCGATGTCGATGCACGCCTTGACGCAGCGGGCGAAGACCATCTTGCGAGCTTCTTCGTCGATGTCCGGGGCCGGCGCTTCTTCCAGTACCTTCTGGTGACGGCGCTGCAGCGAGCAGTCGCGGTCGCCCAGGTGCACGGCGTGGCCCTGGCCGTCGGACAGCACCTGCACTTCCACGTGGCGTGGGTTGGTCAGGAACTTCTCCAGGTACACCATCGGGTTACCGAACGCAGCACCGGCTTCGGTACGGGTCAGTTTGGCCGAGGCGATCAGGTCTTCTTCCTTGTGCACCACGCGCATGCCGCGACCACCACCGCCACCGGCGGCCTTGATGATCACCGGGTAGCCGACTTCACGGCCGATGCGCAGGGCTTCTTCCTCGTCTTCCGGCAGCGGGCCGTCGGAACCTGGAACGGTAGGCACGCCAGCCTCGATCATGGCGTGCTTGGCCGATACCTTGTCGCCCATCAGGCGAATGGTGTCGGCTTTCGGGCCGATGAAGGCGAAACCGGATTTCTCCACCTGTTCGGCGAAGTCGGCGTTTTCAGCCAGGAAGCCGTAGCCTGGGTGAATGGCGGTGGCGCCAGTCACTTCGGCGGCCGCGATGATCGCCGGGATGTGCAGGTAGGATTGCGCAGCCGGTGCCGGACCGATGCAAACGGATTCGTCTGCCAGGCCCAGGTGCATCAGCTCCTTGTCGGCCTTGGAGTAGACGGCGACAGTCTTGATGCCCATTTCCTTGCACGCGCGCAGGATCCGCAGGGCGATTTCGCCGCGGTTGGCAATCAGGACTTTTTCCAATTTCGCAGGTTGGGACATCGTTGGCTCTCCGCGATTCAAACGATGGTGAACAGCGGCTGGTCGTACTCAACCGGCTGGCCGTCTTCCACGAGGATCGATTCGATCACACCGCTGGTTTCAGCTTCGATGTGGTTCATCATCTTCATCGCTTCGACGATGCACAGGGTGTCGCCTTTCTTCACGGTCTGGCCGACTTCAACGAAGGCTGGCGAGGCTGGCGAAGCCTTGCGGTAGAAGGTACCGACCATTGGCGAACGGGCAACGGTGCCGTTCAGCTTCGGTGCAGCGGCTGGCGCGTCGGCGGCAGCGGCGGCTGGAGCAGCGGCAGCCGGGGCGGCTACTGGCGCGGCAACCGGGGCTGGCGCGTAGTACTGCTGGGCTGGGGTCTTGCTGTGGCGGCTGATCCGTACGGATTCTTCGCCTTCACGGATTTCCAACTCGTCGATACCGGATTCTTCCAGCAGCTCGATCAGTTTCTTTACTTTGCGAATATCCATTAATCATCAACTCCCAAGGGTCGGTCAGGGGCGTTCAGGTAGTGTTTCAAGCAGTTCCAGGGCGACCTCCCAGCCAGTCTGCGTGTGCGCTGGCGCCAAGGTCGCTGATCACCCCGGTGGCCGTGAGGCCGTGCCGGGGCGATGGCAAAGATTTCTACGAATGGCCTGTCGGACAATCGCACGTCGAAGAGTGGGATGCTCACTCTTGGCGGCGCGTCACGTTTTGCGTTGATACCAAGGGCAACTCAAGCGAAAACCGGTGGATCATCTTCATTCGCGGGCTCCCTGCATGGGCCAGTGGGTGCTGGCGGGGTGACTATGCCGCAACGGGGCAACGACTGTCCAGTCAAGCACAATAGCCAGCACGTTGCCCGATGTTCGCCTGAAATTTGTGACTAAATTGCTATTGACGGTCATTTAGGCCGGAATTGCTCCGGCCTGGCGGGTCATGGCGCCTTTTTGCCGTCGGCGATGGCGATCTTGCCGACGAAATCGGCGGCATTGATCTCGCCGATCACCTTGGCCTCGTGGATTTCGTCGCCGTTGGCGGCAAAGAACATCAGCGCAGGGGGGCCGAACAGCTTGTAGCGGTCCAGCAGGGCGCGTTGTTCGGCGTTGCTGTCGGTGACATCGAAACGCACCTGCTGGTAGCCAGCCAGGCGCGCCTTCACCTCCGGATCGGTGAGCACCTCGTGCTCGATGACCTTGCAGCTGATGCACCAGTCGGCGTACCAGTCCAGCACCAGTGGCTTGCCGGCCTGCCTGGCGGCGGCCAGGGCCTGGTCCAGTTGCGCCGGGGTGGTGACCGTCTGCCAGGTGCTGGCAGTTGCAGGGGTGGCAAGGGCATTCGCCGGCGCCGGCAGGGGCCGCAGCGGGTCCCCCTGGCCACTGAGCGCGCCGTACCAGCAGGCCAGGCCGTACACCAGCAACAGCAGGCCCAGCAGTTGCGCCAGGCGCTGGCGCGGCGCCTTGTAGACAAATTCCAGGGCGCCCAGGAACAGGCCGACGCCGACCGCCAGCAGGCCCACCAGCACCAGCGTCACCGGGCCTGGCAGCACGCGGCTGAGCAAGCCGATGGCCAGGCCCAGCAGCAGCACGCCGATGGCGTTCTTGACCACCACCAGCCACGGCCCGCTTTTCGGCAGCCAGGTAACGCCGCCAATGGCCACCAGCATCAGCGGAATGCCCATGCCCAGGCCCAGGGCGAACAGTTTCAAGGCGCCGCCCAAAGCATCGCCGGTGGTGCTGATGTACAGCAGCGCGCCGGCCAGGGGGGCGGATACGCAGGGCGACACCAGCAGGCTGGAGAGCACGCCCATCACCGCCGCGCCCCACAGCGAACCGCCCTGGGTGTTGCCGGCGATGCGGTCCAGGCGGTGGGTGAGGGCGGCCGGCAGCTTGAGCTCGAACACGCCGAACATCGACACCGCGAACAGCACGAAGAACAGCGCGAACGGCCCCAGCACCCAGGCCGACTGCAGGCGTGCCTGCAGGTTGAGTCCAGCGCCGAACAGGCCCATCAGCGCGCCCAGCAGGGCGAAGCACAGGGCCATGGGCAGCACATAGGCCAGCGCCAGGCTGTAGCGGCGCAGGCGGCTGGTCTGCCCGCGCATCACCACCGCCGAGAGAATCGGCAGCATGGGCAGCACGCAGGGGGTGAAGGTCAGGCCGATGCCGCCCAGCAGGTACAGCAGCAGTTCCTTCCAGTCCCAGCCCTTGGCCGGGGTGCTGGCAGGTGCCGCGGCGGGCGCGCTGGCGCCGCCGTCGATGGCCAGCTTTTCGGTTTCCGGCGGGTAGCACAGGCCCTTGTCGGCGCAGCCCTGGTAGGTCACGGCGAGGGTTAAGGGGCGGGTGTCCTTGGGGTCGCGGGGCAGGGTGATCTCGACGATGCCGTGGTACACCTCGACGTCACCGAAATATTCATCGTGTTTCTTCTCGCCGTCGGGGATCTGCGGCGCGCCCAGCTTGATGTCGGCAGGCGTGGGCTTGAACGCGAAGCGGTGGCGGTACAGGTAGTAGCCATCGGTGGCCACGAACTGCAGGGTGATGGCCTCGGGCGTGGTCTTGCTGAGGTTGAGCTGGAACGCCTGGTGCACCGGCAGGAAATCGCTGCTGTTGTTCAGGGCGCTGCCCAGGGTGGCGCTGGGGCGGCTGTCCAGCAGGCTGGCGCCCATGGCGGGCAGGGTCAGCACCAGTAACAGAAGGCAAAGCAGGCGGCGCATGGCAATCTCGCAACACAAAAGTCTGCGCATCATAGCCCAGCGAGGGTGGCCGTGCAGGTGACAGGGTTGTTACCTGCCGTGTCGCAGCCTTTGTGGGAGCTGGCTTGCCAGCGAGCTGTTGAGGCCGTGAAAACTCGTTGGCAAGCCAGCTCCCACAAAAACATCGGCTGCTACGAAATCGTTTGCACGTGGTTGCGGCCGGCGCCCTTGGCGCGGTATAGCGCCTCGTCCGCCTGGGCGGCCATGCTCAGGCTGTCGCTGTCGGCGGCCATCTGCACCACGCCGGCGCTGAAGGTGCAGCGCAGGTCCTGGGGCTGCGCCGGGTAGTGGATCTCGGCAAAGCGCTGGCGGATCTCGTCCAGCACGTCGTGGGCGGCGGCAAGGTCAGTGTCAGGCATGACGATGGCGAACTCCTCGCCACCGTAGCGGCCAATGAAGTCGGTCTTGCGCAACCGTTGCTTGAGGAACAGCGCCAGGCTCTTGATCACCCGGTCGCCCATGGGGTGGCCGTGGCTGTCGTTGACCTTCTTGAAATGGTCGATGTCGAGCATGGCGAAGCTCAGCGGCTTGGCCTCGCGGCGCGCGCGGAAGGCGCAGTCCTCCAGCAGTTGCAGGATATGCGTGTGGTTGTACAGCCCGGTGAGGCTGTCGCGCACCATCCGCGACTTCAGGTTGCGCGCCCGCGAGGCGCGGTTGCGCACGGTGGTGATCAGGTGCCGCGAGCGAATCGGCTTGGTCAGGAAGTCGTCGCCGCCCTCGCTCATGGCGTCCAGCTGCTTGTCCAGGTCATCCTCGGCCGACAGGTAGATGATCGGCACGCTGACGTAACGGTCGTTGTGGCGGATCACCTTGGCCAGCTCCGGGCCGGTGCAGGCCGGCATGTACAGGTCGAGGATGATCAGGTCGGGCTGGAAATCGGCCAGCTCGGCCATGGCGCCGATGGGGTCGGTGAGGGTGCGGGTGACGATGCCGGCGCCGTTGAGCAGGCGTTCGGTGTACATGGCCTGGGCCCGGGAGTCATCGATGACCAGCACCTTGAACGGCTCGTACTGGGCCACGCAGGTCAGGGCCTCGATTTTCTCCAGCAGGCTGGAGGCCTCCAGCGCCCCGGTCAGGAACTCCTGGCCACCGGCGCGCACGGCGGCCAGGCGGGTAGGGGTGTCGGTGTCCAGCAGGCTGAAGAACAACAGCGGCAGCCTCGGCTCCTGGCCTTCCTGGGCCTGGGCCGCTAACTGCAGGCCAACACCACAGCCACCGAAGTCCACGTCCATGACGATGGCCGCCGGCGTGCACTCCTGCATCGAGGCCTGGAACGCCGCCGCGCTGTCGAGGGCCTGGGCGTGCAGGCCGAAGAATTCCAGCTGCGTGGCCAGCCGCTCGCCGCGCTCGGCATCCTGCAGCAGCACGTACACCGGCTTGCGCAGCGGTGGCAGCAGCGTGTGGTCCAGCTCGTCGCCATGGCGCAGGCCGGTGCGCGACAGGCGCTGCATCAGGCGGTTGAGCTCGTGAATCAGTTCGCTGCTCAGGCGCCCGCGGTTGTCTTCCACGGCCAGCAGGGCCTGGTTGAGGCTGCGGGCGATGGTGACGTGCTCGGGTTGCTCGAAGCGTTCGGCGAAGCGCAGCAGCCGCAGGTTGGCCTCATTCAGCTCGCACAGGTCTTCGCTGGACCACTCGCTGCGCTGCAGGCGCTGCCAGACTTCCAGGATCTGCCGGGCCTGATGGATGACCCGCTGGGCAAAGTGATGCTTGAGGCGTTCGCGGCCGGGATCGTCTGCTTCGGTCATGTCCTGACTACTTATTGGGGGTGCTGCGACTCGATAGTGGCTCTATGCTAGCACTCATTTCCTTTCACGCGACTGTCATCCGGAAAATAACCCTTCGGTTTGTGTATTCATTTAATGACTGGCTAGTCGCTTATGCCTGCGGCGTCGCATCCTTTATAGTGCACCCAGGATCGACAGCCCCACTGGCACGATGCCAAGGGCTTGCGGTCGAACCTTTGAATTCAGTGATCGAAAGGATATAGCCATGCTGGACTGGAAGAACCGCACAGGCAAAGGCAAGGGCGAACCGCGCGAGCCCGCCGACAGCAACAGCAATGGCCCCGCCAAGGCCGCACCCCGCAGCTACCTGGGCGGCCTGCTGGTCAGCCGCGCGCTGTTGACGGTGGTGGGGTTGTACCTGGTGGTCACCGGCCTGCTGGGCTGGTACTGGAGCGAGGAGCCGGCGCTGTTCCCGGTGCAGCAGCATGCCCAGGAAGCCGCCGCCCGCGAAGGCCACAAGATGGTAGTGGGCTACACCACCGTGGAAACCCTCAAGACCGTGGCCGGCACCCTGCTGAACAAGCCCGGTGGCTATATCTCCAACGATCGCTTCCCGCCTGGGCTGTGGATGGACAACATGCCCAGCTGGGAATACGGCGTGCTGGTGCAGGTGCGCGACCTGACCCGGGCCATGCGCAAGGACTTCGCCCGTTCCCAGTCGCAGTCGGCTGAAGACGCCGACCTGGTGCGCGCCGAGCCCAAGTTCAACTTCGACAACAAGAGCTGGATCTGGCCGTCCAGCGAGTCCGAGTTCCAGGACGGCATCAATTCCCTGAGCCGCTACCAGGCGCGCCTGTCCGACCCCAACCAGACCGGCGCGCTGTTCTACCCGCGTGCCGACAACCTCAACAACTGGCTGGGTGACGTCGCCACGCGCCTGGGCTCGCTGTCCCAGCGCCTGTCGGCCAGCGTTGGCCGGGTGAAGCTCAACACCACCTCCAAGACCGAGACCATCGTGCCGGGCCAGGCGCCGCAGCTGGAAGAGGAAATCGTCGAGACCCCGTGGATGCAGATCGACAACGTCTTCTATGAAGCCCGCGGCCAGGCCTGGGCGCTGTCGCACATGCTGCGTGCCATCGAGGTCGACTTCGCCGACGTGCTGGCGAAGAAGAACGCCACCGTCAGCGTGCGCCAGATCATCCGCGAGCTGGAAGCCTCGCAGGAGCCGGTCTGGAGCCCGATGATCCTCAACGGCAGCGGCTTCGGCATCCTGGCCAACCACTCGCTGGTGATGGCCAACTACATCTCTCGCGCCAACGCCGCGGTGATCGACCTTCGCCAACTGCTGTCCCAGGGGTGACGGATGTCGTACTCCGATAAAGAAGCGGCGCACCGCGCCGCCTCCGACGCCGAGGCCATCGCCTGGGTGGACGAGCAGGACCACGTGCTGGGCGCCCTGCCGCGCCAGCAACTGCGCGAGCGCGGCCTGATCGGCCGCGCCACCTTCATCCTGCTGTTCAACTCCACCGGCGAGCTGTGCGTGCATCGGCGCACATTGAGCAAGGCGGTGTACCCCGGTTACTGGGACGTGGCCGCGGGCGGCATGGTCGGCGCCGGCGAAAGCTACGCCGATTCGGCGGCCCGCGAGCTGCACGAGGAACTGGGCGTGGCCGGCGTGCCGTTGACGCCCCACGGCCAGTTCTTCTTCGACCAGCCCGGCAACCGTGCCTGGTGCGCGGTGTTCTCGGCCGTGTGGGACGGGCCGTTGAACGTGCAGCCCGAGGAAGTGCTGGAAGCGAAATTCATCCCCGTGGCCCAGGCCCTGGCCGAAAGCGAGACCCGCCCCTACTGCCCCGATTCCCTGGTGGCCCTGCAACGCGTAGTCGCGCCTTGACCCCGTGGGAGCGGGCTCTGCCCGCGAAAATGGCACCGCATATTCCATGACAGGTCGCGGTGTGCTTTTCGCGGGCAGAGCCCGCTCCCACATTCAATGGTCATGGACGTCGCGAATCCTTTGATAAATGGCGCGTTTTGGCACTTAGCAAGCCTTGCATTTGCCGTTACACTGCGCGACCTTTTCAAGCTGCAGCCATCCCCATGGCGCAGTAGCGCTGCCCCTGCCTGAGTGGGGCTTCGCGGTCGGAACCCGCCCTGTGCGCCGGCCAGTTTTTTCGTCCTCAACTGAGGATTGCCAGTGGCCAAGAAAACCACATCCTTCGCCGCTCTCGGCGGCCTGGTGTTCTCCACCGATGCTGGCCGGCATTGCCCGGACTGTCGTCAACCCATGGATGCCTGCATCTGCAAGCAGACCGTCATCCCCGAAGGTGACGGGATTGCCCGTGTGCGTCGTGAAAGCAAGGGCCGGGGCGGCAAGACGGTGACCACCATCACCGGCGTCCCGCTGGCGCCCGACGACCTCAAGGAACTGGCCACCACCCTCAAGCGCCGCTGCGGTACCGGCGGCGCGCTGAAGGATGGCGTGATTGAAATCCAGGGCGACCACGTCGAGCTGCTGCTCGCCGAGCTGGTCAAGCAGGGTTTCAAGGCCAAAAAGTCTGGCGGCTGACCAGCCCCACGCATTGCCATTTCTAAACTTGACGCGGCCAGCAGGGTCTACCCTGCACTGGCAGGTAATCGTCATCTTCGCTTATTACACTGCACCGGCCGAATTACCGGTGGATTCTGACTTTCTATAGGGGACTTCGATGTCCGTACGACGCACACGCAAAGACGATGGCAGCCAATGGACAGTTGCGGACAGCCGCAGCGTTTATGGGATACGCCATTGGGGGGCCGGTTACTTCGCGATCAACGAGGCCGGGCGCGTGGAAGTGCGTCCCAATGGGCCGAAAAGCGCGCCCATCGACCTGTTCGAACAGGTAGACGAACTGCGCAAGAGCGGCTTGTCGCTGCCCTTGCTGGTGCGCTTCCCGGACATTCTGCAGGACCGCGTGCGCCAGCTGACCGGCGCCTTCGATGCCAACATCGAGCGCCTGGAATACCAGAGCAAGTACACCGCGCTGTACCCCATCAAGGTGAACCAGCAGGAAGCGGTGGTGGAAAACATCATCGCCACCCAGGACGTGTCCATCGGCCTTGAAGCCGGCTCCAAGCCCGAGCTGCTGGCCGTGCTGGCCCTGGCGCCGAAGGGCGGCACCATCGTCTGCAACGGCTACAAGGACCGCGAATTCATTCGCCTGGCGCTGATGGGCCAGAAGCTGGGCCACAACGTCTTCATCGTCATCGAGAAAGAATCGGAAGTGGGCCTGGTGATCGAAGAGGCCGCCGAGCTCAAGGTCAAGCCGCAGGTAGGCCTGCGCGTGCGCCTGTCGTCCCTGGCTTCCAGCAAGTGGGCCGACACTGGTGGCGAGAAGTCCAAGTTCGGCCTCTCGGCTGCCCAGCTGATCTCGGTGGTGGAGCGCTTCCGCGCCGCCGGCCTGGACGACGGCATCCGCCTGCTGCACTTCCACATGGGCTCGCAGATCGCCAACCTGGCCGACTACCAGCACGGTTTCAAGGAAGCCATTCGCTACTACGGCGAACTGCGCGCCCTGGGCCTGCCGGTTGACCACATCGACGTGGGCGGCGGCCTGGGCGTGGACTACGACGGTACCCACTCGCGCAACGCCAGCTCCATCAACTACGACATGGACGACTACGCCGGCGTGGTCGTGGGCATGCTCAAGGAGTTCTGCGACGCCCAGGGCCTGCCGCACCCGCACATCTTCTCCGAGAGCGGCCGCTCGCTGACCGCGCACCACGCCATGCTGGTGGTGCAGGTGACCGACGTCGAGAAGCACAACGACGAAGTGCCGGAAATCCTCGACAAGGAAAGCCTGCCCGAGACCGTGCAGTGGCTGGTGGACCTGCTGGGCCCGACCGACATCGAGATGGTCACCGAGACCTACTGGCGCGCCACGCACTACATGAGCGACGTGGCCACCCAGTACGCCGACGGCAAGATCACCCTGGCGCAGAAGGCCCTGGCCGAACAGTGCTACTTCGCCGTGTGCCGCCGCCTGCACAACTCGTTGAAAGCCCGCCAGCGCTCGCACCGCATGGTGCTGGACGAGCTCAACGACAAGCTGGCCGACAAGTACATCTGCAACTTCTCGGTGTTCCAGAGCCTGCCCGACACCTGGGCCATCGGCCAGGTGCTGCCGATCCTGCCGCTGCACCGCCTGGACGAAGAGCCCATGCGCCGCGCGGTGCTGCAGGACCTGACCTGCGACAGCGACGGCAAGATCAAGCAGTACGTCGACGAGCAGAGCATCGAGACCAGCCTGCCGGTGCACGCGGTCAACGAAGGCGAGGACTACCTGCTGGGCATCTTCCTGGTGGGCGCCTACCAGGAAATCCTTGGCGACATGCACAACCTGTTCGGTGACACCGACTCGGTGAACATCTACCAGAACGCCGACGGCAGCGCCTACAGCGCCGGCATCGAGACCCACGACACCATCGAGGACATGCTGCGCTACGTGCACCTGTCGCCCGAGGAGCTGATGAACCACTACCGCGACAAGGTGGCCAGCGCCAAGATCAGCCCGCGTGAACGCACCCAGTACCTGGACGCACTGCGCCTGGGCCTGACCCGTTCCTCGTACCTGTCGTCGTAACCGGTGAAGGGGCTGCTGGCAGTCCTGGGCGGCGTGATGCTGGCTGCCCTGGCAGCCTGCTCGCCGCTGAAACTGGTGGACTGCGTCACCCCCTCGGACAGCTACCGGCTGACCGCGGGGGTGGCCTACGGCCCCGACCCCAGGCAGATGCTCGACATCTACCAGCCTCTGAAACCACTGCCGGATCATCCGGTGGTGGTTTTTTTCTATGGGGGCACCTGGAACAGCGGCTCGCGCCAGCAGTACCGCTTCGTCGGCGAGGCGCTGGCGTCCCAGGGCATCGTGGCGGTGGTGGCCGACTACCGGCTTTATCCACAGGTGCGTTACCCGGCGTTTCTCATGGACAACGCCGCGGCAGTGGCCTGGGCCTACCGCCACATCGGCGACTACGGCGGCAACCCCCAGCGCTTTTTCCTGATGGGCCACAGCTCGGGTGCCTACAACGCTGCGATGCTGGCGCTGGACCCGCGCTGGCTGGCGGCCGAGGGCCTGACTCCAGCCATCCTGCATGGCTGGATCGGCCTGGCCGGGCCCTATGACTTCCTGCCCATCGAAAACCCCGAGGCCAAGCCGGTGTTCTTCGCCCCGCACGAGCCGCCCGATTCCCAGCCCATCAACCACCTGAGCGCCAGCGCGCCGCCGGCGCTGCTGATTGCCGCCAACAGTGACAGCCTGGTGAACCCGCAACGCAACACCCATCAACTGGCCGGGCGCCTGCGCGCGCTGGGCGTGCCGGTGCAGGACTTCTACTACGACCGCATCAACCACGTCACCCTGGTGGGCAGTCTGGCCAAGCCGCTGCGCTGGCTGGCCCCGGTGCTACCCGATGTGGTTGCCTTTGTGGGAGCTGGCTTGCCAGCGAGTTCTTCGAGACCCTGAAAATCTCGCTGGCAAGCCAGCTCCCACGGGCCGTCAGTTAAACCAGCCGTCGCGCTGGTGCAGGCGCCAACCGACCACGCCCAGGGTCACCGCGCGCAGGGCCATGAACAACAGGAAACTCAGCCACAAGCCATGGTTGCCCCAGCCCATGGTCACCACCCCCACTGGCAGCATCAGCGCCACGCTCAACAGCATGGCATTGCGCATTTCCCGCGCGCGGGTGGCGCCAATGAACAGCCCGTCCAGCAAATAACTGCCCACCGCAATCAACGGCAGCACCGCCAGGTACGGCAGGTAGATGTCGGCGGTCGCGCGTACGCTGGGGATATTGGTCTGCGCGGCAATGAACAGGTGCCCGCCAAACAGGAACACCAGCGCGAAGACGACGCTGGCCAGCAGCGACCAGCCGCAGGCCACGGTCATGGAGCGGCGCAGTTCGTCACGCTGGCCGGCGCCGATGGCGTGGCCGCACAGGGCTTCCACCGCGTGGGCCAGGCCGTCCAGGGCGTAGGCGGTGACCATCAGGCCATTGAGCAGCAGCGCATTGGCGGCCACGGTGGCATCGCCCAGGCGCGCGCCCTGCACGGTGATCAGGAAGAACACCAGTTGCAGGGCCAGGCTGCGCAGGAAGATATCGCGGTTCACCACCAGCATCGGCTGCCAGTTCCGCCACCGCCGCAGCGCCGCCCACGCCACCTGGCCGGGGTAGGCCCGCAGCGCCGGGCGGGTCAGCGCCAGGCCGATGGCCACCGACAACCACTCCGACAGCACCGAAGCCCACGCCGAGCCGATCACGCCCCAGCCCAGGCCAAGCACGAACCACAGGTTGAGGATGATGTTGGTGATGTTGGTCACCAGCAGAATCGCCAGCGGCGCGCGGGCGTTCTGGGTGCCCAGGAACCAGCCCACCAGCGCGTAGCTGGCCAGCGCCGCCGGCAGGCCCAGCAGGCGCACCTGGAAGAACGCCTGGGTGCTTTGCGCCAGCGCCCCGGAGGGTTGCATCAGGCTCAGGGCCAGGTGGCTGAAGGGCAGGGCCAGCAGCCACAGCAGTAGCGCAAACAGTAGCGCCAGGATCAGGCCCTGAGCCAGCACCTGGCGCAGCCCGGCGCCATCGTTGCGCCCGGCGGCCTGGGCGGCGAAGCCGGTGGCGCCCATGCGCAGGAAACCCATCACCCAGGCCAGGAAGCCGTACAGGCTGGCGCCCACGGCCACCGCGCCCAGTTGATGGGCGTGGGGCAGGTGGCCGATGACGGTGCTATCGACCAGCGCCACCAGCGGCACGGAAATATTGGAGAGGATCATCGGCGCGGCCAGGGCCCACACCCGGCGGTGGGTGGGGCGGTCGCGCCAGTCGTTCAGCAGTGTGCTCATGCAGGCTCCTTGCGGGCCCGCCATCCTACCTGATTGGCGTCAGTGAATGATCCAGCTCAGCAGCCACAGGCCCAGGATCAACCAGATCACCCCGAGGAAGATCGAGGCACGCATGAACGCCCGCAAGGCCGAATACAGGAACATCAGGCCGATCACCAGGGCGATGATGCTGATCAGCGAGGCGTCCATGCCCAGGGTGCGCGACAGGCCGTCGACGAAATTGCCGCCGGCGTGGGCCAGCAGGTTGAACAGCCAGCCCAGGCTGTCGACCACGAAACGAATGATGGCGCCCAGCGCCTGGCCCAGCCATTCGAAAAAACCGTCTGCGTGCATGTGTGTTTCCCGATCGATTACCGGCGTGCTGCCGGCCAGAGCCTTGGGCACGACCAACGGCACCAAGTTCAACTACATCGTAGCCGGATGATGCGCAACGCGCCGACCCGTAGTAGCTGCCGAAGGCTGCGTCAGGGCGTGACGCAGCCTTCGGCAGCTGCTACAGGCGGTAAGAAGTGGTTGCGGTGACAGCTCTAATGGCCGACCAGGTGGATTTTCGGCTCGGGGAACAGGTTGTTCAGGGTTTCCAGCAGGCGCACGTGGTAGATGGGCTTGCGGAACAGGTCCAGCACCTGCAGGCGCAGCATGTCGCTGACGTCCTCCATGTCGGCGTGGCCCGAAGTGACGATCACCGGCAAGTGCTGGCGCGAGGTGTGTTCGCGCAGGCGCTTGATCAGCGACATGCCGCTTTCCTCCGGCATGCGCAGGTCGGTGATCACCAGTGCGATGTCGGGGTTGCGAGTGAGGTGGTGCAGGGCGAGCTTGACCGAGGTCGCCGTGAAGCAGCAGAAACCTTCGCCTTCGAGCAACTCGGCGAGTTCCAGCAGTGCGTCCTCTTCGTCATCCACGAGAAGCAGTTGTTGGCGTGGGGGTGGGGAGGGACTCATAGGAAATACCTGATGCCGGGTGAAGTCATGAGTAGGCGGCCACGTTGATCATGTCATGTGCTGATCAGTGTAGAACATCAGGAGCCAGAGGGCAGGGCAGCCTGGATTTTAGTAAAGATGGCAGTGATCCCACCCTGGATACTGCTACTGAAACCAATGATGATAACCGCGACCATGGCAGCGATGATTGCGTATTCGATACCCGAGGCGCCTTCTTTGTCGCGCATGAACTTGCTGATGCGGATCTGCGCGTTGACCATGAGTTTCATGAAGGACATGCGAACCTCTCCTTAGCGCTGTGCGAACGCTGCTACCTCAGTTTTTGCGACGTAGTTCCCTTCCACAGCAGCATCGACAACATCCTGACGGCCCACAACTGTAAGAAAGCGTTAGTACTAAAGTAGGTATTCGCGGTTCCGCGTCAACAAGTCGTTGTTTTTACAACCCGCCAACGTTTGCGGTGATTTTGTTCGTCCCAGTAATGGCGTTTCGTCCTACCTCTACTACCTTGAAATAGCGAAATAGTTTCACGCACTTAACACCGGCGCATGGCCAGACTTCGGAAGGCAGACGGTTTAAAGGCATAAGGAGGCGCCCTCGATGAGTAGTCGATTCACGATGATCCTGGCCGGCCTTTTTTTGGTGGGCGCACTGGTAGCCGGGTATTGGGGCATCGTGCTCAGCAAGCCTGCCGTGCCTCCCCCCGCGCCGGTGGTGGCCGAACCGGTGGCTGCCGAGCCGGCACCTGCGCCAGCGCCGCCGGACCTGTTGCAACCGCTGGTGGTGCTGGCGCACGAAGTACCGCCCTATACCCCTCTCACGGCTGCAGACCTTGCCGTGGAGCGTGTTCGCGTTGCCCCGCCGGGCAGTTTCGCCAGTGTCGACAAGGTCGTGGGCCGCTCAACCTGGCGTGCGTTGCCCGCCGGTACCTGGCTAAGCGACGACGCCTTCAGCCCGGGCGGCCCATTGGCGCGCATGATCCGCCCTGACGAACGCGCGCTGGCCGTGGCCGTGGATGAGGTCATTGGCGCCGCCGGGCAAATGGCCCCTGGCGACTATGTGGACGTGATGCTGTACCTGCGCCAGGAACAGAGCAACCCAGCGGCCTCGGCACAGGTGGTGATCCCTGCGGTACGAGTATTGAGCATCGGCGATCAGCTTGGCCTGGCGAACGATGGGCACCCGGCCTCGCCGGGCGCGGCCAATGACAGCAAGAACACCCGAGGCGCGCGCACCGTTGTGCTGGCGGTGCCGCAAGCCCTGGTCAGCCGGCTGATGCTGGCGGCCCAGGCTGGCACCTTGCGCCTGGCCGTGCGCAGCGCCGAGGAAAAGCGCCTGGCTCGCTATTGGGCCAACCAGGACGACGCGGCGCCCGCGGTGGAAAGTACCAACCGGCAGTTGCTGCAGTTCAGCCAACTTGCCTTGAGCAACCCGACACCGCAGCGTATGGCGCAGGGCGAAAGCCCCGCCCGGCGCGGCATGGAAGTGATACGCGGCAACCAGCCTGCCAACCAGGCCACTGCGCAAACGCCCTGAATACAGCAAGGATGCCTTGAATGAGCTGTCGTACCGTGCCGGTTTTCCAGCGATTGATCTACCGCGTGCTGCTGGCGGGGTTCTGTGTGCCCGGGGCGCAGGCCGCCCCGGCAGGCTGCGCGCAACTGTCGGCGTTGCCCGGCGTGTTTGAAGTGCAGCAGGGCTTGCAGAATGAAATGCACAGCCCGGTCGCCATCACCCGCGTGGCCATCGGTGACCCGAAAATCGCCGACGTGCACCCCACGGGCGACACCGGTTTCCTGCTGACCGGCGTGGCCCAGGGTACCACCAGCCTGATGGTATGGACCGCCTGCGCCAGCACGCCGCGGCAGAGCATGGTATTCGTGCGCGGCACCGCGACCGCCGGCCTCGACGCCCACGGCGGCCCACCTTCGCAGGACGTCGACCTGCCCAGCCAGGTGCAGACCGATATCCGTTTCGTGGAGGTCAGCCGCACCAAGCTCAAGGAAGCCAGTACGTCGATTTTCGGCAAGGGTTCCAACTTTCTTTTCGGCTCGCCCAATACCGTCACCGGCACCGTGGCCCCCGGCGCCATCGGCGACGTGGCAGGCGCCGCCACCCTGGCCAGCGGCAGCTTCAACATCGCCTTCGGTGGCGGCAAGGTGCTGGGTCTGATCAACGCCCTGGAAAGCAGCGGCTTCGCCTACACCCTGGCACGCCCCAGCCTGGTGGCGCTGAGCGGCCAGAGCGCGAGTTTCCTTGCCGGTGGCGAGGTGCCTATCCCGGTGCCCAGCAGTGGCAGCAACAACATCTCCATCGAATACAAGGAATTCGGTATTCGCCTGACGCTCACGCCTACGGTGGTCAGCGGTGACCGCATCTCCCTGAAGGTCGCACCCGAGGTCAGCGAACTGGACTACACCGGCGGCATCACCATCGCCGGCACCACGGTGCCGGCCCTGAACGTGCGCCGTACGGACACCAGCGTGTCCCTGGCCGACGGCGAAAGCTTCGTGATCAGCGGGCTGATCAGCAACAAGACCACCTCGGACGTGAGCAAATTCCCGGGGCTGGGCGACATCCCCGTGCTGGGCGCGTTTTTCCGCACCTCGTCCATCAGCCGCGAGGAGAAAGAGTTGCTGATGGTGGTCACCCCGCACCTGGTCAGGCCGCTGGCCGCCGATGCGCGCCTGCCCAACCTGCCCGGCGAGAACCTGCACAACTACGACCCCAACTGGTACCGCATGTACTTCCTCGAAAACGGCGACTTCGACCGCATGAGTGGGCTGTCCAAATGAGCCAGAGCCTGAGCCAGACCTTTCTGGCCATCACCCGCAACGACGGTGACCTGGAGTGGCTGCAGGGCGCCCTGGCGCCCCTGGGCCAAGTGGTGGGTGCCGCCAGCGGCAGCCTCGACGAACTGCTGGCGCTGGTGGACGTGACCTTCGCCAGCCTGGTGTTCATTGGCCTGGACCGCGACCAGGTGAGCAACCAGTGCGCGCTGATCGAAGGCGCCCTCGAGGCCAAGCCGATGCTGGCGGTGGTGGCCCTGGGCGACGGCATGGACAACCAGCTGGTGCTCAACGCCATGCGCGCCGGCGCTCGGGACTTCGTCGCCTACGGCTCGCGCTCCAGCGAGGTAGCAGGCCTGGTGCGCCGGCTGAGCAAACGCCTGCCGCCGGTGGCCACCAACCCCAACCTCGGCGCCCTGACCGTGCTGTATGGCGCCCAGTCCGACGGTGACGGCGCCCTGTTGGCTGCGCACCTGGGCCTGGTGGTGCACCGCAGCAAGCAGCACACCCTGCTGCTGGACCTGGGCCTGCCCCACGGCGCCAGCCTGGCGATGCTAAATCTGGAGACCACCTTCCACTTCGGCGACGCCCTGCGCAACCTGCGGCGCCTGGACGGCACCATGATCGACAGCGCCTTCCCGCGCTCACCCTCGGGCATGAGCATCCTCGCCTATGGCGAGAACGACGAGCCGCTGGAAGCCACCAGCGCCGCCGAGCTGTACATGCTGCTCAGCGCCCTGCGCCAGCATTTCCAGCACATCGTGGTGAACCTCATGGGCCAGCCGGACAGCGAGGCGCTGCGCACCTTCGTCAGCCACTGCGACAAGTTGCTCTGGTACACCGACCAGAGCGTGGTGGAGTGCCGGCGCAACCTGGCGGTGCTCAACCTGTGGCGCGAGAAGGGCATGAAACTGCAACACGCGCGCCTGCTGGTGGACCGCTACCTGCGCGCCGTGGCCCCCGATTCCGACGCCCTGGGCAAAAGCTATGGGCTGCCGGTGCTGTCGGTGCTGCCGTTCAGCCCCGAGATCCGCATGAACGCCAAGAACCAGGGCATCAGCCTTTTTGAGCTGGCGCCACGGGAAACCCTGACCAATGGCCTCAAGGCCCTGGGCGAACGCCTGGCCAAGCGCTCTGAAGCGGTCAAGCCGCCGGGCGCTGGCTGGTTCAACCGGCTGTGGGGGAACAAGGAATGAGCGAGAAACTGTTCGGCGGCCCGCGCGGCCAGACGTCCAGCGGCGACCCTCAGGGCCTCAAGCTGATACTGCACCGCTTCATCATCGATGCCATCGAAGAGTCCGGCAAGAACCTGCTGGAGGGCTCGCGCGCGGTGTTGGCGCAGTTCGTCATGGACCGGGTCGGCGACTACATCGCCCGCCGCCACCTGGCGGTGTCACGCTATGAAATGGAGCGCCTGGCCGAGGAACTGGTGGATGAGCTCACCGGCTTCGGCCCACTGGAAGTGTTGCTGCGCGACCCCAACGTCACCGAGATCCTGGTCAACGGCCCGCACCGGGTGTTCGTCGAGCGCCAGGGCGTGTTGCACCACACCGACCTGCGCTTCATCGACTCGCACCACGTGGAACGGGTGATGCAGCGCATCCTCGCGCCCCTGGGCCGGCGCCTGGACGAATCCTCGCCCATGGTGGATGCGCGGCTGCCCGACGGCAGCCGGGTCAACGCCATCATCCCGCCCATCGCCCTGGACGGGCCGTGCCTGTCGATCCGCAAGTTTCGCAAGGACATGCTCAAGAGCGCCGACCTGATGGCTACGCAGACCATCGACCAGGCCATCTACGATTTCATCCAGGAGGCAGTGGGCAAGCGCTGCAACATCCTGGTCAGCGGCGGTACCGGCACCGGCAAGACCACCATGCTCAATATCCTCAGCCAGCTGATCAACCCCCATGAACGGCTGGTCACCATCGAGGACGTCGCCGAACTGCAACTGGACCACCCCCACGTGGTGCGCCTGGAAACCCGCCCGCCCAACGCCGAAGGCCACGGCGAGGTGAAGTCCGCCGACCTGATCCGCAATGCCCTGCGGATGCGCCCTGACCGCATCATCCTCGGCGAGATCCGGGGTGTGGAAGTGGTGGACGTGCTGACCGCCATGAACACCGGCCACGACGGCTCCATGAGCACCGTGCACGCCAACAACGCCCAGGACGCGCTGCTGCGCCTGGAAACCCTGGTGGGCCTGACCGGCCGCACCGTGGCCGAGAGAACCCTGCGGCAGATGATCGTCGCCGCGCTGGATGTGGTCATCCAGCTCACCCGTCGGCCCGACGGTCGCCGGTGCGTGAGCGAGGTGGTGGAGGTGGTGGGCGTGCGCGATGACGTGTACGTCACCAACACCCTGTTCCGCCTCGACCGCCAGACCGGCTATGGCTTCGTGCGCGAGGCCATCAACCCCGCGGGTGACAAGCTGCGCCGCGACACCTTCAGCCACGCGCATTGAGAGGGTCGCAGGCATGATGGCGGCAATCGTGATGGGCGTGCTGAGCCTGGGGCTGCTGGGTTTGTCGGTGCGGTTCTTCGTGACCGGGCTGCGCCGCACGGGCGACAAGCGCGTGCTCGAACGGCTGGGCCAGGGCCAGGTGGTCGCGCCCAGCGAGCGGCCGTGGATGCGCTGGCTGGAGCGCCGTTTCCTGCGTGCCGGGCTGGGGCGGCCCAACGATCGCATTGGCATCTTCCTCGCCATCTGGGGCGTGCTGGTGCTGCTGGGCACCTTGTCTGGCGAATGGTTTGGCGTGTTGCTGATGGTGGTGATCCCACCCATGGGGCTGCGGCTGTATGTCAGCTGGCGCTACCGCCGCCGGGTTCAGCGCATGATTCAGCAACTGCCATCGTTGTTGGACTACACCGTGCGCAGCCTGAAGTCCGGGCGCACCCTGGCCGACGCGGTGCTGGGCGCCATGGAGGCCAGCAATGACCCGTTGCGCGAGGCCATGGCCCGGGTTGAGCGCAACGTGCGCCTGGGGGTGGCCCTGGATGAGGCCGTTGAGGATTTCGCTGAATTGTACGAACGCGATGAATTCAGGCTGTTTGCCTTGGGCCTGCGCATCAACCAACGGTTCGGCGGCAATGCCAGCGAGCTGCTGGAAAACCTGATCAAGCTGATTCGCGAGCGCGAGCAGGGGGCCAGGCAGTTGGCGGCCATGACCGGCGAGA
Source organism: Pseudomonas imperatae (assembly GCF_057128625.1). Taxonomy (NCBI): domain Bacteria; kingdom Pseudomonadati; phylum Pseudomonadota; class Gammaproteobacteria; order Pseudomonadales; family Pseudomonadaceae; genus Pseudomonas; species Pseudomonas imperatae. Next base: position 15,311 of record NZ_JBSKHP010000003.1, on the reverse strand, counting down.
CGCGGATGACTGCGGTGGTGCTGGCGGGCTTGCCGGCCCTGTTGGCCGGCTACTTCCTGCTCACCAACCCCAGCTACCTGAGCCGAATGTGGCATGACCCCAGCGGTCAGCACCTGCTGATCGCCGCCATCGTCTTGCAGCTCACGGGCTGCCTGGCGCTGTGGCGCATGCTGAGGAGTATCTGACATGGCGATGTTGCTCAGTGCGTTGCTGCTATTGCTGGCGGCCGGCCTGTTGGCCAACCAGTTTGTCGAGCAGCGCCGTCGTGAGCGGCTAGTGGAGCGCCGCTTGCGCGGCGAAGCCGACGTGGACCGGCGCATCGGGGGGCTTTGGCAGCGCCTGGGCGACAGCCGCCTGGGCCAGCGTGCCGTCAGCCTGGACAGCGAAACCCAGGCACTGCTGGACCGCATCGGCTGGCGCAAGGCTAGCCAGCGGTCCCAGTTCGCCGCCTGGCAGGTTGGGACGCCCCTGGTGGCGCTGGTACTGGTGTGGTCAGTGCAGACCGTGTTTTTTTTACCGGTGAGCCATGAGGTGGTCGCCCCGGTGTTCGCCCTGGGGTTGGGTTATATCCTGCCCAAGCGTGTGCTGGCGTGGGCAGCCAGGCGCCGCCAGCAGCAAGTGGCGCGCGAGATATCGACCTTCATCCCCTTGCTGCGCATCCTTTTCGAGTCGGGCCTGGCCGTGGAGCAGGCGCTGCGGGTGTTGACCAATGAATCCGAGGGCCTGTTGCCGGTACTCAGCAGCGAGTTGCGCCTGGTGCTGAACCGGGTCGATTCGGGCCTGGAGTTGGGCGAGCAATTGGACGTCGCCGCACGCTTGCTTGCTGTGGACGAATTCACCGATACCTGCGTGATTCTTCGCCAACTGATCAACCAGGGTGGCGGTGCGATGAAGTCGCTGCTCTCGCTCAAGCAACTGCTGGATGACCGTCGCCTGACGACCCTGCAGGAATACATCTCCAAGTTGTCGGGAAAGATGTCGGTGGTGATGATGGTCTTTCTGTTCCCGGCCTTGTTGATCGTACTTGCCGGGCCTGGGCTCATGGCCATTTCCCGGGCCTTTGGCAAATGAACCTGACTTTGGAGCTTCACGGATGAAAGCACTGTTACTGGCCACCCTGCTGCTCGCCCTGACAGGCTGCGCCGCCGATGGCCGCTTCGATTTACAGGCCCTCAACGGCAAGCCCGGGCAATGCCCCAAGCCTACGCCCGAGCAGGACCTGTCGCTGAACCTGGCCGATGACATGGCCAACGAAGGCCGCCTGCACGCCAGCCTGGCCAACCTGGAGGGGCTGCCCGACAACCTGGTGCAGGTGCGCGTGCGCAAGGCGCGGGTGATGCGCCTGCTGGGGCGCAGCGAGGCCGAGCCCCTGTACCGCGGCCTGCTGGGCACCTGCATGGCGGCCGAGGGCGAGCACGGCCTGGGCCAGCTGGCAGCCGCCAAGGGCGACAATGGCCTGGCCATGAGCCATTTGCAGCGCGCGGCACGGCTGTCGCCCACCGACGAGAAGATCCGCAATGACCTGGGCGTGGTCTACCTCAACCAACTGCGCCTGGACGATGCGCGCTTCGAGTTCCTGACCGCCATGGAGCTCAAGCAGGGCGACAACCTGGCGGCACTGAACATGGTGACGTTGCTGATTTACCAGGACAAATGGCAGCAGGCCGCCGAACTGACGACCCGCGCCAACCTCACCCCCGAGCAGGTCGCGGAGGCCCAGGCGCGCGCCGACAAACTCAGGACCGGCGGCAAGGTGGTCGCCACCATCGCGGCACCGGTCTCACCGGTCAAATAGTCAGGAGGCAGCATGGCAATCAAGGTATTGGCAGTCATGATGGTGCTGGGCGCAAGCCCGGCCTGGGCCATTGAGCCCGGCCCGGCGTCTGCGGCGCAGCAGGGCACCGAGCAGTGGTTGCAGCTGCAAAGCAGCGGCCAGGTGGCCTCGCGCAACCCCCAGGCCACCACGGCGGTGGAGCATGAGGCGGCGATGCAGCGCTGGCTGGACAGCTACAAGCTGAAGATTCCGCAGTGGTACACCGCGGACGACTCCGGAAAAATCAGCAAGTAGCCTCAGTAGGCGCTGGCCCGCTGCCGCTGGTTGGGCGCCAGCGCCAGGGCCAGCTGGGTGCGGTTGTGCATGTGGGTCAGGCGCAGCACCTGGCTCACGTAGAGTTTGACGGTGTTCTCGGTAATGCCCAGCTCGCAGGCGATCTGGTAGTTGGTCTGGCCCCTGCCCACCAGTTGCGCCACGGCCATTTGCCGCGGTGAGAGCTGGTCGAAGCCGGCTGGAACCGCCCGCTCGGCTGCTGCCGCCGGCGCTTCCAGGGCCTGTTCGCGCATGGGCGCGCGCACCTGCTCCAGGTCCTGATAGAGCTCATTGATGGAGCTGGCGAGGAACTGCAGCTTTTCGTTCAGGTGGCCCAGGTGCTGGACGGTCTGCTGCCGGCTCGCCAGGTTGGCCTCGTGGCGCTGCAGGCCCTCCAGCAGTTCGTCGATATCCACGGGCTTCTGGTAATAGTCGACGAACCCTTCGCGTAGCGCCTTGATCACATCCTGCTTGTCGGCGCGCCCGGTCATCATGATGGGCTCGAACGGGCGCCCTTTGCCCGCCACGCGCTTGAGTTGCTGGACCAGTTCGATGCCGTCCAGGCCAGGCATGTGCAGGTCGCACAGCACCAGGCCAATGGCGGGGTCGCGGGCAAAGCATTCCAGCGCCTGCTGGCTGCTGAGGCTGGGCACGCACTGGTAACCGCTGGTCTCCAGCAGCTCGCAGAGCAGTTCGACGATCTCGGGTTCATCGTCGACGACCAGCACTTTGACGGACGAGACGCGCTTGTTCACGAGCAACTCCCTGTTGGCAACCTGATAGGCCCGGTCTCTTTGAGTAGTGGCACATGATGGCCAGTCACTACCTTCTGACGTTAGCCCTACTTTCCGACTAAGTACATAGGTGCACGCCTATTTATCGATCAGTGGATCCAAAAAAGCGACGCCAGGAAGCCGGCGAGCAGGAATGGCACAAAGGGTGGCTTGACCTGGGGATCCGGCTGCAGGTTCTGCAGGCGTTTGCGCAGCCGTGGGCTGAGGCGTTTCCATACACGGGGGCCCAGCAGCATCCAGGCAATCATGGTCACTCCGGCGCCGATGAAAGTGGCCAGCACATGCATGCGGTCGGTGGCCAGGGCCAGGGCCCACAGCAGCTTGACGTCGCCCGCGCCCAGCCGGCCGCTGATGTAGCCGGGCAGGGTCAATACCATGGCGATGGCCAGTGCCAGGCCGGCTTCCTCGGCGGTGCCGCCCAGCCACGTGTGGCCGCTGTAGAACAGAAAGAACAGCGCGAACAGGGCTCCGCCCAAGGTCAGTCCGTTGGCAATCTGCCGGTGGCGGATGTCCTGTTCGGCGCAGAGGGTAAACCAGATCAATAGTACTAGGCTTGGCATCCGGTAAAAAACGTCCCTTTTCGTCGAATGATTCTATGCTCTAACACAGGTGTACTGTCAGGGTAGACGCGATCATGAATGCAAGCCTCCCCCACAAGCAAAAAGGTGCGGCCGCGATTGAATTCGCCCTGGTCTTCATCCTGTTTTTCGCGGTGTTCTACGGGGTAGTGGCTTACACCTTGCCTTTGCTGATGGTGCAGTCATTCAACGAGGCGGCGGCTGAAGGTGTGCGCCAGGCGGTGGCGGTGGACCCCACGACCACGGGCACCGGGTATGCCGCGCTGGTGAGGTCCACGGCGACAGGCAAGGCGTTGGCCGCCCTGACCTGGTTGCCCACGGCGTTGAATTTTTCCCAGAGCTACATCACCGCGGACTACGCTGGCGCGGGTAGCACTCTCACGGTTTACATCAAATACCCTTCCAGCAATATCAACAGCGTCTTGCCGTTCCTGACCTTGCCTGGCATCGGTCAGGTGCCGAACCTGCCAGCCACAATCACCGTCTCCTCGAGCATCTTCCTTTGAGTGCCGGCGAGAAGCTGTTCGGGCGCTGGCGCTCGCAGCCGCCGCCCGTGCTGCCGGTGGCGCTGGAAGTGGCGCCCCAGGTAGCCAGCGGCCTGCAACTGCTGCTCGACCCCCAGGGCCAGGTGCTGCGCCTCAGCGGCCCCCTTCGCCACCAACTGGCCGCAGCGGCCAGCGCCGACCGCCGCCTGGCCACCTACCTGCAGCCCAACAGCCGCCTGGTGGTGGAGGGCGAGCCGGCGGACTGGCAGGGCCAGACCCTGGACCTCGACTTCAAGGCCGCCGACGGCACCCTGCACACCCGCGGCTGGGTGCAACACCAGGCGGAAGGCTGGGTGCTGCAGGTGTTCGACGTTGGCGACCTGCTGGCCGAGCGTGGCCAGCAGCAGGCGCACGGCCAGTTCCAGCGCCTGCTGGCACAGATCGCCGAGCGCCTGCGCCTGAGCAGCCTGGAGCGCCTGGACGAGGTGATCGCCGAGCAACTGCACGGCATTGCCAGCCAGTGCCAGCTGCCGGGCGTGGCACTGCTGCTGCGTGCCGGCGAGGCGGCCCAGTGGCAGGTGTTCAGCGACTGGTTGCGCCCCGGCGAGCTGACCTTGTGGCCCGCCGAAATGCGCCTGAACCGCAGCCTGCCCGGGCTGGACAGCCATGGCCTGCTGGACAGCGACCTGCTGGCGCCGGCCCAGGGCTGCCTGGTGCCTTACCGCGAAAACCATGGCGTCGCCGCCTGGCTGCTGTGCGCGCTGCCGCCCACGGGCGTACCTGTTGCGCTGAAAGAACATGGCCAGGCGTTGTTCGCGGCGCTGGCCGGGCCGGTGTTGGCGCGCCTGGCCGAGCGCGGCCATCGCCACCAGCTCGAGCGCCTGGAAACCCTGCAAGGGCTGATGGGCACCGGTTGGTGGGAGTTCTTCCCCGAACGTGACAGCCTGCAGCTGGCCCCCGGCCTGGCCCAGGCCCTGGACGCCCCGCAACAACTGCCGCTGCAGGACTGGATGGCGCTGATCCACCCCGCCGACCGCGCCGAGCTGCAAAGCCGCCTGCGTGACGTGCAGCGCGGCCACGAGCTGAGCCTCAGCGTGCGCCTGCACAAGGGCGACCCGCCGGTGTGGTTCCGGGTGCAGGGCCGCGTGCTGGAGGGCGACCGCATCCGCCGCGTGGTGGGCATGATGCTCGACATCAGCGACATCAAGAACCAGCAACAGCAGGCCGCCGCCGCCCACAAGCGCCTGGACAACGTGATCGCCAGCTCGCCGGCGGTCATCTACGTGCAGCGCTACGCCGAGGGCGCGCTGCAACCCACCTTCTTCAGCGACAGCCTGCGGCCGCTGCTGGGCTGGGCCCTGGAAGACTGCCAGGACGGCGAGATGGCCCAGTGGGTGCACCCCGACGACCGCGACGGCTACTTCCAGCGCACCCGCCAACTGCTGCGCGAAGGCGCGGTGCGCAGCCGCTACCGCCTGCGCGACCGCCAGGGCAATTACCATTGGGTGCTGGACGAAGCCCGGCTGTTGCGCGATGACCTGGGCATGCCCGTGGAAGCCGTTGGCCTGTGGCTGGACGTGACCGAAGCCACCGTCGCCAGCGAACTGGTGCGCCAGAGCGAGGAGCGCTACCGCATCCTGGTGGAAGACTCGCCGGCGATGATCTGCCGCTACCGCCCCGACCTGACCCTGACCTTCGGCAACCAGCCGCTGGCCAAGTACCTGGAGTGCAGCACCGAAGAGCTGCCGGGCATCAACCTGGGCAACTGGCTGTCCAACGAACAGCGCGACGCCTTCGTGGCGCGCCTGGCCACCCTGACCCCGCAGCAGCCGGTGAGCGCCGCCGAGATTGCCCTGCAACTGCCCGGCCGTGAGCATGCCTGGTGGGTGTGGTCCGACCGTGGCGTGTTCGACGAGCGCGGGCAACTGATCGAGATCCAGGCCGTGGGGCGCGACAACACCGAGGTGCGGCGCACCCAGCAGCAACTGACCCAGAGCGCGAAAATGGCCACCCTCGGCGAAATGGCCACAGGCCTTGCCCACGAGATCAACCAGCCGCTGAACGTGATGCGCATGGCCATCGTCAACGTGCTCAAGCGCCTGGGCAACGGCGACGTGCAGATCGACTACCTGCAGGACAAGCTCAACCGCATCGACGCCCAGGTGCAACGCGCCGCGCGGGTGGTGGACCACATGCGGGTGTTCGGCCGCCGCTCGGAAATCGAGATGCAGCTGTTCAACCCCAAGGTGGCGGTGGAGGGCACCTTGTCGCTGCTGGCCGAGGGCATGAAAGGCAAGGGCGTGGAACTGCGCGTGCCGGAAATTACCCTGGAGGTGGTGGTGCGCGGCCACGTCGACCAGCTGGAACAGGTGCTGATCAACCTGATGGTCAACGCCCGCGACGCGCTGCTGACCAAGCGCGAGGGCAACCGCGAACTGGAACCCTGGATCGAAACCACCGCCGAGGCCGACGACGAGCGCGTGCGCCTCTACGTGCAGGACAACGGCGGCGGCATCCCGCCGCGCCTGCTGGAGAAAATCTTCGAGCCGTTCTTCACCACCAAGCCGGTGGGTGTCGGCACCGGGCTGGGGCTGTCGGTGAGCTACGGCATCATCGAGAACATGGGCGGCCGCCTGAGCGTGACCAACACCGACGAAGGCGCACGCTTCTGCATCGAACTGCCCATCGCCCACCCCGAATAACCGCGCGCCCCCGGACGCCGCCTGCGGCAGCTGCTACGCCGCTTCCCGTAGCAGCGGCCGCAGGCCGCGTCAAAGCACAAGCTGCGCCCGGCCGGTCTGGCAGGTGAGGTTGGCGCCGACCTGGACTTGGGTAAGGTCGATGCCTAAGGAACTCAACAGTTGATTCAACAAAGGATCCAGCAGAGGGCTAAGCAGTCCTTGGATCACCGGGAGCAAGAGGCTATTGAGCGTACCAAGTAAGCTCGAGACAGTTACCAGCAAATCGCCCAGCAAATTGCTAGTTACTGGTTTGTAAGCTTGTACTTGAATGCCAGAAATTGTACTGGCCAGGCTGTTCACGATACTGCTGTTACTCAGCGTCAAATAGCTGGGGGTCAAACCTACGTTCGGCGGGGCACTCGCACTATTGAAAATGAGGTCAGTGGTATTTCCAGCCACAGTGGTATTCACAAGAATACCAAGGCCCCCGCCAGTGCCAGCCGTCCTTGGGCCACAGCTGCCGATCCCAAGAACTTGGTGACAGGTCTTTGTTCCGATATCGATAATGCGCAATGGATTCACGACCATGTCAGTCGAGGAAGAAAATGCAGTGCTGGCGTCAATTTGACCGATTTTTAGCGTCGCCGCGGATGTGAGGGTATGAGCAGTAATTGACTTGTTAGACGTACAGCTGAACGCCGTTATATAGCTTTGAGCACTTGCCAATTCCAGCCCAATATCAATTTCAGGCGATGGCATGGGCAGTAGGTCCAACTGCTCACAACCGGCCCCCAGCAAGCAGGATACTGCGTTAAGAGTTGCGACCAGATTTAGCTGGAGCAAACTGCCAAGAACGTTTGCCAATGATGAAACCAGGTCGGTGAGTAAAGTGGTCAACCCTGAAAGGGAAGTAAGTACGGGAAGATTTACTGAGACCAAGGCCCGAACTTGAGCAGTTTTTACATAAATTCGATTTGGGTTATTCAGTGTTGGATCGGCCACCGCGAGAGTGGGGTTCCCTATGGCGGAAAGCTGCGGCGGCTCAATAACCTTAATTCGCGTAGTGACATTGGCCAAGCCCAAGACGCTTACTGGTAGTGTTGCGCTCACGGAGCTCGCGCTATTGGCCAGCTGAACAAAGCTCTGAATAAGTTGGAAAAGTTGAATGTTGGCGTTTAGTCCAGCGGTTGTTGCGCCTGACTGGAGTTGCAAGAGGCTGCCCAAGGTCACATTTGGCACATTGATAGCTGCCGATTGTATAGCGGCCAAGCTAGTGGTGATGGTGGCGGTATTTCCGCTCTGCGGTAGTACGTCAATAGCGGCCTGCACCAGTTGTCCAACCGAGACGTTGGTAGCCAGCAATTGAGTGTAATTACCTGCACTGACACCAAGGTTAAGCGCTAACCGGTTGAGGTAGCTCAGCAGATTGACGTCTGTTGTAATCAGTCCGTTCCAGCCGTCCACACTTAAATTTACGTTTCCTCCCAAAAGTCCGGAAAATAAGGGATTGAGGATGCTGGATTGCGCAGTATTCACTGTCGCCAAGGTACTGCGAATACTCAACTGCGCCAAAGGATTCCCCACATACCCCGCCGTAGCAGTAGCCCGCAACACCGTATTCGCATTGAACCCCCCACCCGCCACCATCCCCCACAACCCCGCCGCCACGCTGGTGGCCACCGTTTCATTGGCTACCACCTGTATCGCCTGGGTGGCCGTGGCGTTGGCGGTGAACGCGCGCAGGTTGTTACTGCCGGTGCTCAAGGTGCCACAGGTGGCGGTGAGGGTGTTGCCGGTGCCGACGGTTAAGCCGTTGCGGGCGGCGCTGGTGGTGGCTTGGGTGAGGGCGTTGACGCCGGTGCCGCTGCACACGGCGTTGAGGTTGGAGGCTTCCAGGGCGGCGGCGTCGACCACGCGCTGCAATTTGCGCTGTTCCAGGTACAGGCGGCCGCTGTCGATGACCAGCAGCATGAACAACAAGGCCATGCCCAGGGTGATGGCGGCCATCAGGCCGATCGCACCGCGTTGCCGGTACGGGTAAGCAAAGCGCGGGACCATCGAGCACTCCTTGCCGACACTGTCACATCCAGTGGGTGTGTTTCAGCGTAGCAGCAGGTGGCGTGCTTGCACCCGTAGCAGCGGCCAAAGGCCGCGTCCCGCCGTGACACGGTCCGGACGCGGCCGGTGGCCGCTGCTACGGGGGTTATTTTGGCGGGTAGGTGGACAGCACCTTGGTCACGGTCTTCTGGATGGCCGCGGTGCGCTCGGCGGGGCTGGGCGGGTAGCTGTTCATGATCTGCTCGGAACTGCCGCGCCACACCAGCTTGCCGTCGTGGCCGTCCAGCAGGTCGACCTGGATGGTGGCCACCTTGTAGTCGACGCTACGGGTCTCGTTGTACATCGGCCCGCCCCAGTAGCCTCCCCAGTAACCGCCCCAGGCGCCACCGTAGTTGGTGGTGATCTGCTGCTGGCGGTTCTCGACGATCAGGTAGGTCTGCACGCTGAGGTCACCGCGGGCCCCGGCCTGGGCGGGGCGCAGGCCGCGCTGGTCGAGTTCGCTGGCCACCGCTTCGCGGATGCGCTGCTCGGTGAGGTCACTCTTGATGCGCGGGTCATCGGGGCGGTACTGCAGGGCCGGCTCCTTCCAGCTCCAGCTGCGGTAGGCACCGAAGTCACGGCTGGCGTCGAAGTCGTGGTTGACCTGGTTGCTTTCGCAGGCGCTGAGCAACAGCGCCACCACTGACAGTAAAGCAAGACGGCGGAACATGATGATGTTCTCCAGTTACCTAGCGTGGGGGGTAGGCCGCGAGGGCCTTGTTCACGGCGCCGCGCAAGGCGTCGCCGCGTTGGCTGATGCTGCCTTGGCCGTCTGTCTCTGCGCTGGCGCTCCAGACCGGTTGCCCGGTGGCGCCGTCGAACAGGTTGATGCGCACCACCATGACCTGCACCTCATAGGTGCGCACTACAGGAGGATAGCCGCCGTAAGGCCCATAGGGACCGTAACCTGGGCCCGGGCCGTAATCTTCCTGCACCTGGCGCAGGCGCTTCTCCATGCGCACGTCGGTGCTCACCAGCAGGTCCGCCGGGCCGTTGCGCGCCGGGCGCAGGCCGCGCTGGTCGAGGCCCTCGCTGACGGCCTCGGCGATCTGGTCGGACTCAGCCAGCGGGCTGCCCGGCGGCGGCTGGTGGTTGAACCAGGTCCAGCTGCGGTAGCTGGCAAAGTCTCGCGGCTGCGCCGGGTAGGCGCTGCGGTCGAAGGTCTGCGCGGCCTGCGGGGGCGCCGGCGGCAGCGGGTTGGAGCTGGCGGTGTAGGGGTTGGGGCTTTCGCAGCCGGCCAGGGCCAGCACGATCAGACTCAAGGCAAGTGGGCGGTACATGGTGATCTCCACAGCGTCAGACGGGACGGCAGATCCAGTGCAGATAGCGGCCAAGGCCCGCGTACGCCGGGTGGCGACGGTAGGCCAGTTCCATTTCCAGCAGGTCGTCCAGCGCCGCTTTCTTCTGGAAGTCGACCGGCATGTAATCGTGAAAAACCCGTACGCCGCTTCTGCTTTCGACCTGCCAATGGCCGTCGAGTTGCGCCTGCAGTTCGCGCGGGTCAAGGGGCATTTGCGGGGTGAGGCTCTGCTTTTCGCCGGCCATGTCGTTGCTGCGCAACTTGCGGAAATGGCCCTTGAGCAGGTTGCGGTACACCAGCGCGTCGCGGTTGTAGAACGCCAGCGACAGCCAGCCGCCCGGTGCCACCAGGCTGCGCAACACCGGCAGGATGGTGAACGGCTCGGCCAGCCATTCCAGCACGGCGTGGCAGATCACCAGGTCGTACTGCTCGCTCAGCAGGCCGGGCAGGTCCTGCCACGGTGCCTGGATGAAGGTGGCGGCCAGGCCGGCCTCGGCGAACCGCTGGCGCGCGCCTTCGAGCATGGGCTCGGCGGGCTCGGCCAGGGTTACCTGGTGGCCTTGCTGGGCCAGCCACAGCGACATGTGGCCCAGGCCGGCACCAATGTCCAGCACCCGCAACGGGCGCTGGGGCAGGGCTTCGGTCAGATCAGTCTGCAACACGGCCAGGCGGATGGCGCCCTTGGCGCCGCCGTAGATCTTCTCGGCGAAGCGGGTGGCCAGCTCATCGAAGTGACGGTCGCTCATTTGGCGAACCGCCGTTCGCTGTGGGCCAGCTTGGCGCGCACCACGGCGTCCATGTCCAGGCCCAGTTCGCTGCACAGCAGCAACAGATAGAGGACGATGTCGCCCACTTCCTGGCCGGCGTGCTCAAGCTTGTCCGCCGGCAGCTGGCGCGACTGGTCTTCGCTCAGCCATTGGAAAATTTCCACCAGCTCGGCCATTTCGACGCTGGCGGCCATGGCCAGATTCTTGGGGCTGTGGAAACCACGCCAGTCATTGTTGTCGCGGATGCGATGCAGGCGTTGGGTCAGTTCTTCGAGGTTCATGGGGCTCTCCTGTGCCTAAAGCTTGGGGCGCAGGCGCGCGGCGCGCAAGAGCAACGCGAATGAAAATCTGTATGGCGGCTGAAACCTGTGCAAATTCCCGGTGCGTGGTGCCTGGGACGCGGCCTGCGGCCGCTGCTACAGGATGACGTTGGGGCCCTAAAAACTCGCTGGCAAGCCAGCTCCCACAAAGACATTTGCTGCTACGGACCTCGTAGCAGCTGCCACAGGCTGCGTCCGGCCCCGACGCGATGAATCCTGGAAACCGCGTTGGCTGTGACGCGGCCTTTGGCCGCTGCTACAGGATGACGGTGAGCCAGGTGGAGATGAGCAGCAGCACCGCCAGGGTGCGGTTCATGCGCTGCATGGCCCGGGGCGAACGCAGCCAGCGCGCGGAGCCTGCGCCCAGCAGTGCCCAGCAGCCCATGCACGGCAGTGACACCAGAAAGAATGCCAGCGCCAGCCACTGCACGGCCAGGCCCTGGGCGCTGAACACGCTGACTACCGCCAGGGCCATCATCCAGGTCTTGGGGTTCACCAGTTGCAGGCTGGCAGCGCTGGCCAGGCCCAGACGGCGCTCGTCGTCGGCGTGCACGGCGGTTGCCGGCGCCGCCCAGATTTTCCACGCCAGCGAGGTCAGCCACAGCAGGCCGGCCACGGTCATGGCCGGTTTCACGTAGGGCAGGGTCATCAGCGTGCGGCCCAGGCCGGTGCCTACCGCCAGCACGATCAGCGCCGCCGCCGCACAGGCGCCGAGGATAATTGGCAGCACCGCGCGCAGGCCGAAGCGTGCGCTGTTGCTCAGCACCAGGATGTTGGTGGGGCCGGGGGTGATGGAAGCGACGAAGGCGAACAGCATGAAGGCGAGCATGGCAGGCTCCGATAACGGGAAGTGGCCATGATCGGCGTTGCGCGGCGCTCAGTCTGGAAGGTTTGAGCAGCGCTTGCGGTATGCCGCCGGGGTCATGCCATAGGCGCGCATGAACCAGCGCCCCAGGTGGCTCTGGTCGGCGAAGCCCAGGTCGCTGGCCACGTCTGCCGGCCAGGCGCCCCCGGCCAGCAGGCGGCGGGCGCGGGCCAGGCGCAACTGCACCAGGTAGGCGTGCGGCGGCAGCCCGAAGGCGGCCTTGAACGCGCGGGTCAGGCGGAAGCGGTCGACGCCGCAGGCGATGGCCAGTTCGTCCATGCCCAGGTCGCGGAAGCAGTGGCTGTGCAAATAATCGCGTGCACGCTGGGCCACCAGCGGCAGGCGCGGGTCGCTGTTTTGGCGCTGGCGCCATTGGGTATGGGTGGTCAGGTGCTCCAGCAGGCCGTCCAGCGCGCTCTGGCGCACGATGCGCAGTTCCTGGCCGTGCAAGGCGCTAAAGGCGAACAGCGCGGCGTGGGCCAGGCGCGGGTCCTGGGTCAGGGTCTCGGCGAAGCTCAGGGCATGGTTGGACGGGGCCTCCTCGAACAGGCTGGCCAGCTCGCGCTCCAGCCAGTGCGGGTCCAGGTACAGCATGCGGTAGGTGAAGCCGGCGTCGTCAGGGGCTTCGCCGTCGTGGATCTCGCCCGGTTCGATCAGGAAAATCTTGCCCGGCGTGCTGTCGTGCAGGGTGCGCCGGCAGTTGAAGCGCTGCACGCCCTGCTCGGTGACGCCCACCAGGTAGCTGTCATGCCAGTGCGGGTCGTAGGCATGACCTTTGTAGAAGTGGGCGCGCAGGGTTTCGATGCCGGTTTCCCGGTCCTGGGCCAGGTCGATCCAGTTGGATGGGTTCATGGGCCAAGCTTATCGCGCGCGCGCCGGGGGCTGTCTAGAAGCTTTGTGCAGCCCCTGGGCATCAGGCGACGGGCGACCAGCCGCCCTCCATGTGCAGCAGGTCGGCCTTGCCCTTGAGCTCGAACTGGCCGCTGGAGCCGCCGGTGCTGGCCCACAGGATCAGCTCGCTGGGCAGCCGCACCGGTTTGCGGAACTGCGCGTGTAGCTCGACGTTCGCCGCAGGCAGCTGCTCGCGCAACGCCGCCAGTGAGCGCGCCAGGCTCCACATGCCGTGGGCGATGGCCGTGGGAAAACCGAACAGCCGGGCGCTGGCGGCGCTCAGGTGGATGGGGTTGTAGTCGCCGGAGACCTTGGCGTACTGGCGGCCGCAGTCGTTGCCGGCGTACCAGCGCGAGTGCTCGATCAGCGGTGCCACGCTGGGCTGCAGTTCTGCCGGGGGCACGCCGTCCAATTTCACGCCTTTGCACAACATCACGCTGTGTTCCTCCCACAACGGCCCCAGGGCGTCGTCGACCTGGGTCACCAGGTCAAAGGTCGCGCCTTTTTCGTGCGGCTCGAGATTTTCCACATGCACGCTGGCGTGCACCCGGCTCAAGCCGCCCAGCGGTCGCAGCACGCGAATGCGATTGCTCAGGTGCACAAGCCCCAGCAAGGGGAAGGGAAACTCGTGGCTGGTCAGCAGCTGCATCTGCAGGGCGAAGGCCATCACGTGTGGATAAGTGGCCGGCAGCAGGCCGCTTTCGCCGAAGCCGCAGGCCTGGCGGTAGGCGGCCAGGCGCGGGTTATCCACTGTCAGCCAGGCGCGCAGGCCGGTGTCGGGCAACTGCGTGCCGCTGATCTTGCGGCGTAGCGCGGCGCGGGTGTACAGGCCCGACAGGCCGTCGACGCGGTCGAGGTCTTGCCAATGCACGCTCATGCTCAGGCCCCCACCACGCTTTGGCCGCACACGCGCAGCACTTGGCCATTGACCGCGCCGCTGCCCGGCTGGGCCAACCAGGCCACGGCCTCGGCGACGTCCTGGGGCAGGCCGCCCTGGCCGAGGGCGTTCATGCGCCGCCCGGCTTCGCGCAGGGCGAAGGGCATTTGCGCGGTCATGTGGGTCTCGATGAAGCCCGGCGCCACTGCGTTGATGCTGGCGCCACGGGCGGCCAGGGTGGGCCCGAACGCCTGTGCCAGGCCGATCAGCCCCGCTTTGCTGGCGGCGTAGTTGGTCTGCCCGCGGTTGCCGGCGATGCCGCTGGTGGACGACAGCAGGATGACCCGGCCGTGGTCCTTCAGGGTGCCGCTGTCGAACAGCGCCAGGGTCAGCAGGTGCGGGGCGTTGAGGTTCACCGCCAGCACCGAGTCCCAGTATTCGGGGGTCATGTTGACCAGGGTCTTGTCACGGGTGATGCCGGCGTTGTGTACCACCACATCGATGCCGTCGGGCAGGGCGGCGATCAGCTGCTGCGCGGCATCGCTGGCGCAGATGTCCAGGTCCACGGTGCGCCCGCCCAGGCGCGCGGCCAAGGCGTCGAGGTCGGCCTTGGCCTGGGGCACGTCCAGCAGCACCACCTCGGCGCCGTCGCGGGCCAGGGTTTCGGCAATCGCGGCGCCGATGCCGCGGGCAGCGCCGGTCACCAGGGCCTTCTTGCCGGCCAGTGGGCGGGTCCAGTCGGCTACTTGGCTGGCACAGCGGCTGAGGCGCAGCACCTGGCCGTCGACGTAGGCGCTTTTCGGCGAGAGGAAGAAGCGCAGGGCGCCTTCCAGCTCGGCGTCATCGTCCAGCTGTAGCAGTTGCAGCACGCCGCCGTTGCGCAGTTCCTTGGCCAGCGAGCGGCTGAAGCCCTCGATGGCCTTCTGCGCGATGTGCGCGGCAGGTGCCAGGCCGTCGGGCACGCGGCCCAGGATCAGCAGGTGGGCGCTGTTGTCGAGGCTCTTGATCAGCGGCTGGAAGAATTCGCGCAGCTGCTTGAGCTCGGCGCTGTCGCTGATGTGGCTGGCGTCGAACACCACGGCCTTGATCTTCGGGCCCAGGCCGGCAGTCCAGGCGGGCAGGCTGGTGTTGTCGGTGGCAAAGCCGAAGGCGCTGTCGGTGAGCCGCGGCGCCAGTTCGGCGACGTTAGCCGCCAAGGGGCCGCCGCCCACCACCAGGGTGCCGTCGATGGGCCGCAGGCGTCCGGCCTGCCAACGCTCCAGCCGGGCCGGCGTGGGCAACCCCACGGCGCCCACCAGGCGGCGGCCTAGGTCGGAATTGGCGAAGTCGATATAACGGTCGGACATGGAACGCTCTCCGGCAGATTGAGTTCAAAGTGTGGACCACGTTGACGACTTGGTCGTTCGGTCTATTGACCGGCGTCTGATCCAGCCTTTGATCTGGCTTGTGATCTGGCTTGTGATCTGGCTTGTGATTTGCTGTTGATCTGGCTGTTGATCTGGCTCTTGATCTTGATTGTATGCCCCGTAAAGCGCCCGGGCCGACTGGAGGCGTCGATCAACGGGCTGCC